>NZ_JALDUM010000002.1:54752-380879 GCF_023109515.1 Streptococcus mitis
CTTTGGCTTTTGGTTCTGATCCGTTATCTACCGTTTGCTCTTTGGCTTCTGGTGTATACGTTTCGTCTTCGCCTCTGACATTGACCTTCACTTGTACTTCTTCACTTGTTCCATCTGGGTAGTGGACAACGACTGTTCCATCTACTTTTCCTGGTGTTTTGACCGCTGTGTTCGGTGGTGTGTTGTCTTTCCATGTGAAGGTTGTTCCACTTGGTAATCCTTCTACATTACCAATGCTGTCTTTGGCTTTTGGTTCTGATCCGTTATCTACCGTTTGCTCTTTGGCTTCTGGTGTGTTCTTCGTACTCATTGAAGAAATAGTAATTTTCGCAATTTTTTCTTTTACGTTTCCTGCATTATCTTCTGCTCGAATTGTTAATGAGAACTCTTTTGACTGTGTTCCTGTTGGTAGTTTTTCTACTCCTTCTTTTCCTGCTTTGAATTTAATAGAATTTGTAGTTTTATCATATTCTAAGTAATCAGGTAACCCTGTAACACTAACTGATTTTATTCCACTACCATTCGCATTATCTTCTGCTCTTACTTCCATATTTGGTAAAGTTTTGTCTAAGGCAGTCATTTCCCAGTTTGTATTTTCACCTGGTGCTGAGATAGTTGGTTTCGTTACGTCTTTTACTTTTATCGGAATCTTAACTTCGTTTACTGTTCCATCTTTAAACGTAACTGTCGCAGTAATGTTTTGACTTCCATAATTTACTGTGTTTATTTTTGGTGCTGTTACTGTTGAAATTTTGTCAGTTCCATTAACGTTCCCTACTTTTGAAGTTGCCGACACTACTGTTTTTAATCTATCATTAGATACCTGATCATTTTGATTAACTTCGATTTCAGTTGCTGCAAGATTATATTCATCGCTTAACTTACGAACACTTACAGTTACATTCACGGTATCTTTTGAAGTATCTGGATAAGTGACTTCTACTACCCCAGATTTGTCGCCAGGAGTTGATGTATCTGGTTTTGTTTTCCAAGCATATGTTGTTCCTGCTGGTAATCCTGTTTTATTAACACTTGCTTCTGCGCTTGGTTCCTCTTTATAGCTAACTGTTTGTGTTTGTGAATTTGCAGTTGCTGTGTATTTGAAAGTTTGCGGTTTCCACACAAAACGAACACGTCCTGGTACTCCATTATCATTCGCATGACCTACATGTTCATAATTCGTATTACCACTTGGATCTTCTGCATATACATAACGGGTAATAGATTTTTCACTTGTGTAAGGTTGATTATTAATATTTCCACTTACTGTAATCGTAGCAGGTTGAGTGTTTGTTGCAGTTGTTTCTGATTTAATACTATTTGTTCTTAGATATAAACCATCTGAGCTTCCTCCACCTAAATAACTAGTATCTTCTTGTCCTAATCCTTGTCTATTATCTGCTGCGAAGGCTAAATATGCATTCGAGATTTTCCCAGAATTATCTTTTACTTTAATAGTAATATTATTTTCTTCATGTGAATAGACATATATTTCTTGTTTACTAGTATCACTATAAGGAATTTCTACTGTAGGTTTGATTTTATCTTTTGAATCTACTAATTGCGTACCTGATATTTGATGACTAAATCCAGAGATAGGATCTGTAACAGTCGCCGTTCCATTTGTTGAAACCTCAACAGTTTTACCTTTATTTGCTGCTTGGACTTTATCTTTTACCTCTTTAATTTCTGCTGGTGTTAATTTTGTCACCTTTGTAACAGGTGTGATAGCTGGTACTACTGGTGTAAAATCTTTATATGTAACCAGTTTTGGATCACTAGGTTGAGAAATATTACCAGCCTCATCAATTGCTTTAGCTATAATGTTTCCGGCTGGTAAATCTAGAGTTGGTTCGATTGTTACCTTCCCTCGCTCATCAGTAGTTTTTTCTCCAATCTTTCGATTTTTAGAATCGAAGATTTCTACTTTTGCTTTAGGTTCTGAACTAATAACAATCGGCATTCTAGTTCCAGCTTTTTCTAATAATGGGGTTTCTATAATCGGTTTTGATGGTGCTGTATTATCTAAAATAACATTACCATCTAATCTAGCTTCACCTTTTTGTATTGATCCTTTTCCTTGGTGATTGTATGTAATGTTGCCGTTATTAGCAACTGTTACTTCGGCCTTATTAATACCAGGATTAGCTTTTTCATAAGCAGCTTTAACTCTTTCCTTGTCTTCTGGGGTTAAATTATTTACATTTTTAACTGGAATTTTTTCAAATCTATTTGATAATACATATTCATTTACTTCATTAGAAGATCGGATTCCTGAGCTTACTGTTATATCTTTATTTTCTGCTAAAACTTGAATTCTATCTAAAACTTCAAATCTATTTCCGGCAGGCAACCCTAACGTTATACTTCCATTTGAATTTTGTGTGATACTTACATTTGCTGCATTTTCAAGAGTTCTATAACGACCATTCGCTTCTTTTTCAAGTTTAACTTTTTTACCTTGAACAGTTGCAGTAATAATATCCGTTCTACCATTTGGAGTTAAGGTTACGCTAGTTGCACCGTGTGAAGTTTGTTGAACATTAATATCATTTGGCCTTGGTACAGTTGCTTGTTTTACAACACTCGGATCTGTAATATTGTTTCTGTTATCTATGGCTTTCGCGGTTACATTCCCATTTGGAATTGGGCGTGTTGGATTAATAGTTACACGTCCGTTTAAATCAGCTGTTCCTTGACCTAATTCTGCTCCTCCATGGTCATATAATTTTACCGTCGAGCCAGGATCAGCAGAAACAGTTATCGGAGTATTAATATCTGCCTTATCTGTTAATGACGTCTCAATAACCGGTCTTTTTTGAATTGTATAGGAAGAAGCTACTTTATCAATTGAATTATCAGGATAAGTAATTATAACATTCCCTTTTTCATCTACAGAATACTTCGCACTATCTAAGTATGCTCTGTATGCCGCATCTGTATAAGTTACATTATTTTTTTCTTAATTGCTGCTATAATTTTATCTTTTTCGTATTGACTTACATTATTCGGATTTTCTACTGTAATCTTTTCGTCTATAGATATATCATATTTTTTTGCTAATGAAAGAACAGTAATATCCAATTTAACTGATTTAGTTACTGAAGGGTTATCTCTACTAATTTTCCCAGCTTTTGCTTTACCAATCACAGCATACACAAATCCACTAGTCCCTTCTGGTTGATCTAAACCAATTGTTCCCTTGGTATATGCGGTCATTTGATTTGTCTTATCTGTACCAGCTGAGGTTCTAAATTGTCCTGTATGATTTAGCCATTTTACTGAATATGGATCACTTGGTATCCAGAATTTCTCAACAGCATTGGACGCTGCTTGAATTGTAACATCAACATAATCACCTCTATAGGCAATTATATTAGTCTTATTTATTAAAATTTGTGTATTTGTAGGTTGAGACGGTTTCTCATGTCTTGCAGGTCCCTCACCAGTTTTTATGCGAGTCACATTTACTGATACACTTTTTTCTGACTCTTGACCTCCTACTGTCGCTGTAGCTTTAATTGCTCCTTCTGGTAAACTGTTTCTAGGATGAACAACTGCAATTCCTTGTGCATTTGCAACTGCTTCACCGATTAAGATATCATTGCTATCATACAGTTTAACAGTTGAACCTGCTGGTGCATTTACCGTTACATCGGAAACACTGCTAGCTTTACCATTAAGATTATTTTGAATACTTGGGACTGGTGTTGTTGAACTTCTATCGGCACCTGTTACTCTAAACCCACTCTCACCATTCCCATTAATCGGTTGTCCATTTCGTGGATCACGTTTACCAGAATGAGCTCTTGTCATGCGATTGGCTACTTTATTTCGAAGACGTGTGACTTCTTTAAGGAGCGACTCTACCTCGCCCTCCCTGTTACTATCCTCAGAACGTTTTTCAGCTGTTTTAACTAATTCTTTCTCAGCATCGCTGAACTCATAATTTATTTGATTAGCTAAACTGTGAATTTCATTTACAGTTTCTGTTACTTTTGTTATTTTTTCTTTGCTTAAATCTGATTTCTCTTCTTTTTGAGGCTCAGTTTTTTCTCTAGACTCTGAGGCTTTTTCTTTTTCAGGTTTATCCTCTAATTTTTCAAAAGATTCTTTAAGAGCTTTCTCTTCTTTATCTACCTCTTCTTGACTTACTGTCGGACTTTCCATCAGTTGTTGTGCGCGCGACAAAGAAAGATTCAATTTCTCTACTGAATCTATAGTTTTTTTGCTTAAGTCTATATTCTTAATTTTTTCTATTAATTCGATTAAAGATTGTTTATTAACCTCTGTTTTAGCTACATCCTCTTTTTTATCGAGCTCATCAGATTTTTTTGATAATGGAGAAGTGACTCCCAAATTAATCTCATTATCTTCCTGCTTAATTACTTCCTCTTTAGGTGTTTTACCTTTATCCCTATCATCTCCATCTTCTGCCGAGTTCATTGATGTAACAACTGAAGATGCCACTTCATCTGCTCTGACAACTTGTGTTTGTTGCAATCCTATTGCACCAGTTGCTAAAAAAAGAGTACAGCCAAAAAGAAAATGCTTCCCTTTTTTTACCATTCTCCAATTCTTTTGATTTATTCCTTTACGATTAAATAACATAACAGAAACCCCTTAATAAAGCATTAATTAATACAGTTCATTATATCAAATTATTCAAAATTACTCTACCCTTTTCTTCCATATTTTATTTTAATTGATTGAATTTAGAGTGGTAAACTGCAACTTCTAAAATATTGCTAGAAATTTATTTGAATTTCCCAATCAGTTTATTCATATTTTACTTCATTCCACTATAATTCTGTAGAGGTTCTAGTATTGATACCGAAGCAGAGTCACAAAGTATTAATTAAATATATTTTTAAGTATAACTTAACATTACTCAAACCCACTATGAATACATTAAATTTATAAAATGTAAACTAGCCCCCACTCCCAAATCTCTCCTCTAAAGAAACACCTTTTTACGTATACCGCTTAGCATAATTATTGAAAAATTCTATACTATTTATCGATTTAATACTTTATGAAATATTCAGAACCTAGATTGTCAAATTAAGTTAGATTTTTCATGTAACTCAGAAAAACTTGGTATGGTATTTGATAATTCAAAGACTTTTTAGGAATTCTATTTCTTTTATCAGTTTAGCTGATAAATAATTTTGAGAAATATCAGTAAAATCCATTTGTTTCGGTAGTCTATTTCGTCTTAATAATCCATTAGAATGTTCATTGAGACCTCGTTGACTAGGACATCCTAGATACGCAATGAAAATATCAATGTCATGTGCTAAGACAAGTGTCACAACGTCATTCAGAATATAGCCTGATAGAGTGACCAACAGATGTACTTTGAATCCTCAAAACCAACGGTACTTAGAGAAATTGTAACCAATGTCGCCTAGTTCATGGAAAATACATGCTCAATGATTACGAACAGGTTGACAAAGTGATAATGAAAAACTATCGATGATGACAATGCTATTTTGAGAAAGTTGAGTATTCATGGCTTGTCGAATGATTTGAACTAATCAAATCAACTGTCTTAACCGTCGATTAAATCGACTTCTTTCAGGGAGACACCCACAGGGAAAGAGTTGGCATATCCGATAGAAATGACGAAGATGATTTAATGCCTAGTTCAGTCTGTAAAATAAACAAAACTAATAAAGACTGATCTGAAACCTTAGACAAGCTGATATTGTTACGATATTTGTAAGATTCGGGACATTGTTCACTATATAGCTGAAGACAAATTTTGATAATTGTTTCAAAGTCCATTGCAAGTGATGAGATTTACCTGTATATTGTAAGTCGCTCATTGGGGCTAACCTCCTGTTTGTTTCGACACTTACAGTGTAGTCCTTTTGAGCTTTTTATTGTATTTTGAAAGTAAATAGCACCACGAGTATAATTTATTAAAATCAATTATTGGCTTGTTGTTATGGCATTCAAATTAATAACTCGGAGTTTGGGGATTCCTCAAAATTCAAATCACCCCAAAAGTTAGATTTTTTCTGTCTAACTTTTAGGGTGCAGTTCAATTTAACCGCGTTTCCTTATTTTAAAATCCTCATATGTCTTTCTTTTTTATGATTAGCATCGTAGTATTCCAGCATCGCATGATACAAACGAGCCTTCGTTTTATCTTGTTGTTTAATTCCATGAAGAAATAATTCTGCTCGCTTTAATTTCAGTATGTATTCGCATATCTGATCAAAATCCTTGTCCATATTACTTTTGAAAATAAACATCTTTTTCCTCCATCACATCAACTATTTTTTGCATCAAAATAGACATATCCATTTTATTCTCATAGCTTATTCTCCCAACTACAGTTGTAAGACGGGCTATAGAATTGATATTCTTTCCGACTTGTTCCAACTCTTCTGTTAAAGGAACTAAACTTTCAGAGGTTATCAGAAGGTTATCACAAAGCTATACGAGCTTAAAAATCGACAAAAAAGAGTTTGGGACAAAAAGATTTTTATTTTAGGAATTCTTTATTATAAATTTTAAAAATCGATAGATTAGACAAAAAAAGCGAACAAGACAGAATTCTGAGTGTCAGATAACTCGTTTTGTTCGCTTTTTATATTTAAGGTTAGACTTTTGTCCCAGACTCTTTGAAACATTGATATAATCGTATTGATTAACGTTTTGAGGCAACTGGCCTTGTCCGGTTGCAGCCACATTTGTAAGCGACTAAAGTCACCACAACTGTGTCAATTGCACCAATTTATCAAGAAAGTACAAAAAAGAACACCCCGAAAGGTGCTCTTTGTAAGTATAGTAATTCTTTCGAATTAACGTTTACTAAATTGTGATGCTTTACGAGCTTTCTTAAGACCTGGTTTCTTACGTTCAACTTTACGTGAGTCACGTGTAAGAAGTCCTGCGCGTTTCAATGAATCGCGGAAGTCTGGGTCTACTTGAAGAAGGGCACGAGCGATACCGTGACGGATAGCTCCTGATTGACCTGCGTATCCACCACCTACAACGTTAACGAAAACGTCGTATGAACCTGCAGTTGAAGTAACTGCGAATGGTTGGTTGATGACAAGACGAAGGTCAGCGTGTGGGATGTACTCTTCAACATCTTTTTTGTTAACAGTGATTTTACCAGTTCCTGGAACAAGGCGAACGCGTGCAACAGCGTTTTTACGACGTCCAGTACCTGTATATTGTGCTTGTGACATACTTTATTGTTCCTTTCCTTAGATAAGTCCTGAAATATCAAGAACTTCTGGTTGTTGTGCAGCGTGAGTGTGCTCAGCTCCAACAAATACTTTCAACTTCATACCTTGAGCGCGTCCAAGAGTATTGTGTGGAAGCATACCTTTAACTGATTTCTCGATCAAACGTACTGCATTTTTAGAACGAAGTTCACCTGCAGAGATTTGTTTCAATCCACCTGGGTGGTTTGAGTGAGTATAGTAGATTTTATCAGTTGCTTTTTTACCAGTCAATTTAACTTTTTCAGCATTGATAACAATTACAAAGTCACCTGTATCAGTGTGTGGTGTAAATGTTGGTTTGTTTTTTCCGCGAAGTACGCTAGCAACTACTGCAGAAAGACGTCCAAGTGGTACATCAGTTGCGTCAACTACGTACCATTTACGTTCAACTTGGCCTGGTTTAGCCATAAATGTTGTTTTGTTCATGATTTCTCCTATATATAGTTCGATTTTTGTTTACGGTGATGGGTGTTCCTTCCCATCGAAAAGTATTTGGAAGGTTCCGGGGCCTTTCAAATGGGGTAAACAATACCGCCTACTATCATACCAAATTTCACCCCTAAAAGTCAATAGATATGAAAAATATTTTTCTGAATTCCACTCTTTTTATCTCTAAAAAACCTCGCTTTCGCGAGGCTCTTCTATTTATAAGATAAGGCACGTTTAAAGGTTTTCCAAGGACCTAAATCATCTGTCTGCAAAACGAGACTAGCATACATACGTCCGATAAAGACTGTTGCAGTTACTGCAAAAGCAATCGTAATCGCAAGCGAAATCCAAGCTTCTAACCCATTTGCATAGCCATTAATGGCTCTAAATGGCATGAAGAAGGTCGAAATAAAGGGAATATATGAACCAATCTTCAAGATGAGATTGTCACCAGCTGCACCTAGAGCTGTCACTCCAAAAAAACCACCTATAATCAAAATCATCAAAGGCGACAAGGCTTTTCCTGCATCCTCAGGACGAGAAACCATAGAACCTAGGAAGGCTGCTAAAACAACGTACATAAAGAGGCTAACCAAGACAAACAATAAGGTGTTGAGCGAGAAAGCCTCTCCTATATGGTTTAAAATACCAGATTGTGCTAAGATTGGTAGGTCTTTAAAGAGAAGAATGGCAGCAATTCCACCCACGACGTAAATGCCAATATGGGTCAAAATCACAAGAAGCAGAGCCAGCATGCGAGCGTAGAAATAATGACTAGCTCGGATACTAGAGAAGACCACCTCCATGATTTTGGTTCCTTTCTCGCTAGCCACTTCCTGAGCAGTGACACTAGCATAGGTAATCAAAATCATATAAAGGAAGAAACCAAGCCCTGCGGCCGCAATGGTTTGAACAATTTTTTTGTTTTCCTTAGATTCATCAATCTTCTCAGTAAAATCAACGGTTTGACTCAGGCGTTTTTCCTGTTCTTGAGACAAATTAGCTGCCGAACGATTGAGTTGGTATTGCAGTTCATTTAGTCTATTGGTTACAGCTAGTTTGATGCCACTTTCAAGAGAGGTTTCACCATGATAGACGGCCTTGATGACGCTGTCCTCTTGGTCGACGGTTAGGTAACCCTTGATTTTCTCATCCTTGATAGCAGTTTGGGCACTGGCTTCATCCTTATAATCAAAGTTGATACCATTAGTACCCTTGAGCCCTTCTTCCACAGATGGCACTGTTGTTACTACTGCTATCTTGCTATTCTTGGCCATAGAAGACCCTTGGAGGTAGCCAATTCCTACAGATAAGGCTAAAAAGAGGAACGGCGAAATCACCATAAAGAAGAAACTCCATGACTTAACATGTCGAAGATAGGTTTCCTTCATTACAACCCACATATTTCTCATACTTCCACCCCTGATTCTAGTTTAAAGATTTCATCAATTGTTGGCGCTTGCTGGTCAAAGGTTGCGATGTATTGCCCCTGAGTCAAGATTGGGAAGAGTTCCCTTCCAGCGCTCTCATCCTCTAAGATCAATTTCCAACTGCCTTGTTTGGTCAAACTCACCTGTTTGACATGAGGAAGATTTTCCAATTCTTCCTTACTTCGTTCACTTGAAACAAAGAGACGCGTTTTCCCGTATTGATTGCGGACATCCTGGACCGGCCCATGCAAGACCACACGGCCATCTCGAATCATGAGAATATCGTCACAAAGCTCCTCGACGTTGGTCATGACATGGTCAGAAAAGATAATGGTTGCTCCGCGCTCTTTTTCCTGAAAGATGACTTGCTTGAGCAATTCAGTATTGACTGGATCCAAGCCACTGAAAGGCTCATCCAAGATAATCAAGTCTGGCTCATGAATCAGAGTAATGATGAGCTGAATCTTCTGCTGATTTCCTTTTGACAGGCTCTTGATTTTATCTGTCAGCTTTCCTTTCACTTCCAACCTCTTCATCCATTGAGGGAGTTTTTCCTTGACTTCCTTGGCATCCATACCTTTTAGAGTCGCCAAGTAGCGAACTTGTTCAAGGACTGTCAATTTAGGCATGAGACTGCGTTCTTCAGGCAGATAGCCAATCCGAGTGTAGGTCTCTTGACGAATATCCTGACCATCTAGACTGATTTCTCCTTGGTATTCTAAAAACTTCAAAATACTGTGGAAAATCGTTGTCTTCCCAGCACCGTTTTTCCCGACTAATCCCAAAATACGACCTGGTCGCGCTTGAAAGTCAATACCAAACAAAACTTGCTTAGGTCCAAAACTTTTCTCTAGACTTCTTACTTCTAGCATCTTTCACCTCCGAAATGTCTTGCACTCATTATACTCCTTTTTGATAGCATTTACAATGATTTCTGTCCATTTTTATCATCCTCATTTTAGTAAAAAATCTTAGGGTACTTTGAGTTATGAGTACATTATACACTGGTAAACTCCAATTTATCTTCTCTGTTCCTCAACTGTCTATTTTTGATCCTGAATTGTTATGTGAAAAGCAAAAATCCACCCCAAAGGATGGATTGATACTTTAACGCACTTCTGCATTCACTTTTTCTTCGAGAGAAGCTTGGATTTTTTCCATATAGCGTGCGACTTCTTCGTCAATTAAGCTGTCTTCTGGATTTTGGAAGGTCAAGCTATAGGCCATTGACTTCATACCAAGTCCCAATTTCTCACCTGAAAAGACATCAAAGAGTTTGATATCTGTCAAACGTTTCACACCGGCAGCTTGGATAGCGTCCACAACTTCTTGGTGAGTCACTTCTGCCTTAAGGAGAAGGGCAACGTCACGGCTGACTGCTGGGAATTTCGTGATTTCCACAAATGGAGCAGCAGGTTGAAGGGCTACTTCGATGGCTGAAAGGTTGAGCTCAGCCACATACGTTTCTGGAATATCGTAGGCCTTAGCAGTGACTGGGTGTACTTGACCAAGGAAACCAAGGACTTGGTCACCAAGTGAAATCATAGCTGTACGTCCTGGGTGGAGGCTTGCAATTTCAGCTGTAGCTGTATAGGTCACTGCAAGTCCCAAACGAGCAAAGAGGGCTTCAAGGATTCCTTTAGCATAGAAGAAATCAACTGGAACTGCTGCTGTTTGGAAATCTTTTTCAGCAACCAAGCCTGTCAAGGCAAAGGCAAAGCTGTTGATCTCATTTGGAAGTTCTTCTTTCGGATTACCTGTTTGTTCAAAGACTTTTCCAATCTCGTAAAGGGCCAAGTTTTTATTCTTACGAGCTACGTTGTAGGCCACCGTATCCAAAATACCTGAGATCATATTTTGACGGAGGACAGAACGATCCACTGTCATTGGCCACATGAGTTCTGTAAGGTTACTTGGTTGAGCTGTAAACTCAACTGCTTTTTCAGGAGTTGTCAGAGCATAGGTAATGATTTCTGTTAAACCTGCTCCTTCAGCAATCGTACGAACTTGACGGCGAAGTTTTTGTGTCACAGTCAATTCACCAGCTGTTCCATCGTCTTTTGGAAGACTAGTTGGCAAGCGGTCATAACCATAGATACGAGCGATTTCTTCAAAGAGGTCTGCTTCAATAGTGATATCCCAACGACGACGTGGTACGCTGACTGTAAAGCTATCTGCATTTCCAGAAAGGCCAAAGCCAAGACGACGGAAGACATCTTCTACATCAGTGTATGAAAGCTCCGTACCAAGGACGCGGTTAACGTCTGCAAGGGTTGAAGATACTTCTACATCTGCAGTGTCAAGCTCACCTGCTGAAACGATGCCTTTACGTACAGTAGCACCAGCAAGTTCTGCAATCATGCTAGCTGCCGCATCAAGGGCTTCATTGACTGTTGCCACATTAATGCCTTTTTCAAAGCGAGAAGACGACTCAGAACGAAGATTCAAGCGACCGCTAGTTTTACGGATAGATTTGCCATTGAAGACAGCAGCTTCAAGGACAACGCGACTAGATTTTTCAGAGATTTCTGTTGCTTGACCACCCATAACACCTGCAAGAGCTACTGGCTTGTCTGCGACAGTGATGACTAGGTCATTCACGTCCAAGTCACGTTCTTCATCGTCCAAGGTCACCAATTTTTCACCAGCACGCGCTTCACGCACACGAATGTCATTTCCTTCAAAAGTGTCCAAGTCAAAAGCATGCATAGGCTGACCAAAGTAAAGCAGGATGTAGTTGGTCACGTCCACTACGTTGTTAATAGGACGGATGCCTTCGTTCATGAGAAGGTTTTGCAACCATTGTGGACTTGGTGCGATAGTCACATTATCCAAGATACGAGCGGCATAGTAAGGCGCTTTGTCTGTCTCAATGCTGACAGAAAGGGCATCTGCCGCAGCTTCATTAGTTTCTGTTAGAGTAAATTCTTTAAAGTTGACTGCCTTATCATAAATAGCTGCCACTTCGTGAGCCACTCCACGCATAGAAAGGGCATCTGCACGGTTGGGTGTAATAGAAAGTTCGATGATTTCATCATCCAAGTCTAGATATGAGAAGACTTCCTCACCTGGAACGGCATTTTCTGGCAAGATTTGGATGCCATCTGCGAATTCCTTTGGCACAACTGAGTCAGAAATTCCCAATTCACCAAGTGAACAGATCATTCCAAGTGACTCAAGACCGCGGATTTTCCCTTTTTTGATCTTGTAATTGTCAGCGATGCGAGCTCCTGGAAGAGCCACCATAACCTTGATACCAGCACGCACATTCGGTGCACCACAGACGATTTGACGGGCTTCTTCTTCGCCAACGTTAACCTGACAAACATGGAGGTGAGTTTCTGGCACATCTTCGCAAGACAAGACCTCACCGACGACAATTTTTGAGAGACCAGCGGCCGGTGATTCGACACCTTCTACCTCGATCCCTGTAGTTGACATTTTTTCAGCCAACTCTTGTGATGGAACATCAATGTCCACCAATTCTTTTAACCATTTATAAGATACAAGCATAATTTAGTTCTCCAGAATGACAGTTGCCACTCTAGTTCTTTTCCTTTCCTATCATTTCAATAGAAGAATCATCTTCTTACCTTAATTTCTTTCTCAGTAACCAATCCGTATCTACTTTTTGACCAACCATAAAATGATGTTGGCTAAATTTTTCAAAACCATATCGATTATAAAACGCTTGAGCTTTTGTATTATGCTCCCAAACACCTAACCAAGCCCAGGAAAAACTATTTTTGGTAGCAAGTTCAAGAGCAAATTCAAACAGTTGCTTACCGAGTCCAAATCCTTGGAATTTTTGTAGCACATAGAGACGTTGAATTTCAAAAGCATCCTCTAATTCTCTCTCAGTCTGAGCACTTCCCCAGTTGACTTTGAGAAAACCAGCTATCTCCTCTTCATGCATAATGAAATAGGTTTCGGATTCTGGATTTTCCAACTCAGTTGACAAAACTCTCAGACTATAAGCCTCTTCAAAGTATTCCTGTAACTGCTCTTCCGTATTATCATGAGCAAATGTTTCACGAAAGGTTTGTTTGGCAATTTTAGCCAACACCTCAACATCTGCCATTTCTACTTTTCTAATCATTATTTAAACTGTTCTGAGAAGCGGACATCTCCTTGGTAGAATCCACGGATATCGTTGATTCCGTAACGGAGCATAGCTACACGCTCTTGTCCAAGACCAAAGGCAAATCCAGAGTAAACAGTCGCATCGATACCACTCATTTCAAGGACACGTGGGTGAACCATACCGGCACCCATAATTTCGATCCAACCTGTTTTCTTACATACGTTACAGCCTTCTCCACCACACTTGAAGCAAGAAACATCCACCTCAACAGATGGCTCTGTGAATGGGAAGTAAGATGGACGCAGACGGATCTGACGCTCTTCACCGAACATTTTTTGCACAATCAACTGAAGGGTTCCTTGAAGATCAGCCATAGAGATATTTTTCCCAACAACCAAGCCTTCAATTTGGTGGAACTGGTGACTGTGGGTCGCATCGTCTGTGTCACGACGGAACACACGCCCTGGTGAGATCATTTTCAAAGGACCTTTAGAGAAATCATGGGCATCCATAGCACGCGCCTGAACTGGAGACGTGTGAGTACGTAGCAAGATTTCTTCTGTGATATAGAATGTGTCCTGCATATCACGAGCTGGGTGGTCTTTTGGAAGGTTCATACGTTCAAAGTTATAGTAGTCTTGCTCCACTTCAAAACCATCCACGACTTGGTAACCCATCCCAATGAAAATATCTTCGATTTCTTCACTGGTTTGTGTCAAAACGTGACGGTGACCAGTAGCAACTGGGCGACCTGGAAGCGTCACATCGATACTCTCGCTAGCCAGTTGAGCTGCGACTTTCTTTTCTTCCAAGAGCTTAGCTGTTTCTTCAAAGGCTGCTGTCAAGACATCACGAGCTTCATTGACGTGTTTCCCAATGATTGGACGCATCTCAGCAGAAACATCTTTCATCCCTTTGAGGATTTCAGTGAGCGAACCCTTTTTACCAAGGACAGAGACACGCAAATCTTGCATCTCTTTTTTATTTTCAGCAGTAATCTGCTTCAAGCTAGCCAGCGTTTCTTCACGAAGCGCTTTTAATTGTTCTTCAATAGTTGACATAATTCCTCCATCAGTCGCTTATCAGATAAAAAGAAAACCACATGCCAAAAACTCCACTCGGAGCGTTGACACGCGGTACCATCCGTTTTCATCTGACAAGTCAGACCTTCATTTCTAAATCCATGCGCAAGTGAATTCACCCAGCTTTCATATAAAGAGCTTGCAGTCACGGCTCTCCTCCCTGATATACTTCCCTTGAGTTACTAGTCTTGCAGATTTCTATTCAATTACTACATAGTTTATCAGATTTTGAGTTAAAAAACAAGTTAGATTAGACTAATTTCAATACAAAACTCGTTCCTTTTTCTGTTGCTCCATTTTCCACAAATCCAAGCGACTTGAAACAGCGCCTAGATACATGATTGTAAGTGTAGATTTCCTTGACTCTCAATTCTTTCCATCCTTTTATTCGAGCCAATTCAATCAAAGTACTTAGGATCTTTTTTCCAAGTCCTCGATGTTGGTAAGCGGGATTTCCAATCACAATGGGGAGATTGTCCTGAGATAGTGTAACATCCCCAATTGGAAACCATTCACCCTTCTCCTTGACTTCAATCCAAAAAAGCTCACCATGCTGATCCAAATAGGAATACATGGCTTCCAAAGTTTCTTGACTATAAGGAAGCTTCACCCCATCTACGAGGTGAACCAAGTTCACATCCTGATACCAAGCAAGAGCTTCTTCACAATGATTGACCTTATAATAAGGAACAAGACGCAGTGAATTATCTATTTGTAGGGTCTGTTTCATCTGCTTTCCTTTTCAACAAAAGAGTTGCTGCTTGATTAAAACCATCACACCAGTTATACCATTTTGCTTCATACTCATCTTGAGCTAAGATATGATTTTTTAAATCCAGAACAGAGTAAATTTTTCTTTCTTCGCAGGCTTGCGCATAGAGATGATATAGTTCATCACCACCATCTCTATCCCACTCAGCAGAAATCGTATCCCGACCTGCCAATAAAGCCTGATAAGCCCTGTGATGCCCATCTGTAATCAACAAGCAATCTCCAAAGGCAAGAATACTGATTGGATCGACTTGGATTGTTTCTGCCGACTGGTAAAGCATCTGAATATCTTGCAACTTCTTTTCTGATAAGTATAGTTGAGTCGGATGAAGATCTGCTATATTGACTTTCATTTCTTTCTCCTCAAGGGAATTTGATACTCACTTCTGCTTGCCTTTAAATCGCCATTGGAAGCGTAGCTTGTCATAGAAGGGAAACTCGATAAACAAGACTCCCAAGCCCACACAGAGACTGGCAAGAACGTCTGATGGATAATGAACTCCCAGATAGACCCTTGATACCAACACACTGACTAGGTAGAGGCCAAGGACGATTTGTACGATTTTTCTCCAGACTGGGTCTTTCATCCGTTGACTGAGAATGACAATCAGAGTGCCTACCATCAAGGTTACAGCCAGAGAATGGCCACTTGGGAAAGAAAATCCCTTCTCCTCAACCAAGTGTAAAATAGCTGGTCGCGGGCGCTGGTAGATATTTTTAAAGGTCACGATTAAAAGTCCTGCCAAAGCCAGATTTCCCAGCATGAAGAAACTTTCTATCTTCCACCTATTACGATAAAAGACAAAAGCTGTAATGACAACCCAAGTGATAATCACTGGAATATCAATCAAGCGTGTGATGGCGCGGAAAAGAATAGTCAAATAATCTGGTAAGTCTCCTCGAACGGCAGTCTGTATCGGTTGGTCAAAACCGACCAGCGTTTCAGGGTAAAATTTGACCATGTAGCCAAGAATAACGAAAAGTAAAAGGGCAAAACTGCCCTTCATTAAAAATGTTTGTTTATCTCTCATAATGTTTTAAGGTTGGTTTCAAAAGGACGTACAACAACCAGAATGAAACGGAAAAGATTACACCCTCAATCAAGTTAAAAGGTAATACCATGGTCATTAGGTAGTTGGAAAGTCCCAAAATTTTTCCAATATCAAAGTTAGCAAACTTAGCGTACAAAGGAACAGCGTAAACATAGTTGAGAACCAACATAGCCACGGTTAAACCAATAGTCCCAGCTAGAGAGCCTAGTAGGAAACGAAGGGTTGTCCGTTCCTTTTTCCAAATCAAAGCAAATACGATGACAAAAACTCCCAAAGCTACGATATTCATCGGCAAACCAATGTAAGTATTCACTCCTTGACTATTAAGAAGCAATTTCAAGAGTGAGCGAAGCAAGAGAATTCCTAGAGCAGCAGGCAAATCCATGACCACCAGACCCACAAGGACTGGCAAGATACTAAATTCGATCTTGAGGAAGGACGCCGCTGGTAAAAGCGGAAAGTCAAAGTACATCAGCACAAATGAGATGGCTGATAAAATTGCAATGGTCGAAAGTCGACGTGTGTTTGTCATAACAGGTTCCTCCAATTTTCTATAAAATCAGAAGAAGTTAGAAAGGATTCCTCTATCTATTCTCACTTTTTATATCCCAAAAGTTCCCTCTCACTCTATCAAAGAAAATAAAAGCAAGCGGTTACAATCTAGCTATAAATCTATCAGAACAGACAAAGCTATTCTTTCGTCTTCTCCCATCCAGACTATACTGTCGGTTGTGGAATCTCACCACATCAGCTTGCGCTCGCGGACTTATTTGGCTAAGATATTTTAGATTTATCTAGGCGTCGCAGTCGAAGATAATACTTAAAGTATATCGAGACAAGACAACGACGAGAAAGCTAAAATAGCTAGTCAAATTTACCGCCGGTCGGGAATCACACCCTGCCCTGAAGACTCTTTTATCATAACAAAAAACGCTTGCAAGCGCAAGCATTTTGTTCATTTTCATTTTCATTTTTTATTTCAATTTATCCACTTCATAGGTATGAACAAGCTCAAGACCTGCAAAGTTCTGCTGGCGAAGAGCCTCATAGACAATCATGCAGACGGTATTAGACACATTAAGACTGCGGACATGTTCATCATTCATAGGAATACGAAGAGCCTTCTCAGGATGTTCGCGCATAAAGTCTTCAGGTAAACCCTTGTCTTCACGTCCAAAAAGAAAATAATGGTCCTCGTCAGTCGATAAATCCACATCAGAATACACTTTCTCAGCGAATTTAGAAATCAGGTAGAGTTTGCCCTTCATCTGAGACATGAAATCCTCCAAACTCTCGTAAAAATAAATCTCTAGCTTATCCCAATAATCCAACCCCGCCCGCTTCATCTTGCGATCATCGATAGGAAAGCCCATTGGCTTGATGATGTGGAGGGGAGAATTGGTCGCAGCGCAAGTACGCGCGATATTGCCTGTATTTTGTGGAATTTGAGGTTCAAATAATACAATGTGATTTGTCATGACTTGCTTCCTTTCACCATTGCAAAAAAATAGCCACACTGCCCGGAGTCAAGCTCAGCAAACAGCGTGGTTAAGGCATCGTTAACTTACCTCACAACAGGTTTGAAGTAAATCAGCGAAACTACTTTCTTAGTATAACACTTTCAGAATCATTGTCAATAGAAACGACTTGATTTTTTCAATTTTTTCAAGCTATTTCCAAGGGTTGTAAAATCGTCCCTGATTCTGCAAGATAAGTAGTAAACTAGCTACTAAAAACAAGGCTGCCAAGAGCAAGGTAAGATAATCTCCTTTTTTCAAGGCCTGATAACTATACCAAGTGCGTTTTTTCTCTTTCCCAAAGCGCCGAAGCTCCATGGCGGTCGCGATGGTATCAATGCGTTCTAACGAGCTAAAAATCAAGGGCGTAATAATGCGCAGATTGCCTTTGATTCGTTGCATAAGAGAAGCTTTCTTGGATAATTCCATCCCACGCGCCTCCTGAGACATCTTGATAGTAAAGAATTCTTCCTGCAAATCTGGAATATAGCGCAAAGTCAGGCTGACTGAATAGGCAATCTTGTAAGGCACACCAATTTGATTTAAACTGGAAGCAAACTGACTAGGATGGGTTGTCATCAAAAAGATAATAGCCAGAGGAATAGTGCAAAGGTACTTAATGGCCAGATTTAGCAGATAAAAGAGCTCTTGGCTGGTCAGAGTGTAGGCACCGATTCCCTGCCAAATCACACTCCTCTCTCCGTAAAGTCCAACCCCATACTCGGGAGAAAAGAGATAGACCATCAAGACGTTTAAAACGGCAAATACAGTCGCAAAAACTGCCACAAAGGAAACATCTTTAAAACGGATTTCTGACAAATAGAGGAGAAAAACCGAAAAAATGGCAATCAGAACAAGCAGTCTGGTATCATAGCTAATCATGGCAGCCAATGACACGAGAATGAAAAAGAGAAGTTTCCCAGCTCCTGACAAGCGATGAATCACAGTATCTCTATGCTGGTAACCGATTAATTTTGCTTGCATCCTTCTCTCCTTTCTTTGTAAAATGCCGTTAAAGCAAGTGGATCCACGTCGAGTTTCTTAGCCAAGTTAAAGATAGAGGTTTCTTTTAGATTAGCTTTTACTAACAGCTCCGGATTACTCAACAAACTAGCTGGATCCGTATCGGCAATCAATTCCCCATCCACCATGACAAGGGCTCGGTCTGAATAATCCAGCATCAATTGCATATCATGGGTAATCATGACAATCGTATGCCCTTTTTGATGCAGTTCTTCTAGAAATTCCATAATCTCAGTATAGTTCTTCTGGTCTTGACCTGCTGTCGGTTCATCTAGGAGGATAATTTCAGCTCCTAAAACCAAAATCGATGCAATAGTGACACGTTTTTTCTGTCCAAATGATAGGGCAGAAATAGGCCAATTACGGAATTCATAAAGACCACAGATTTTCAAAGTTTCATAGACTCTCGTTTCAATTTCCTGCTCATCCACACCTCGCAAACGAAGCCCTAGAGCCACCTCATCAAAAATCATGCTGGTCGAAATCATTTGATTAGGATTTTGCAGCACATAGCCTACTCGTTCCGCCCGCTCTGCAACAGAATCTCCTTTTATATCCTGTCCTTCCCAAAGATAGCGACCTTCCGTCTGGATAAAGCTACTTATAGCCTTGGCTAGGGTTGACTTCCCAGCTCCATTTTTTCCGACAATGGCAATCTTTTCGCCCTTTTTAATATCCAGATAAATGGATTTCAAAATCGGTCTATCATCATAAGAAAAAGACAGATCCTCTAGTCTAAAGAGTGACTGCAATTCTGGAGTTTCTTTTACCAGTTCCGTCCGCAACTGAATCTGGCCTTTTGAGATAGACAAGTTGTCCAAATTTACTAATTGTTCTTCCTTAGCTAAATCCACACCCAATTGACGGAGAGTAGTGAGATAAAGGGGTTCTCGAATTCCATTTTGTGTCAATAAATCAGTCGCCAGTAACTGGTCAGGACTCCCATTAAAGAGGATACGACCATCGTTTATCAAGACAATCCGATCCACAGGGCGATGCAGAACATCCTCCAAACGGTGCTCGATAATAAGAGTCGTCGTCCCCTCCTCCTTATGAATCTGATCAATCAATTCGATAATATCCTGACCTGACTTGGGATCCAGATTGGCGAGTGGCTCATCAAACAAAAGAATCGGACTCTCATCAATCAAGACACCAGCCAGACTGACTCGTTGCTTTTGTCCACCAGACAAATCCTGAGGACGCTGATTCAGTAAAGAAATAAGGTCCAGCTTTTCAGCCCATTTATGAACACGACTTTTCATCTCTTCTAGACTTGTTACATCATTTTCTAGCGCAAAAGCTAAGTCCTCTGCCACGGACAAGCCGATAAACTGCCCATCTGTATCCTGCAAAACTGTACTGACCAGATGAGATTTATCGTAGATGCTCATATCAAATGCTGCTTGCCCCCTGATCAAAAATTCTCCAGATGTCTGACCCTTGTAAATATTTGGAATAATCCCATTCAAACACTGACCCAAGGTAGACTTACCTGACCCAGATGGCCCAACAATTAAGACTTTCTCTCCCTTATAAATGGTTAAGTCCACTCCTTGCAAGGTCGGTTCTTGTTGCGTTTCATACTGGAAAGAGAAATCCTTCCACTCAATTATAGCTTCTTTCATCTTACTCTCTTCATTCGCTTCTTAGACTTCTATTTTATCATAAATCGAACCCTTCTTGCAGACTCTTCTATTAAAAGCTTAGCGCCAACAAGATTCCTAGCCTAAATTGCTTACCCGACTAGTCTATAAACATCGAAAAAGACCGGTTGCCCAGCCTTTTCCTTTATGTTAATCCTTTTTCAAACTTCCTGAACGAGTCTGCGTACGTGAATAAGCTAGCAAGAGAAGGGTACCTGCGATAGCTACAGTTACAGCATTAGCAATTCCCGCAACAATCCCTTGAGCAAATACTTTTTCTGCCGCTTCTTGATAAATCACAACATCTCCAAGTGGTGCCAAGACACCCCAAACAAGAGCATTTGCAACAATCTGAATGAGGTTAAAGAAGACAATATCCTTCAACTCAAAAACACCCTGTGTTACTCGAATGTATTTTCTAAAGAGACCTACAGCTAGACCAAAGAGACCACTAGCAATAATCCAAGTCCACCATAGACCGTAGCCAGCAAGAGAGTCCTTCACTGCATGCCCAATTAAACCAACAAGTAGTCCCACTAGAGGGCCAAAAATAATAGACAAGAGGCTCTGTACCGCATACTGAAGCTGGATGCTTGTATTTGGAATAGGCGTTGGAATACTAATCATCCCGATGACAACAAAGAGCGCAGCTCCAACACCGATAGCAACAACTTGTTTAATTGATTGATTTTTCATCTATATTCTCCTATTTTATGATTCTATTTTCTTTATTTCAATGGTCCAAGATGAACCGACACCCACATTATAGGCCTTGGCAAAGGAACCTTGGTTGATAGCCAGACCTAAACGATAGAGAGAGTTGATGTAAAGGATGGGTTGCCCAATTCTCACATCTGCAAATGATTTGCCATAAACAACCTGATTTTGATAGACCAGCATATCTGCATGATAGATAGTCACCTCAAAACGGTCACCGAATGCTGGTCCCAGCTTGTAAAACTCTTCTCGTGTGATAGAGGTCCAAAGCGAGCCGAAACGCACATCCAGAATATCAATAGCTCCCTTCACCAAATGGTCTTCAATGATGGTCTCTACGACTGGAAGCTCCACAATCTGATCCACACTGAGCTCTGGTCCCACTTCCTCAAAAGAAATGTGACCACTGGCCAGTTTAGCACCAGTATAGGCATAGACATCACGACCGTGGAAGGTATAAGAATGCTCTGTATTTTGACGTCTATTGGCCACTTCAGAAATCTCACGAATAGCTACAATGCCAACGTGTTTCTTGATAAAAGAAAGCGTCCCATTATCTGGCGTGACAATGTATTGATTTTTTGCAGTCTTGGCAACTACACTCTTACGTTTCGAGCCGACACCTGGATCGACAACCGATACAAACGTCGTTCCCTCAGGCCAGTAATCCACCGTCTGAAAGAGACGATAGCTCCCCTCAAAAATATTATAAGGCGTAATATCGTGCGTCAAGTGATGAATTTTTAAGGTTGGAGATTCTTCTAAAGCCACTCCAATCATAGCCGATACCGCACCATCAACCAGACCAAAGTCTGATTGTAATACCAGTAAATTATTATTCATTTTATCTCCTTGTATATCCTTTATCATACCATATTTCAGAGAAAGGTGCTAATAGCTATTTCAATTGATTAGAGTATAGTTTTACCTTATAGCAAATTTCCTACTAAAAACTCTGGTGATTAGCTAGTAGGTGCATTTTTTCTTGAAAAAAGGTATGATAGTTACATAATGAAGAAGTAGGTTTTATTATGAAAATTATCCTTGTCGGAGGGGGAAAAGTTGGTTCTGCCCTCTGTCGCTCCTTGGTTGCAGAAAAGCATGATGTTTTGCTGATTGAGCAAGACGAAGCTGTTCTTAATCATATTGTTAATCGCTTTGATATCATGGGTATCCTTGGTAACGGGGCCGATTTTACCATCCTTGAACAAGCCAGTGTCCAGGATTGTGATATCTTTATCGCCCTGACTGAATACGATGAAGTGAACATGATTGCAGCCGTTCTAGCCAAAAAAATGGGAGCTAAAGAGACCATCGTTCGGGTGCGGAACCCTGAATATTCTAACTCTTATTTCAAGGAAAAGAATATTCTCGGTTTTTCTCTTATCGTTAACCCTGAGCTCTTGGCTGCCCGTGCCATTGCCAATATCATTGACTTCCCTAACGCCCTCTCTGTCGAACGTTTCTTTGGTGGACGGGTCAGCCTCATGGAATTCACTGTTAAATCCTCCAGTGGTCTTTGCCAAATGCCCATTTCTGATTTTCGGAAAAAATTTGGCAATGTCATTGTCTGTGCGATAGAGAGGGATCATCAAATTATCATTCCAAGCGGTGACATGACTGTACAGGATAAAGATAGAATCTTTGTCACTGGTAACCGTGTTGACATGATGCTCTTCCATAATTATTTCAAGTCTCGTGCTGTGAAGAGTCTTCTTATTGTTGGAGCTGGTAGAATTGCCTATTATCTATTAGGTATCCTCAAAGACAGTCGTATCGATACCAAGGTTATTGAAATCAATCCTGAAATCGCCAGCTTCTTTAGCGAGAAATTCCCAAATCTCTACATCGTTCAAGGAGATGGTACCGCAAAAGATATCCTGCTGGAAGAAAGTGCTCAAAACTATGATGCCGTTGCGACTCTAACAGGAGTCGATGAGGAAAATCTGATTACCTCTATGTTCCTTGACAGGGTAGGTGTACAGAAAAATATCACCAAGGTCAATCGCACCAGTCTCCTTGAGATTATCAATGCGCCTGATTTTTCAAGTATCATCACACCTAAAAGCATCGCTGTAGATACGATTATGCACTTTATTCGTGGTCGTGTTAATGCCCAGTATTCAGACCTTCAAGCCATGCACCATCTAGCCAATGGCCAAATCGAAACCCTGCAATTCCATATCAAGGAAGCTAATAAAATGACTGCCAAACCTCTTTCTCAACTAAAACTGAAAAAAGGGATTCTTATTGCAGCTATCATTCGAAAAGGCAAGACTATTTTCCCAACAGGAGAGGATATGCTGGAAGTTGGAGACAAGCTCCTAGTAACAACTTTGTTGCCAAACATCACCAAGATTTATGACTTGATTGCGAGGTAAGAAATGAATAAAAGTATGATTCGTTACCTCCTTTCAAAATTACTTTTGATTGAAGCTGTTCTTCTTTTGGTTCCTGTAGCTGTTGCTATCTATTACCGTGAATCGAGCCAAGTCTTTACAGCCCTCTTTACAACGATTGGGATTCTCGTATTACTAGGCGGTTCAGGAATTTTACAAAAGCCAAAAAATCAACGGATTTATGCCAAGGAGGGAGTCTTGATTGTTGCCCTCTGTTGGATCCTTTGGTCCTTCTTTGGTGGTCTCCCCTTTGTCTTTGCTAGACAAATTCCCAGCGTTATCGATGCCTTTTTTGAAATCAGTTCTGGCTTTACAACTACTGGAGCAACTATTCTGAACGACGTTTCTGTTCTCAGTCGTTCCCTCCTCTTCTGGCGAAGTTTTACCCACTTAATTGGAGGGATGGGGGTGCTTGTTTTTGCACTTGCTATTATGGACAATGCCAAGAATAGCCACCTAGAAGTGATGAAGGCTGAGGTTCCTGGCCCTGTTTTTGGCAAAGTAGTATCCAAACTAAAAAACACTGCCCAGATTCTCTATCTCCTTTATCTAGCTCTCTTCTCCCTCTTTGTCATCATCTATTATCTGGCTGGCATGCCCCTATTTGATAGTTTTGTCATTGCTATGGGGACAGCAGGTACAGGAGGCTTTACCGTCTATAACGACGGGATTGCCCACTATGGCAGCTCACTGATTACCTATCTGGTTAGTATCGGAGTTCTGGTTTTTGGGGTAAATTTCAATCTCTACTACTACCTCATGCTCCGTCGCATCAAAGCCTTCTTTGGTGACGAAGAACTTCGTGCTTACTTGGTCATCGTGCTGCTTTCTACAAGCTTGATTAGCCTTAATACCCTCTATCTCTACCCAGGATTTTCCAAGAGCTTTGAAATGGCCTTCTTCCAGGTTTCCAATATCATTACAACGACTGGTTTTGGTTATGGAGATATTACTAACTGGCCCCTCTTCTCCCAATTTATCCTCCTTTTCCTCATGGGAATCGGTGGTTCTGCTGGTTCAACCGCAGGTGGACTCAAGGTTATTCGAGGCCTTATCCTTTCAAAAATTGCCAAAAATCAAATTTTGTCAATCCTATCTCCCCACCGTGTTTTGACCCTCCATGTTAATAAAACGGTGATTGATAAGGATACCCAGCATAAGATTCTCAAGTACTTTGTCATCTATGCTATGATTTTGCTTGCGCTTATCTTTATTGTCAGCCTAGATAGCAATGATTTTCTGGTCGTTACCAGTGCTGTCTTTAGCTGTTTCAATAATATAGGACCTATTCTAGGAACTACTTCTAGTTTCTCAATCTTTAGTCCTATCTCAAAAATTCTCCTCTCCTTTGCAATGATTGCAGGGCGTTTGGAGATTTACCCAATCTTACTTCTCTTTATGAAGAGAACTTGGTCTAAAAGATAAAATACAACCACACCTTGTATCTAACAAAGTGTGGTGTTTTTATTTTTAAATACTCCTCGCAACTCAACAAGTATCTTTGAATCTCGGTCAGATATTTTAGTGCCTGACTTATACTCAATGAAAATCAAAAAGCAAACTAGGAAGCTCTAGCCACAGACAGTACTTGAGTACGGCAAGGCGAAGCTGACGTGGTTTGAAGAGATTTTCGAAGAGTATTAAGGAATTGAAGAACCCAAAAAACAACCCTCAGTCGACTGACCGAGGGTTCCTTATTTCATTATTCAAGAACTTGATTAGTTCAACGCATCCAAGGCATCATCCATTGAAAGAACTTCGTGGAAGACACGTTGTGTCAATTCAGTTTTTTGTTCTGGAGTGAGGTATTTAGTGTTTACACAGTATCCAGAGATACGTACGATAACGTCTTCACCTGACATGATCTTTTCGTAAACATCGTTCAAGTCCATAACGTTCAAGTTAACGTGTTGTCCACCGTTTTCAAAGTAACCATCAAGGATTGTTACCAAGTTATCAACTTGTTCGTCACGAGTCTTACCAAGAGCGCGAGGTGATACTTGTGTAGTCAATGAGATACCATCAGCTGCATAACTAAAGTCAAGGCTAGAAAGTGAGTTCAAGTTTTGCAACCATCCACCTTTAGCTTTGTTAGATGGGTTAGCACCTGGTGAGAAGAATTCAAGTTTAGACAAGTTGACAGAACCATCTTCGTTGAGGTATACACCTTTGTGGACTGGTGAGTTACCAGTTTGTTTAGAGTAAGCAACGTTAGATGTGATTGTCAAAAGTGATACTGTAGCTTCAGCGTCTTTGTAAAGTTTGTGGCTACGTAGACGAGTTGTGTAAGCTTCGATCAACCATTCTGCCAATTCGTTTGAACGTGGGTCATCTTCACCCCAACGTGGGTATTCACCGATTGTTTCGTAATCGTAGATGTAGCCATTTTCGTCACGGATTGGTTTAACTGTAGCGTATTTGATAGCTGACAATGTATCAACAGTGTTGGCAAATCCACAGATACCAAATCCCATGTTCGCACGTTGTTTAGTTGGCAAGAAGGCCATTTGAACAGCTTCATAGTTGTACTTATCAGTCATGTAGTGGATGATGTTCAAAGCATCTACGTAAGTGTCAGTCAACCAGTCAAGAGATTTTTCAAAGTTAGCTTTAACTGATTCGAATTCAAGAACTTCGTCACGGATTGGTTCGATGTCAAATACTTTGTAGTCTTTGTGAACATCGTCGTAACCACCGTTCAAACCAGTAAGAAGGGCTTTCAATACGTTTACACGCGCACCGAAGTACTGGATGTTGTGGCGTTGTTCTTCATTTTCTGGGTCAAGTGGAGACACACAGCATGAAATACAGCTCATTTCACCATATCCGTCTTTGGCCATTGTTGTAACACCTTCGTATTGGATAGAAGAGTGTTTGTGGCTCATATGCATACAGTAGCGACGGAAGTTGTATGGCAATTTATCAGTCCAAAGAACTGTCAAGTTTGGTTCTGGAGAGTTACCGATATTGTCAAGAGTGTTCAAGAAACGGTAGTCCATCTTAGTAACACGGTGACGACCGTCGTTACCCATACCAGCCATAGAAGTTGTGATGAAAGTTGGGTCACCTGAGTACAATTGGTCGTAAGCTTTTGTACGAGCAAATTTAACTGTACGAAGTTTCATAACGAAATCATCAACGAATTCTTGGATTTCTGATTCAGTAAATGTACCACGAGCAAGGTCACGTTCTGCAAAGATATCCAATACGATTGGTACACGTCCTAGAGATGTAGCAGCACCGTTGATAACACGGCAGACAGACATGAAGGCGATGTTAACCCATTGGATTGCTTCTTTAACGTTCATCGCTGGTTTGCGAACGTCAACTCCGTAAAGGTCACCCAAGCGAACAACTTGTTGCAATGCTTGATATTGAAGATTGATTTCTTCACGAAGACGGATTGTTTCTTCATCGATTTCTTCGATTGCATTCCAGTCGTTTACTTTTTCTTGCATCAAGTAGTCTGCACCGTAAAGAGCAAGACGTGCGTAAACACCGATGATACGTCCGCGTGAGTATGCATCTGGAAGACCAGTTACAGTGTGAGCGTGACGTGCGCGACGAATGTTTGAAGTGTAGGCACGGAAGATACCGTCGTTAACTGTTGTTACATATTTAGTAAAGATTTCGTGAACAGCTGGATCTGGTTCGTATCCATTTTCTTTCAAAGTAGTTTCAGCCATACGGATACCACCTTTTGGCATGAAGTTCAATTTGAAGAGTTCATCGTTTTGGATACCGAAGATAACTTCATTTTCTTTATCGATAAATCCTGCCGGAATGTCAGCAATAGATGTTGGACGAGTGTCCATTGGGAAACGAGTTTCTTCGTAGTGAGCCTTAGTTTCTTCTACAATTTTTTTGATGTGAAGTGAACGTTCTGTTGGTCCTGCGAGGAAGCTTTCGTCTCCATCGTAAGGTGTGTAGTTAGCTTGTACGAAGCGTGATACACTTGCTTTTTCTTTCCAATCTACGCCTTTGAAGCCTTCCCAAGCTTTGTCAAAAATATCTTGTGCTTCAACAACTGTCTTAACAACCATGTTAATGTCCTCTTTTTTCTTTCTAGTAACAACCATCTGTTACATTTATGAGACAAGTATACCATACAGTAATCGTTTTCAACAAGTGGAAAATCCCTATTTTTACACTTTCTTTTCTAAAACAGTCTATATTTTGTTCCAAACTGTATTATATTTTTGAAAAAACGAAGTCCTTTTTCCTTTTTTTCAGAAAAAAGGGTATAATGAAAGAAAATAATCAGTAAAAAGGAGCTATGCATGTTGATTTTTCCTTTGTTAAATGATTTGTCAAGAAAAATCATCCATATTGACATGGATGCCTTTTTTGCTGCGGTGGAAATCAGAGATAATCCTAAACTCAGAGGAAAACCTGTCATTATCGGCAATGACCCTCGGCAAACAGGTGGGCGTGGTGTCGTTTCCACTTGTAGCTATGAGGCGCGAGCTTTTGGTGTCCATTCAGCCATGAGCTCTAAGGAAGCCTATGAGCGTTGTCCCCAAGCCGTCTTCATCTCAGGAAATTATGAGAAATACAAATCTGTGGGACTCCAGATCCGAGCTATCTTTAAGCGTTATACAGATTTAATAGAACCCATGAGCATTGACGAAGCCTATTTGGATGTAACAGAAAATAAACTCGGTATCAAGTCAGCAGTCAAAATCGCTCGCCTCATTCAAGAGGATATTTGGCAAGAACTCCATCTAACTGCTTCTGCTGGCGTTTCCTACAACAAATTCTTAGCTAAAATGGCTAGTGATTATCAAAAACCACATGGTCTGACAGTGATTCTACCTGACCAGGCTGAGGACTTTCTCAAACAAATGGATATTTCCAAGTTTCATGGAGTAGGAAAAAAGACGGTAGAACGTCTTCATCAAATGGGCGTTTTTACCGGCGCTGATTTGCTTGAAGTCCCTGAGGTAACCCTAATAGACCGTTTTGGAAGACTGGGTTATGACCTTTATCGAAAGGCTCGTGGCATCCACAATTCACCAGTCAAATCCAATCGTATCCGTAAATCAATCGGGAAGGAGAAAACCTATGGGAAGATTCTACGTGCTGAGGAAGACATCAAAAAAGAGCTGACTCTCCTATCAGAAAGAGTCGCTCTCAATCTCAGTCAACAAGAAAAAGCTGGAAAAATTGTCATTTTGAAAATCCGCTACGAGAACTTTTCAACTCTCACTAAACGAAAAAGTCTGCCTCAAAAAACACAGGATGCTAGTCAGATAAGCCAAATAGCTCTGCAACTCTATGAAGAGTTAAGCGAAAAAGAAAGAGGTGTCCGCCTATTGGGGATTACCCTGACTGGATTTTAAAACCTTGAAGAGCTGCCCCTTCAAGGTTTTTCTTATACAAATAAACGGACAAAACTGTAAAGTAGCAAAACACTACCAAGCACGATGCGGTATTTACCGAAAAGGGTAAAGTCGTGTTTTTTCACATAGCTGGTCAAGAAGCGAATAGCGACCATGCTGACTGCAAAAGCGACTCCCATCGCAACCAAGAGCAAGAACAATTGCCCAAAGTTCAAGAGTTGTCCTGCTTTTATAAATTTGAAAATCTTTAAGGCACTGGCTCCAAACATAACTGGAATTCCAAGATAGAAGGTAAATTCTGTCACAACAGAACGACTAGTTCCATTCAACAAACCACCGACAATCGTTGCTCCAGAACGGCTTGTCCCTGGTAAAAGGGCAAGAACTTGGAAGAGTCCGATATAGAAGGCTGTCGTATAAGGAAGCTTGTCCAACTCTGTTACACTTGGCTCGATAGCACGCGCTTTATTGCGCTTTTCCAAATAGATAAAGGCAATCCCATAGATAATCAACATGAGAGCAACTGAAACCATGTTATGAAAGTGGGTATCAAACCAATCATCAAACTTAAATACTGCAAGCAAAGGCAAAGTGGCAACCAAGACCTTCAACCACAGTCTCCAAGTCTTACGAACTTCCTGCTTGTCCTTAGTCGGTTTGAAAGGATTGAGCTTGTTAAAGTAAATGACCATAACCGCTAAAATCGCACCAAGCTGAATCACAACATTAAACATGGACATAAAGGCTTCATTTTGATTTTGGTATTGGATAAATTCCTCTGCTAAAATCAAGTGACCTGTACTTGAAATCGGCAGCCATTCCGTAATTCCTTCAACAATCCCGAAGAAGATAGATTTTAAAATTTCAATAAGATACATAGATTACTCCTTTTTCTATCTTCCATTATAGCATATTTTTTTAGCCAGTGATAGCTCTCTTTAAAAGGCGCCGATACTGCCACCGCCTCCGCCTCCAGAGAAGCCACCGCCAGAACTTCCACTTCCAGAAGATACAGAGTAGGTACTTGCTGTATTTGCGACATTTGCATAATGGCTCATTTGCGCGCTTGAATGATAAAACATACTGTGCCAGCCATAAGCTACATAGAGGTTGATATCTGGGTTTTCCACTTGGATATGATGAACCTTCATCAAATGGCTGACCTTGTCCGCATAGCCAAATAAGGTCGCATAGACCAAGAGGCGATTCCAGACCACAATACTTTCCAATTCAGCCTGATCCAATCTTGCAATCTCACGCAACATATTTTCAAAACTGGTCCAGAGATAGTATACTTCTGCTCCTGCTTCATTTAGGACACCATCACGATTATCTAATCGAAGCTTCCAATAATAGAAAACAGCCAAAACCAAACCTAGAAAACCAAGTATTGGCAAGGGGATGTAAAGATAGCCATAAACATCCAAACTGTACAAGAACAAACCAAATCCGATAAATAGGGGCAGGATAGTCAAGGCACCCATACCCACTTGCAAGGCCTTTTCCCCACCAGTTAAAGGACGATAGTAATCCGGAAGCCCCCAGAAGGTAACCCGATTTCTCACTCCTTCTTGCATCTGGTTCAATACTTCTTCAAAAGAAGATTTGAGTTGAAGCCCTCTTGCTTGAATCCGTTTTTCATCAGAGACTTTTGCTCTACGATAAAGACTATCAGATACCTTGTAATCCGCAAACAAATTGGAAAGAGTTTCTTCTTTTTTGCCTGAAAAAGCCAGATTTAGACAGTCTTTCTCAAAGCTTGACAAACCATCTTCTTTTACTAGCCTCAAACCAACTGCATCTCCTTCTGAAATGATAGAGACATTCCCACGGTCTATCACATCTAGCAAGGTAGCTTGAATAAGTTGGTCAAAGGTGAATTTTCCAGCTCCTTTTGTTAGAGGACTCACTTCCTCCAAGGAAGTCGAGTAGACTGCTTCTGATAAAACCATAGGCTCTAATTCCATTGGTGGTTCATAGATACGATGATTTTTGGCATATTTGACCGAAGGAGTGGTCTTTCTTCTATAGATGAAATAGAAGCAAATACTCAATAACAAGGAGATAGAAAGTATCGAAGGGAAGACCCAAGTAACGAGTTGTTTACTTTGCTCTTTTTCTTTAAAAATCGAGTCTTCTATCTTATTAAACTCTTCTAAACGATTTCCTTTCAATCCCTGATCCCTAGCGCTAGCAAAATCAGTTCGAGGCCAGTAGGCATGCAATTCAACTCCCCGCTTAGGCGGAAGATTGTCTAAACGGATAGTATAATCAAGGTTACTCTTTTCAACCGTTCCCTCTCTAAAAAGTTTCCCTGTATGGAAAAAGAGTTTTTCAGCCCCCTTGTCTCCCCTTACATGAAATTCAAACTGTCCAATAGCTCCTGAACTATCTGTCAGAGGTTGCCAATTTAATTCAGCGATGTCATCATAAAGGAAAAGTAAATTCTTTAAGTTCCAAACGAGGTCAACTTCAACTGTGTCGCCTTCTTGACCTGAATTGTAGACTTTCACAGTATAACCATTCGCCTCTTCTGTCACTTCGCTAGTAACGTCTGTCAGTTCAGCACCGTTTTTCGAGGCCTGAACCTTTGGTTGAGGATCTATCTCAAATCCGCTAGGCATCTTGCCAGCACGTCCAAGTCCCACGATTTGCCCCTTAAAGTCCTCCTCAAACTGGTAAACTATCTTCTGTCTAAATTCTGCCGTATTGTCTGCATGAATATACAAATCTCCTTGATAAGAGTTTATCTTAAAATCAATGGCAAAAACCGAGAGTGGAAGAAGGCAAAACAAGCCTAACACCAGTAAGAAAAAAGTTTTTTTCATCAACTAAGCCCCCTTTTTATCTTTGCTATCATTATATCATTTTTTCTCAAGTAAGGGCTTACCTGTATTGAAAAATAGAGTTTTTTTCGATAAAATAGGAGACAGTTATTTTTTAATAGATTAGAAATAGGAGAAATCATGAGAAAAATATACTTATCTATTTTCACAAGTCTCTTGCTGATGCTGGGACTTGTCAATGTTGCTCAAGCCGATGAATATTTACGCATCGGGATGGAAGCAGCATATGCTCCCTTTAACTGGACTCAGGACGATGATAGCAATGGAGCTGTCAAAATCGATGGGACTAACCAGTATGCTAACGGATACGATGTTCAAATCGCCAAGAAAATCGCTAAGGACTTAGGTAAAGAACCTTTAGTTGTTAAAACCAAGTGGGAAGGTCTAGTCCCTGCCCTTACTTCTGGTAAGATTGACATGATTATCGCAGGTATGAGTCCAACTGCCGAACGCAAACAAGAAATTGCCTTTTCGAGCAGTTACTACACTAGCGAACCAGTTTTGCTTGTCAAAAAAGATTCTACTTATGCAAACGCAAAATCTTTGGATGACTTTAACGGTGCAAAAATCACTTCTCAACAAGGTGTCTACCTTTATGACTTGATTGGTCAAATCCCAGGCGCTAAAAAAGAAACTGCCATGGGAGACTTCGCTCAAATGCGCCAAGCACTTGAAGCTGGTGTTATCGATGCTTATGTTTCTGAACGACCAGAAGCTCTGACTGCTGAAGCTGCTAACTCTAAGTTCAAGATGGTTCAAGTAGAACCAGGTTTCAAAACTGGGGAAGAAGATACGGCTATTGCCATTGGACTTCGTAAAGATGACAATCGTATTAGCCAAATCAATGCCAGCATTGAAACCATTTCAAAAGACGATCAAGTTGCCTTGATGGATCGTATGATCAAGGAACAACCTGCCGAAGCTACAACAACTGAAGAGACTAGCAGTAGTTTCTTTAGCCAAGTCGCTAAAATTCTTTCTGAAAACTGGCAACAACTTTTGCGTGGTGCTGGTGTCACTCTTTTAATCTCTATCGTCGGAACCATCACAGGTCTCATTATCGGCCTTGCCATTGGTGTCTTCCGTACTGCTCCTCTATCTGAGAATAAAGCCATTTATGGTCTACAAAAACTAGTCGGCTGGATCCTCAATGTCTACATTGAAATTTTCCGTGGTACACCTATGATTGTTCAATCGATGGTTATCTACTATGGAACTGCCCAAGCTTTCGGTATCAACCTTGACCGTACACTGGCTGCTATCTTCATCGTTTCGATCAACACCGGTGCCTACATGACTGAAATTGTTCGTGGTGGTATCCTAGCAGTTGACAAGGGACAATTTGAAGCCGCGACTGCTCTTGGTATGACCCATAACCAAACCATGCGTAAGATTGTCCTCCCTCAGGTAGTTCGTAACATCCTACCAGCAACTGGTAATGAATTTGTCATCAATATCAAAGATACATCTGTATTGAACGTTATCTCGGTTGTCGAACTTTACTTCTCAGGAAATACCGTAGCAACACAAACCTATCAATACTTCCAGACATTTACAATCATCGCCGTGATTTACTTTGTCCTCACCTTCACCGTAACACGTATCCTACGATTCATCGAACGCCGCATGGACATGGATACCTATACTACAGGTGCTAACCAAATGCAAACGGAGGATTTGAAATAATGACACAAGCAATCCTTGAAATTAAACACCTCAAAAAATCCTATGGACAAAACGAAGTGCTAAAAGACATTTCTCTAACTGTCCACAAGGGTGAAGTTATCTCTATCATCGGAAGCTCTGGAAGCGGAAAATCAACTTTCCTACGCTCCATTAACCTACTTGAAACACCAACTGATGGACAAATTCTTTATCATGGACAAAACGTCCTCGAAAAAGGTTATGACCTCACGCAATACCGTGAAAAGTTGGGGATGGTGTTCCAATCCTTTAACCTCTTTGAAAATCTCAACGTGCTTGAAAACACAATTGTCGCTCAGACAACTGTCCTTAAACGCGAACGTACAGAAGCTGAAAAGATTGCCAAAGAAAACCTTGAAAAGGTCGGCATGGGAGAACGCTACTGGCAAGCGAAACCAAAACAACTCTCAGGGGGGCAAAAACAACGTGTGGCCATCGCTCGTGCCCTTTCAATGAATCCTGACGCCATTCTCTTTGATGAACCAACATCAGCTCTCGATCCAGAAATGGTTGGAGAAGTCCTCAAAATCATGCAAGATCTGGCTCAGGAAGGCTTGACTATGATTGTCGTAACCCACGAAATGGAATTCGCCCGTGATGTCTCTCACCGTGTTATCTTCATGGATAAGGGTGTAATCGCTGAAGAAGGTAAACCAGAAGACCTCTTCACTAATCCTAAAGAAGACCGTACAAAAGAATTCCTTCAACGTTATCTCATACTCAATGAAAATCAAAGAGCAAACTAGGAAGCTAGCCGCAGGCTGTACTTGAGTACGGCAAGGTGAAGCTGACGTGGTTTGAATTTGATTTTCGAAGAGTATCAAATAAAAAGAAAAGGCTGCAGCAATTGTGCAGTCTTTTTGTTATCCTATAAATGAAAAGGCAGACCTTATTCAAGAATCCGCCATTATCCAAAGATTAATCTTCAAATTTTTCATGATTTTTTTCATAGAAATCAATTAAACCTAGAGCCGTTTCAAACGAAATATTTTTTACTTTTGCACGCCCCTGCGCTAGAGCAATGATAGACATTTCACGCGCATTCGTTTCTTTAGAGATACGGTAGCCTGTGATTTTCTTATCACGAACCCAGCCAACAACTGATTCTACTTTTTCAAAGTTTGACTTAGCCATGTCTTTCTCCTATTTTCTTATTTACGATATTTAATTGTATACGCTTTTATGCTTTTTGTCAATAAAAAAACATATATTCAATAAAATAAACGCCCTTATTTTTACTTGCTATCTTATTAAAGCTTATAATATATAGGTTTTTCATTGTCGAAAACAATTTTTATAGTTCTTTAAAACAACTGTATTATTAAATCTTATTTATGTGATAATATTCATATTTGACAGATGCTGATTCTCGATAATCTAGACATATTCTAATCTTATTTCATATTATTTATTCCACTGTAAAACAAAAAAATTTGACAAAATAATCTTCTGCTCTAAACCATTTCTAACGAGTATTTTTCTCCTTTTAGACTTTTTCATGTCTGCACCAGCATTCAATCATTTGGTCAACTTGTACTATTTATTTACTTTATCAAGTTTACTTTTTATTTCTTCAAACCTATAAAAAGATGAGTAGTTAGGAAACAATAGTATCCTATCTTCCAACATTTTCCACTGTTTTTATCTTCTTAGTATCTTATCACTCTTCTCAGTTAACTCAGTATAAGGCTTCTCATTAGTATTGATTATTTTTTCTAATTCCTATTATATTTAGCCAAATTTCAGATTAGCTATATATAAAATAGTAGATTTCAAAAAACTCCTTACATATAACAAGTAATTTTACTCCCTTACTATAAACTGAATCAAAAAACATAGGTACTATAATGAGTTATGATAGAAATAGCGTAACCGATTTCCTAAGTCCATAGGAATCGCCCCCTTTCTTCATCTTCATTATAGCACCTATACATCAATTGTGCAAATAATATGATATTTTTTTATTAGTCCTCAGACAAGCATATTATAGAGCGTTTCGTTACCATTTAAGTTAATATAAGCTGGATCAAAACCTTCCATTCGACGAATCAAGCCTGCATAATCATGCTTATCTGCCAAGGCAATCCCAATCAATACAGGCCCTGTACCCTTGCTAGCTCGCTTGATATACTCAAAACGTGTGATATCATCATTTGGTCCCAGGATATCATTTACAAACTCACGCAAAGCCCCTGGACGCTGTGGAAAATTAACCACAAAATAATGCTTGATACCATCATAAATCAAGGCACGCTCTTCCATTTCTGGCATACGGTTAATATCATTATTTCCTCCAGAAATGATACAACAAATGGTTTTCCCCTTGATATATTCAGCTAAAACTTCTAAAGAGGCGATACTAGCCGCTCCAGCAGGTTCTGCAACAATCCCTTGCTTAGAGTAGAGGTCAATCAAGGTTTCAGAAATCAACCCCTCATCGACACCTACCAAAGTCTGAACATGTTGGCGAGTTGCTTCATAGGTCAACTGACCTACCTTTTGTACAGCAATCCCATCCGCAAATTTGTCAATTTCTTTGAGTTTAACAGGTCCACCAGCTTCAAAAGCAGCCTTCATGGAACGCGCTCCATTAGCCTCTACCCCAATGACTTCAATTTCTGGACTTGTTTCCTTGATATAGGTAGAAACCCCAGCAATGAGACCACCGCCACCAACAGGAACCAAGACAGCATCAAAATAAATCGATTCTTTTCGAGCTTCTTCTAAAATCTCATAAGCAACTGTCCCTTGACCAGCTTGAACATGGGCATCATCAAAGGGATCAATAAAGGTACGATTTTCAGAAACTGTAAATTCTTGAGCTGCTTTAGCAGAAGCATCAAAAGTATCTCCAACTAGTTTAATAGTTACGAAGTCCCCACCAAAAAAGCGAACTTGACCAATTTTTTGTTGCGGAGTAGTAATGGGCATAAAGATAGTAGCAGGAATCTTCATTTCATTACAAGTATAGGCAACTCCCTGTGCATGATTCCCCGCAGAGGCACAGACTACCCCACGCTCACGCTCTTCCTTGCTGAGCTGCGAAATGGCATAATAGGCACCACGAATTTTAAAAGAACGAACACGTTGAGCATTTTCCTTTTTCAAATAAATCTTAGCACCATACTTCTCCGATAAATAATGGTCGTAATCCAGTGGGGTATTCACAACCACACCGTTCAAGACTTTATGAGCCTTGATTATATCTTTTGAACTTAACATCATTTTCTCCTAGACTATTTCAAACTTATCGTAATCCATCTTTTAAAAAGAGATGAATTGATTATAAAAGCGAGTTAGTCCCCCAACTCGCCTTCACCTTACTTTCTATCAATTAGTTATAGATTTTGAATGCATCATCGTCGTTTTTACCAACGAATGGCATTGCTTTACGCAATTCTGCACCAACTTTTTCAATTTCAAGGTTAGCTGCTTGTTCACGGTAAGCAGTCAATTTTGGACGTCCAGCTTTATAGTCATTTACAAAGTCATTTGCAAATTTACCATTTTGGATGTCTGCCAAGACAGCCTTCATATTTTCTTTAACTTGTTCAGTGATTACACGTGGACCTGATACATAGTCACCGTATTCAGCAGTGTTTGAAATAGATTGACGCATTTTCTTGAATCCACCTTCGTAGATCAAGTCAACGATCAATTTCATTTCGTGAAGAACTTCAAAGTAAGCCAATTCTGGAGCGTAACCTGCTTCTGTCAAGACTTCGAAACCTGCTTCGATAAGGGCAGTCAAACCACCACAAAGTACAGCTTGTTCACCAAACAAATCTTCTTCAGTTTCTTCTTTATATGTTGTTTCAAGAAGACCTACACGAGCTGCTCCAACACCTTTACACCAGTCCATAGCAATGTTTTTAGCATTTCCTGTTGCATCTTGGTATACTGCGTAAAGAGCTGGAACACCAAATCCTTCTTCATAAGTACGACGCACCAAGTGTCCTGGTCCTTTAGGAGCACACATAAAGACATCTACATCCGCAGGAACTTTGATAAATTCAAAGTGGATGTTGAAGCCATGGGCAAACCCAACTGCATTTCCAGCTTCCAAGTTTGGAGCGATTTCTGCTTCGTACAATTCTTGTTGGATTTCGTCTGGTGCCAAAATCATGATAACGTCAGCCAATTTAGTAGCTTCTGCTACTGTGTAAGTGTCAAATCCATCTTCTTTTGCTTTATCAAAAGATTTACCTGGACGTACACCGATGATGACATCGCGACCTGAATCACGCAAGTTTTGCGCATGCGCATGTCCTTGTGAACCATAACCGATAACGGCAATTTTTTTACCGTCAAGTGCTGCTACTTTAACATCTTTTTCGTATTCCATTTGAACTGCCATAGTTTTTTCTCTCTTTTCTATTATTTATTGCCTTTTAGGCTGGATTAACAAATTTAAGTTGGATTTTTAATCACGGGTAAATCCAGTGGCACCCGTTCGAGCAATATTGCGAATACCGTATGGTCGAATGACTCGCAACAGTGCTTCGCTCTTTTCTGCATTTCCTGTCATTTGAATAGTAATCGAGCTTGGCGCTACATCTACCACCGTTGCACGGAAAGGTTGAATAATCGCTAGAATCTCAGCGCGCTTCTCAGCTGGCGCTGACATCTTAACCAAAATTACCTCGCGCTCCAAATGAGGCTTGTCTGTAATATCACGAATGCGAATCACATCAATCTGACGATTGAGTTGTTTGATAATTTGCTCCACCTCATCATGTGAAGCCACATCAATAATAATGGTGATACGCGATACATTCGGATCTTCTGTTGCTCCAACAGAGATGCTTTCGATATTAACCTGACGACGAGATAGGACACCTGTAAAGCGATTGAGGACTCCTGAACGATTCTGTAGTTTTGCTGTTAACATTCTACGCATGGAACTTCACCCCCAACATCTCATGATTACTCTTACCAGCTGGTACCATTGGTAACACCTGTTCCTTACGAGAAATATCTACCTCGATTAGCATAGGAACATCCTCAGTGATGACTTCAAGGTCTTGAGCCAAGGTCTCAGGATTGTCAAACTTATAGTTTTTAATGCCATATGCCTGTGCCATCAATTGGAAATCAGGAAGGGTATCAAAGACTGACTCTGACGTTCTACCTTCATAGAAGGATTCCTGCCACTGGCGGACCATTCCAAGTGAGTGGTTGTTCAGCATAACCACCTTGATTGGCACCTTGTAAATGTTCAAAATAGCCAATTCCTGGTTAGTCATTTGGAAACCACCATCCCCAACAAACAAGACTACTTCCTTATCTGGGTTAGCAATTTTAGCTCCAATTGCTGCTGGAATTCCAAATCCCATCGTTCCCAAACCACCTGAAGTCACTAACTGACGTTCATTTTGGTAGGGATAATACTGAGCTGTCCACATTTGGTGTTGACCAACGTCTGTTACCACAATGGCATCTCCATTCGTCAATTCACCAATTCGTTCAATAACAGCTTGCGGCTGAACCACACGCTCTTTCTTATCATAAGAACGAACGCGGTTCTTGTCTTTAGTGACTTTTTCAATCCATTTTTCAGTATTGTTATGAACTGTTGGTTCGGCCAGCAACATTTGCAAGGCTTTCTTAGCATCTCCAACTACAGGAATATCTGCACTGATAATCTTGCCAATCTCGGCTGGGTCAATATCAATGTGGGCAACCTTGGCATTCTTAGCGAAGGTCTTAGGATTCCCCGTCAAGCGGTCATCGAAACGGCAACCAATACTAATCATAAAGTCCGCTTCCGTCATGGCAATATTAGCTGCGAATGACCCGTGCATGCCTCCCATTCCAAGGAAGAGTGGATGACTCGTTGCAATCGTTCCTTGTCCCAAAAGACTGGTTACCACTGGAATTTGATAGCGTTCTGCAAATTCATTTAATTCTGCAGCTGCTTCAGCATAACTAATCCCACCGCCAGCTAGCAAGACTGGCTTTTTAGCCTTGGATAATTGCTTCAAGATTTTCTTGATTTGCATATCATTTGGCTCAAGAGTCGGTTGATAACTTGGTAGGTTCACTTCTGGTGAATAGATGAAGTCCGTTTCTAAAGCAGATACGTCTTTAGGTAGGTCAATTACAACTGGCCCTGGTCGACCTGTAGTTGCGATATGGACAGCTTCCGTAATGATACGCGGAATATCAGCTGTCTCACGAACTTGATAATTGTACTTAGTGATTGGCATGGTAATTCCCACGATGTCTGCCTCCTGAAAGGCATCCTTCCCAATCCCCGCTCGCGCCACTTGACCTGTAAAGACCAAAAGGGGAACACTATCGCTCATGGCATCTGCAATTCCTGTAATGGCATTTGTTGCTCCCGGTCCGCTAGTGACGACGGCAACACCCAACTTTCCAGTTGATTTAGCATAACCTTCAGCTTCATGCAGACAGCCTTGCTCATGGCGTCCTAGAATGTGGCGAATGCCTTTAAAATTATATATCGCATCATAAAAAGGCAAGACCGCACCACCAGGATAACCAAAGATGGTATCAATTCCTAAATCACGAAGTGTTTCCAAAACTAGGTCCGACCCCGTCTTAGGAGATTCTAAACTGATTTTCTCCATTGTTCCCCTTTCTCTTCTCTTAAAAATAACTTGTTTCTATCATACCATTTTTTCAAAATTTTTCAAGAGAAAAGAAGAAATTTTCTGAATTTTCTATTTTAACGTTTATTTATGAATGTTATTTTTGTTTTTATTAAAAAGATACCGATTTCATTTACTAAAAAAGAAAAAAGAACTGATTTCTCAGTTCTTCATTAATCTTATTCCACACTGAATAGGTATGGGTAAACAGGTTGTTGACCTTGGTGAATCTCGACTTCAACGTCTTCGAATTCTTCTGCGATTTCTTGGGCAATTTCATTGGCAAGTTCTTCGCTTCCGTCTTCACCGACATAGAAGGTTACGATTTCACTATCTTCATCCAACATATGTTTCAATGTTTCTGTCAAGGTTTGGTGCATGTCAGGGTTTGACACGAGGATTTTTCCATCCACCATACCAAGATTATCATTTTCATGGATTTCTAAGCCATCAATGGTTGTATCACGAACAGCTGTTGTAATGCTTCCGCTAACGACATCGCTAAGAGTAGCAGTCATACGCTCTTGGTTTTCTTCGATTGACTTGCTTGGATCAAAGGCAAGAAGACTTGTCAAACCTTGGGGAAGAGTGCGAGCTTCCACCACTACTGCTGGTTGCTCCAAAACTTCTGCTGCAGATTGAGCTGCCATGAAGATGTTTTTGTTGTTTGGTAGAAAGATAATGTTACGAGCGTTGACCTGTTCAACAGCCTTGATAAAGTCTTCAGTTGAAGGGTTCATAGTTTGACCGCCCTCGATAACATAATCCACACCTTGAGAACGGAAGATATCTGCGAGACCTTTACCAGCCACCACAGCAATCAAAGCATACTCTTTTTCTTCAGCAGGCTTGCTAACTTGAGCAGCTTCTTTCTCAACCTGCGCTTCGTGTTGGTTACGCATATTGTCAACTTTTACCTTGACCAAGCTACCATATTTAAGACCTTCTTGCATAACAAGTCCTGGATCTTCTGTATGGACATGAACTTTGACAATTTCATCATCATTGACAACAAGGAGAGAATCTCCAAGTTCATTCAAGTAGTTACGGAATTCGTCGTAGTCAAAATCTTTGGCATAGGTTGGACCTTGTTTAAGAGCTACCATGATTTCAGTACAGTAACCAAAGGTGATGTCCTCAGTCGCTACGTGACCAGCCACAGACTTATGATGCTCTGCATTGATCATCTCACTCATGTTGGCAGGAGTCGCTACAAAGTCCTCGGATGCAATATATTCACCAGTAAGGGCTGAAAGGAAACCTTCATAGATGAAGACCAGTCCTTGACCACCTGAGTCCACAACGCCAACTTCTTTCAATACTGGAAGCATGTCTGGCGTTTTAGCTAGTGCTGTTTTAGCACCTTCCAAGGCTGCGCGCATGACTTCAACAGCGTCATCTGTTTGCTCAGCTTTTTTCTTAGCACCGATAGCAGCCCCACGAGAAACTGTCAAAATCGTTCCTTCAACTGGTTTCATCACTGCCTTATAGGCAACTTCTACACCTGATTGGAAGGCAAGGGCCAGGTCTTGACCTGTTAACTCGTCTTTATCCTTGATGGCTTGTGAAAATCCACGGAAAAGCTGAGATGTAATAACTCCTGAGTTCCCACGCGCACCCATCAAAAGACCTTTGGCAAGAATGCTCGCTACCTCTCCAACAGTAGAAGCTGGCTTGTCTGCAACTTCTTTAGCTCCATTTTCAATGGTCATTCCCATGTTTGTTCCAGTATCTCCATCTGGAACTGGGAAGACGTTTAATGAATTGACATATTCAGCTTGCTTATTCAAGCGAGTTGATGCAGCCTGCACCATTTCTTGAAATAAGCTAGTAGTAATTTTTGACACGGTTATTCTCCTACAACTTTGATATTTTGAATGTAGACATTTACAGTCTGAGCAGTAATTCCAAGTTGGTTTTCCAAACTAAAACGAACACGCTCTTGAATGTTTTTTGACACTTCGCTAATCTTTGTTCCGTAGCTCAACACGGTATATACATCAACTGCAATACTGCCATCTTCGGCCGCTTTTACGACGACACCTTTGGAATAATTTTCCTTACCTAGAAGGGCTTGGAAATTATCTTTGAGGGCATTTTTACTAGCCATACCGACCACACCAAAAATCTCAGTTGCTGCTCCACCTACGACGGTTGCAATCACTTCATCTGTTAGTTCGATTTGACCATCTTTTGTATTAATTTTTACAGTCATCCTTTTTACCTCAACTAGTTGATACTCTATTTTATCATATTTCAGCCCAAGTGTAAAAGCAGAATACTGTATCAGCGGATATTTACTCTATTTTTCAAATGATTTTATATCTACAGTAAAAGAAAAAAGACCCTAAGGTCTCCTCACTTTTATTATTAAACGCGTTCAACTTTACCTGATTTCAAAGCACGAGCTGAAGCCCAAACTTTTTTAGGTTTACCATCGATAAGAACAGTAACTTTTTGAAGGTTTGGTTTTACGGCACGTTTTGTTTGGTTCATCGCGTGTGAACGGTTGTTTCCTGATACAGTCTTACGACCTGTAAAGTAACATACTTTAGCCATTTGTGTTTTCCTCCTATTAGATCTAATATAGCGGATGTGCTAGCACCACATACTGTACTATGTTATCACACTTTCTCTGTTTTGGCAAGGGGATTGAAAGATTTTTTTATTTAACGTAAACAACTCCTAATTTCCCAAAAGCCACATCTCCACGGATAATCAAGGTTTTGCTGGTTGGGGCTAGAGGGGCATCTGCCTTGGCTGCTCCACAAAAAGTCTCTACCTTTAGATCTACTCTCCAGTGTTGAGGCACGTAGATAACTGCATTCCCAAATCCGACTTCTATCTTCAAGGTTGCGCTATCTCCTAACATCTCTGCATTGTCATAATAGATTTTGGCATTCCCAAAACCAACTTCTACTTGGTCGTCTACCAATTCTTGATTTTGCTTGTAGAAAGTCCCAGTCCCAAAAGCAACTTCCTTATCTGTAAGAATGGTCTTTTTACCATCATACCACCATTTTTTCCCATTCCAAGTTCTGTTAGAATGAGTGAGTGCGCTGACACCCATTACGATTAAAATACTTGCCCAGAACAATGACTGATTGGGAATTGGTAAAATGCCATAAAAGTGGTTAGCAATCATTAAGGCTACTAGAGCTGTAAAAGAGGCTGAAGTTAAGTGACGACGCAACAAAGCTCCAACTGATTGATAGACAAAAAATGCAATACCAAGCAAGGGCCAAATTTGCCCACCGAATGAAGGGATTCCAAAATTCCCTTGTAATAATATTAAAGCCGCCAAAATGAGCAACACAATACCAAATGCTTTCTTTTTCATCTTATTACCTCATGTTTCTTAGATTTTCTTTTAGGAGGGATTGGTAATGTCGTGAGACATGAACCTCCTTATGGGTCTGATAAAAGGAAATGGTGCCCGTTCCTGAAAAGGACTTGTCAACCGAGTAAACTTGCCGAATATTAGCAATGGTCGACTTGGATACTCGACTGAAATAACGGGGCAGAATAGACTCTAACTCATAGAGTTTAAGTCGAACCTCGTAGGCATCTTTCTGGGTATGGGCGTAAATCTTGCTACCTTCCGTCTCAAAGAAGAGAATTTCCGACAAGTCCAGATAATATTCACCCGTCCCCTTGTAAAAAATCAACCGAGGAGACTTGGATTCGTGCAAGAGGCGCTGTAAATCCGCAATCTCATCTGTCAAAGCCGCTGCCTTGATGACAATTTCAGTTTCCTCTAAATTGCTGTCAATTTCGATTCGTAACTTCATTCCATCTCCTTTCTGACTCTACTATATCAAAGCCAAAATAAGAAAACAAGAGCAAAAAAGCAAGTGGTTACTTTAGACCCGTAAGTGGTTGTAGGACCACCTTAACTTACAATTCAAAATAGAAAGAAAAGCACACCCCACGCAAGACCACAAATATAACCAACTACTACATCCTTGGGATAATGCACGCCACCTAAGACTCTCACGAGACCGAGGAGGGCTGACAAGACCAACAAGATAACCCCTACAGATAAACTAGCATGTAAGCAAGCCATGGAGATAATGGTTGCTGAAAAGACATGACGACTGGGCATAGACTGACCAGGACTATCTCTGTCAAGCAAGGGTTTAATAGTCCATTCCTCATAAGGCCTAGAGGCATTGATTTTCTTACGAAGAAAGGACAAAATCACAAAACCTGATGCAGGGATAAACACATAGATCAAGACCTGTTTTCCAAGTCCTTGTTGGAGATAGGTAGTTGCTAACAAGGTCACATAAATCATAGGCATAACTACCGTCATGAACCGATTGAAAGTTCTTAACAAGCTCAGAAGAAAGGGCTTATTTTTAATATTAGCAGCAACGTGGCCATACCATTCTTGATAATTTTTCATATATTTTCTCATCACTTACTCAAATTTTGCTTATAGGGAAGCATTTGTCTTCTAGTATAGTGCAGAAAAAGAAGGCCGTCAAGCCTTCTTTTGGTTCATTCTTCCGCTTCATCTTCTGTAAACTGACTGTTGTAGAGGTCAGCGTAGAAACCAGCTTGCGCCATCAGCTCATCATGATTTCCTTGCTCGATGATATTTCCATCTTTCATAACCAGAATAAGATCAGCATTTCGGATAGTAGACAAGCGGTGGGCGATGACAAAGGAAGTTCTTCCTTCCATCAAACGATCCATGGCTTTCTGAATCAATTCCTCTGTACGGGTATCAACAGAAGAAGTCGCCTCATCTAGGATTAGGAGTGGCGCATCTTTCAGCAAAGCACGAGCGATAGTCAAGAGTTGTTTTTGTCCGACAGACAAGGTCACTGTATCATCCAAGACGGTATCGTAACCATCTGGTAGGGTCATAATAAAGTGGTGAATCCCTACAGCCTTGCTGGCTTCAATCACGCACTCATCACTAATCCCCTTTTGGTTATAGATGAGATTATCTCGGATAGTACCTTCAAAGAGCCAAGTATCCTGCAAGACCATTGAAAAGGCATCATGTACTTCCGAACGCTTCATCTCTTTGGTATCCACACCATCGATATGGATACTTCCCTTATCAATCTCATAGAACTTCATCAAAAGGTTGACAATGGTTGTCTTCCCAGCTCCAGTCGGTCCGACAATCGCAACCTTTTGACCTGCATGAGCAATCGCAGAAAAGTCATGGATGATAGTTCTCTCTGGTGTGTAACCAAAGGAAACTCGATCAAAGACCACTTGACCTTTCATATCGCTCAATTGTCTTTCTTTATGGGATTCATCCTCCATTTCCTCTTCAGCCAGGAATTCGAAGACACGTCCCATGGCTGCACTAGCCTGCTGAAGACTAGTAATCCCTTGGGCAATTTGTGAAAGAGGCTGGGAAAAGATACGAACGTAGGCCATAAAGGCAACGATAATACCGATACTAATCTGCCCATTCAGAGCCAAGGCTGCACCAACGATAATCACCAAGGCATAGCTAAAGTTCCCAATAAACATCATAATCGGCATCATAATCCCTGAAATAAACTGAGATTTCCAGATACTGTCATACAGACGATTGTTTAATTTCGCAAACTCTTCTTTCGTGCTCTCGATAGCATTGTAACTAGTCACTACATTATGGCCAGAGTACATTTCCTCCACATAACCATTGACAGCTGCCAAATCCTGTTGCTGACTCTTAAAGAAACCCTGTGATTTGCCCATAAAGACGGACACGAAAACAAAACCAATAAGGGTTGAAACAACCGTCACCAAGGCTAAAATCCAGTTCATCCCAAACATGGTTACCAAGACTGCCAAGACCAGTAAAGTGGATGAAAGAACTGTTCCCAGACTTTGATTGAGAGACTGGGCTGCAGTGTCAACGTCATTGGTTACACGAGACAAGGTATCTCCTTGAGAATGTCCATCAAAATATCCCAATGGTAGGCTATTGATTTTCTCTGCAATGGCTCTTCTCAAATGCTCTGAAAAACGTTGAATGACTGTAGTAAACAGAAAGGCCTGCAAATAATTTGATAGAAGTCCGATCACATAAATCACGGCCAAAAAACCACCAATAGCTGCAACCGCCACGACATCCACACTTGTTTCTAGACCACTTGCAATGATATTGGTCATTTCCTTGATGCGAGTCGGCCCATAAACAGTAACGATATTGGATACGATTGTTGCTAGAAAGGCTATCAGAAGGGCAAACTGGAGGCCTGCAAGATAGGGTTTACTCTGTTTCCAGAGAGACATTTTCTTATTTTCCATGTTCCAATTCCTCCTTCGATAGTTGTGAATAGGCAATTTCTTGGTAAACTTCGTTATTAGCTAGAAGTTCCTTGTGGGTGCCTTGTCCCATGACTTTTCCTTGATCCAAGACCAAAATCAAATCTGCATCCATAATCGTTGAAATACGCTGTGCGACGATAAGCTTGGTCATAGACTTGGTTTTCTCTGCTAGCTCTTGGCGTAGGACACGGTCTGTCTTGTAGTCCAAGGCTGAGAAGGAGTCATCAAAGATGAGGATTTCTGGCTTCCGAGCTAAGGCACGCGCAATTGCCAGACGCTGTCTTTGACCACCTGAGAAGTTGGTTCCTCCTTGGGCCACTTCTGACTCTAAGCCCGCTTCCTTGTCTTCGATAAAGTTCTTAGACTGGGCCAACTCCAAAGCCTGCCACATAGCCTGCTCACTAAGCGGTGTTCCTTGACCCTGTCCAAAGTCTAGATTACCCTTGACATCACCTGAAAAGAGAACCGCTTTCTGAGGAATATAACCAACCTTGTTGCGCAAATCTTCTAAGGCATAGTCTTGAACATTGACACCGTCCACCAGAATTTCTCCGTCTGACACATCGTAGAAACGTGGAATCAGATTAACTAGAGTAGATTTACCAGAACCTGTTGACCCAATAAAGGCCACTATTTGACCAACTTCTGCTTTAAAGCTAACATGCTCAATAACCGCCTCCGAATTTGCTGCATAGCGGAAGGTCACATCCTTAAATTCGACCTGACCTTTGAGGTTTTCATCAGCCAGCTGCACTTGAGCAGGGTTTTGGATAGAAGAATGCAAATCTAAAACTTGATTAATCCGCTTAGCAGAGACCATAGTTCGGGGAAGAACGATGAAGAGTGCTCCCATAAGAAGGAAGCCCATGACAACCTGCATGGCATAAGACATGAAAACAATCATATCACTAAAGAGAGGCAGACGCGCTATCGGAGCAGCGTCGTTAATCACATAGGCCCCAATCCAGTAAATCGCCACACTCAATCCACTTGAAATCCCCATCATGATAGGGTTCAAAATAGCCATAAGACGGTTGACAAACAAATTCAAGCGTGTCAATTCATCATTTGCTGATGCAAATTTTTCATTTTGGTATTCTTCAGCATTGTAGGCGCGAACGACACGAATACCTGCTAAACTCTCACGAGTGATACTGTTCAGTTTATCTGTCAACCCCTGAATCAAGGACTGTTTTGGAAAGGCTAGCGTCATCAAAACAGTTGTCATCAAAACGTTGACAATCACTGCCACAAGTACGGCCCAGAGCCAGTATTCTGAATGGCCTAAAATCTTCCCGATAGCCCAGATAGCCATAATCGGACCACGCGTAACCACTTGCAAGCCCATGGTAATCAACATTTGAACTTGAGTAATGTCATTGGTAGTACGCGTCAAGAGGCTAGGAATAGAGAATTTCTTAATCTCCGTCTGCGAGTAATCCAAAACTCGGTTAAAAATATCACTTCTCAACCTACTAGTATAAGAAGCCGCCACTCGGGATGCAAAAAATCCAACTGCAACTACGGATAAGAAGGCAAGAAAGGACATTCCCACCATCATGCTTGCCGGCTGCCACAACTCATCTAAATTAGTACCTTGACTACCTAGCAAATCCGTAATTTTCGAGATATAGGTTGGCACTTCCAACTCTAGATAGACCGAAAAACAGGTAAAGAGAATGGCTAGTAAAATCATCCCCCATTCTTTTCCACTAATTCGTTTTGCTAATTTCTTCATTATCTCCTCCTATTCTCTTGATATTTTCCTGTAATTGATTGAGGACTTTCTCAAAAATCAGTAATTCGCCTTCATCTACATCTGCCAACAACTGCTTGTCTATGCGTTTAAAAAAGGCCTTAAATTCTTGCATTTGAGAACGCGATTTTTCCGTCAGACGAACAAACTTAGCCCGCTTATCGCTAGAACTCGCCTCCAATTCTACCAAACCATTTTGCACCATACGCTTGACCAAGTTACTAGCAACAGACTTGCTAATATTGAGTTCTTGCTCAATATCTTTAATCAAGACCAAGTCTTGGTTTTCCTCACGGATATCCAAAAAACGTACAACCTGACCTTGCGGTCCACCCATAAATTCAATACCACAACGTTTGGCTTCCCTTTGTACCATCAGATGAATCTGATGACCAAAACGCTTAAAGACTAACATCGGTTTATCCATACTAACTCCTTTCTAACTAACACATTTAGTTCTCCTAGGAACTAAATAAGTTTCCATGAGAACTATTTTACCACTTGGAAAAGAGATGTCAAGAAAAAGTTTCCTAGAGAACTATTTTCTTGATTCAAAAAATCCCAAGTGATTTTTTCACTTAGGATTATGTTTTCTAGGTTAAATGTCTATCTTGCAAGTTTTAGTTTTGCTTCAAAATCATTGATCACCTTTTGCAGATTGAGCCGTCCTCTGTAGATGCCATAACCAAACAAGAGCATGGCTAAGACACCCAGAAGGGCTAGGACAATTCCTGCAATCAGTGCTAATAGATTAGTCTCATGAAAGAAGTAAATCAGAACAAGACCGATACTGGCAATGACAAAGAAGAGAGTAAACCAGCGTCCTAGATTTTCAATCATATGCTTCTGGTAGTGAATTTCTGTTTCATAACCTTGAATCAATTCTTGTTCTGTCATGATTTTCTCCATTCTTTATTTAAGTCAAACAAATTGATACTAGACTAGCAGCATATCGGACTTACTGCCAGTCTGAAACTTGAGTAGGAATTAGTATTTCAGTTGAGGATCAAAGATGCCCAGTGCTACACCAATCAAAGCAATGACAACCAAGAGGAGCATAACAAGGTTTGGTGATACTTTTTTCTTGGCCATCAGCCACCAGCAAAGGGTGATAAAGCCAGCTGTTAAGAGACCTGGATAAACACCGTCAATCTTTTCTTGTAGCTTCAAGAAGGCTTCGCCATCAGCATTTTTCAGCTCTAATGAAGTCGTTACAGATACCCAAGTTGCAGCAACTGCCCCGATAACCATACCACCAATGACACTGATTGCCTTACGAAGCGCCTGTCCTTTAGGTCCTACAAGGAATTCAACCGCCTTGTCCCCTAATTCATAGCCTTTGAAGTAGGCAAAGCGCATACCGCCATAGATGAGAACATTCCATACAAGGATGTAGAAGAGAGCCCCGATAGGATTTCCGCCTTTTGAGAGGCCAAGGGCAATCCCCAGCAGAACTGGGATTAGGGTTCCGACAACCAATGAATCACCGATACCTGCGATAGGTCCCATGAGACCGGCACGCATACCATTGATAGTTTCGCCGTCAACAGCGTCTCCATTGGCACGCGCTTCTTCCAAACCAGCTGTAATCCCCACTACCAAAGCTCCGAGCTGAGGTTCTGTGTTGAAGAAAGCCGTATAGGTCTGCATAGCTTCTTTCTGCTCTGCTTTGTCTTTGTAGAGTTCTTCCACGATTGGTAGCATAGAGGTCAAGTAACCAAAAGTCTGCATATGCTCTTGAGAGAAGCAAGTCAAATGACCATAGTACCAATGGTGGAATGATTTCGCTAAAGTCTTTTTAGTTATTTTCTTTCTTTCAGCCATCTTAGATATCCTCCTCATCGTCATCAAAGTCAGCCCCACCAGCCGGCGCGGTCACACGAGCTGATTTGATTACTTCCAATTCATAGTAAATTACTGCAAAAATCAGTGAAACAACTGCACTGGCAACCAAATTAAGACCAAGTGACTTAGCCAAGGTGAAGCCCACAAAGAATGGGATAAAGTCAGCAGCCTTGGTAACGATTTGTTTCAAGAGAATGGCAATACCTACACATGGGAGAAGAGCTCCGACTGTAAAGAGGGATTTCATGATGAAGCCATCCATTGGCAGGTGGGTCTTCATCAGCTCAACCATATCGGGGCCAAACTTAGTGATAAGCATTGTTGGAAGGAAAGAGAAGACAAAGTGGGAAATCCAAGGATAAACCCAGTCAACAGCGTAAAGCTTTTTAAATTCGCCTTTTTCAACGGCTTTCCAGCCAATGTGCTGCCATAGCAGGTTTGTAGTGGCTGTTCCATAGAAGAGAACTGTACCGATAGTACCAACTGCTGCTCCGATTGGTGCAGCTGCTGCAGCAATAGCAGATTCAGACGTGATTCCTTTAGAATGAACAAATAAGATTGCGAGAGGAATCCCAATGTAAGAAATCGCCCGCACGTCAGCAGAAACTGTACCACCTGGTGTTACCAGAGCGATGTAGAGAACCTGAAGGGCTACCCCAACCATAATCCCTGTTGTTAAGTCTCCGAGAATCAGCCCGCTAATCAAGCCTCCGACCAGAGGACGTCCCAAAGTGTAGTTACCAATACTAGTACCACCCATACCAGGCATAGAAGCTAAACTAGCGAAAAGACCCAGTAAAGCGGCTTGCAGCCAAGAAATTGTCATAATAGACTCTCCTTTTCATTATTATAATTAAAAACCAAATTTAGACTTGAAATCGCTCCAATAACCGATGGAAACATCTGGTAGGAGCTGGAATTTGACTTTGTAGCCTGCTTTTTCTATCGCCTCAATCGCTTCTGCCTCTTCCTGGGTAATGGACTGGTTATTCCCCAGCTTAATAGCTCCAGGACGGTCATTAGCAGGGCCAATGATGATTTCCTTAACATCACCAGGTACAAAGCCTTGGTCCACTAGGATTTCTTTCATGTCCACAGGATTTTTCGTAATGAGGAAATAGCGGCTGTCTGACTCTGTGACCTTGCCTGATTTTTCCTTGAAGGCTTCCTTGGTCCAAACAAAAGTCTTCTTGTCAGAAGCTCCCTTGTAGGCCTGAATCAAAACCTTGTTTCCTGCTGCAGCATTATTTACTGCAATCAGGCCATCACAAGGGTATTCCTTGGCCCAGCGAGTGACTGTTTGACCGTGGATCATGCGGTCGTCAATCCGTACAAATGATACTGTCATCTTTAAAATCTCCTTTTATCTTTTAGAATGTATGACGGAAGTACTAAATGTCGTCTTCATCTTCTTCAGCTGCATCACTTACGACTTCAAATTCCTGCAAAGCAGCTGTAGCCTCGGAAAGGATAGCCTGAGCCAGATCTTTCCCGTCTAAGATGTCTTTCATAACCAAGCCAGTCAGTCCCATGGTCAGGTTCAAACCGCCCAAGATAACTGCTGAGTCGAGCTTACCTATGTCAGCTAAGACGTTCGCTGCTGTCGTCAGAGGACTGCCTCCTACAATATCAGCCAGAACTAAGACACTGTCATCAGTGCTTAAGCCATCTAAGGCCTGAGTAAAATCAACTGCAAAATCATCAACTGACTTGCCTTCCTGAAGACCAACCGCAATGACCTGATCCGTCTTGTCTCCGGCAAACATCTTCAAGGAACTCTGCACGCCTGCAGCCAGTCCCCCATGACTGACCAGTACAAGGTATTTCATCTTTCCTGCCTCCTTTTTCCTTCTAGCTCTTAGCCAAGTAAGGATTTATTGATGATTTTATTGTACAAGTTTTGGAATCGGTTTCATATTGTCAAATGTCACTTTGCCCAGATGACATTTGTCAGGAAACATATGACATTTGTCATATTTGTCTAGTCAGCTGTACCTTTCCTGCTCCTTTCAGAGCAAACAAAAAGAAAGCAGATTATTTTCCGCTTTCTATTTCTCTTTGAATGCTCGGCAAGGCACTGTCAATCTCTTGATTCTGCATAGCATTTTGAATCAGATAGTCCATCCGGTCCATGGTATGACGGTCTACTTCTAGACTGATGTCAATGATGGAGCGATTCATCATGTGGTCTAGCCTCTCAGAAGTCAAGGAATCCAAGCCAAAATCATCTGCCTGTAAGATTTCTCTAGCCTGTTGACTTTTCACCACAGATGGTAAGACTGAGGTCCCCTGCGATTTTTCAAACAAGGCCTGCTGGCTTTCTTTATCCTGTGACAGCAAGAGCATAAATTCCCAAGCCAGCTTCTCTTGCTTGGTATTGGAAGACATGGCAAAGAGCGAGGTCTTGACCTGTGTCCCCATCACCTGGCTATTAGCTGTTGGCATGGGGATACAGGTCCAAGAAAAGCTAGAATACTTGGCAACATGGTAAGGGTAAGGCTTGTAGGTCCGATACTGGGCCAGACTCATAGGATAGAAAGCCACCCGTCCCTCATCAAAGTCATTAGAAGTCACCTTATAGTGCTGGCTGAGCATATCTAGCTTGCTCATAAAGGCCAAGGCTTGGTGCATCTCTGCGCTGTCCACAGTGATACCGGATTTATCGGTAAGATGGCCGCCGTAAGCTACCAGAGCCTGCTGCCAAGTGTAATCCGTTATACCGTACTGATCCACCACACCATCGCCATTGGTATCCTTGGTTACTTTCTTGCAAATCTCATAGAAATCCGCCAGGGTCCATCCTGACTCAGGAATGCTAATTCCTTCTTTTTCAAGCAGGTCTTTATTGACACACATCATGATAGGATTGCTCTCAACTGGAAGGGCATAGCTGACTCCCTGATATTGCCCAGCTTCATAAGCCACTGGATAAAAAGCCTTTCGCTTATCATCCGTTAGGAGGGGATCCAAGGATTTAAGCGCGCCAGTCGAAGCCAACATGCTAAAGTCGTTTTCTGGCACCATAAAGAGATCTGGTTGCTCGCCTTTCAAGACTTGCTCTGCCAGCCAGTCAGCATAATCATCCTTGGGAATACCGCTTTCGTAAACGACCTTGACAGGAGGATGCGTCTTTTCAAATCTTTTAATCAGGCTGTCCAAGACCTTGTTTTCGCGACTGTTAGGCACATCCCAGCTAGAACCAGCATAGACCCCGATACGCAGGACTTTGTCCTGAGCTGAAGCCCAAAATACAAAAGCCAGAGCAACAGATATAATCAGGACAACCAGCAGGGACAAATTTCTCAATCTCCACTTCATTTGTCGCCTTCCTTACTAAAATCTCTCTGGGTGACTCCAGTCTGTACGGCCCAGATAGCCAGTTGGGTCCGGTCACGCAGGTTGAGCTTGGCTAGGATACCCGATAGATAATTACGGACTGTCCCTTCTGATAGAAAGAGTTTGGCTGCAATTTCCTTATTAGAAATCCCAAAGCTAATCTGCTGGATAATCTTCCACTCCGTCCGGTTCATGTCCTCCACATTTTCCTCTGTCACTGTGATGGCAAAGTTGGACTGGGCCATCTGTGAAAAGATTTTGAAGACCTTGGTGGCAATATTGGGATTGATCATAGCTCCGCCTCGATAGACTGTCTGAATAGCTTCATGAAGTTCTTCTGTCGAAACCCCTTTAAGAATATAACCAGATGCACCGTATTTGAGAGCTGAGAAGATAAATTCATCATCGTCAAAGGTCGTCAGGATGATAATCTTGACATCTGGATACTGCTCCTTGACAGCCTTGGTACAGAGAACACCATCCATGACTGGCATGCGAATATCCATCAAAATCACATCTGGGCGCACCCGATGAAGCTTTTCCAGCACTTCCTTGCCGTCTCCGACCGTCCCGACTACCTCAATATCTGCGTGGGCAGACAGAATGATTTGCAGAGACTCGCGAATCAAGGCCTGATCGTCTGCTATTAAAACCTTAATCATGTCTTCCTCCTATTTTTGGAATTTTGATATGCGTGTAGAAACCGTCCCGATTTTCAAAGCGGACGCTTCCGCCAATAATCATTAGGCGCTCCTGCATCTGCTTGAGGCCATAGCCATAGTGGAGTTCATCAAAGCCAACACCATCATCCTGAATGGTCATTACATAAGCTTCTTCTTCCTCTAGTAGCTCAATCCAGATAGTCTTGGCATGACCATGGCGGACAGAGTTGGTAATCGACTCCTGGATCACCCGGAAGACAATGTCTTCCTTGGCAATATCCAAGTCAATATTATCCCATTTGTAGAGGAGATGAATCTCCAAGTTGGAGATGGCTTCATACTCACGGATAATCTTAATCAGAGCTTCCTTCAAAGTGTTATTTTCCAGAGCTCCCGGGCGCAGCTTATTGAGCGAGCCGCGGACATCACGGATACCATCTCGAACAACGACAGAGACATTATTAAGCTGCTCCTTAGCTCGGTTGGTGTCAATATCAACCAAGACCTTGACCGCATCAATACCAGCTGAAATACCCGTCAGGGCATGACCTAATGTATCGTGAATCTCTCTGGCAATCCGCTTCCGCTCTCGATCTTCTGCTATTTTCTCAGACAAAGCCAGGTAAGAGTTCAGCTCGCGATTGGCTTGAAAAGCCATGCGAAGCTCTTCCTCAATACGATGGCGCTCCGTAATAGCCGACAAGATATAGAATAGCAAGGAAATCATAAAGACGACAATATTAAGCGAGTAGAGAAAGTTCTTGCCAAATAAGAGCAAAAAGCGTACAGACTCAGGATAAAAACGAATATAGGTATCCAAAGACGGCAGCTTGATAAAGAGCGACATGAGGTTATAGTTGGACAAGAGCAGCATGCCAAAGCTCAAAATAATGAAAGAAAACCAGTACTTCTTGTCCTTGGAAGCATTGAACTCCTTAGAGCCATAGAAAATATCCGCAAACACCAAGAGAATCAAGCCATTGTAGGACGAGTGCAAGACGGAAAAGATGACCAGCATGAGCAGGATTTCAATAATGGTCGCCTTGTCATAGACGGACAGCTGATTGGGGTGGCGCTCCCGATAGTACATGACTAAAAGCAGACAGGCATACAGGCTAATGGATACCCAGAAGATTAGGCTAGGAGAGCCCGGAATGGCATCCAAACGCTCCAAAAGCGAGTGACTGAAGCTCTTAGCCGCTACATAGTTGGTCGCAAAGAGATAGATGGATGCATTATAGACAATGGCAAACAGATTGATGACCATTAAGGCGATTTTGCTATAAAAGATACTTTTTTGAGGTCTCATTATTGCCACCCTGTAACTGTGTATTGACTGATATTATCTCTATTAACCAGATGAACAGGAATCAGGTATTGGCTGTCGTAGGATTTCCCCTCCTGCATCAGCTCAATTACCTGTGCCACCTTGCGTCCCATCTGAATGGGCGATTGGGCCACGGTTCCCTCTATATCGCTAGTCGTAGCCAAAAAGTTTTTGATATCAGGCGATCCATCCACGCCGTAGATGGAGATTTTCTTATCAAGACCTTGATTTTTAATAGCAGCCAAGGCCCCGATAGCTGCCCGATCATTGAGCGCCATGACTACATTAAAGTCCAATCCTTCGTCTAAGGCACTTTTTACTTGCGGCATGCTTTCCTCTGTCTGGCCTAGTGTTTCTTTCTGGGAAATAATCTTGTAGCTAGGCTGTTTTTCAATCGTATCAATAAATCCCTGAATCCGGTCCATAGCAGAGACGGCATTGCGGTGCTCTAGAAGGAGAATATTAGCAGAAGGCAAGCGCTTCATCATGTCCTGGGCAATCAGGACGCCTGCTTGGTAGTTATCCGACACAATAGTCGTATCCACTTTTACATCCTGACTGATAGGCGCATCCACTACGATGATTTTAATCCCAGCTTTCTTGGCCTTTTGAAGAGAGGAAATGATACTTGGACTATTACTTTTTACCGGATTGATAACAATGACATCAACCTTTTCTCGGACAAAAAAGTCAATCTGCTGGCTCTGCTTGCCCTCACCCAGCTCAGGATCCCGCACGTAAAGCCGGCTGCCCTGCTGGTTGGTTTTCTTCTCCAGCTCCGCATTTAAGATCTTATAAAAATCATTATTCATGGTCATGTAGGTTGCCCCAATCTTGACCTGCTTCTCAACTGGCAGAACGCCCTTGAAATAAACAAAAAACAAAGCAAAAATAAGCAGAATGGAAAGTGGCCAGAGAGCCTTCTTCTGATAATGCTGACCCCGTTTTTTGACGTTAGCTGCTACCATTTTTCACCCCCTATGCCGTAAGCGCCTTTATGAAACATATAGGATTATTATATTACAAAACCGCCAAAAAGCAAAATCTTTCCAAAATGATTATCATAAAAAAGGCGCGACAGAATCTAAAAATTCATTGATTTTTGATTCTTGGTCCCACCTCGGCAATCATAATTAAACTTTTAAAAGCTTGAGAGAAATAGAATTCAGTCAAACAGATCTTGCATCTTACAAAACTGAATGCTGATTTTTTAGAGCTAGGTCATTTCCCAGCCCTTACTTCTTTTTTAAAATGGAAGTTCCTCTTCTTCCAACTCTAGATAAACCGAAAAGCAGGTAAAGAGAATGGCTAGTAAAATCATACCCCATTCTTTTCCACTAATTCATTTGGCTAATTTCTTCATTCTCTCCTCCTATCTTCTGAACATTTTCTTGCAACTGACCGAGAACCTTTTCAAAGATTGCCAAGTCTGACTTTGAAACACCATTTAGCAGACTCTGATCAATTCGTTCAAAGAAGGCCTTAACCTGCTGCATTTGAGAACGTGCTTTGTCCGTCAAACGAACAAATTTTGCCCGCTTATCGCTAGGACTCGCCTCCAATTCCACCAAACCATTTTGCACCATACGCTTGACCAAATTACTAGCAACAGACTTGGTAATATTGAGTTCCTGCTCTATATCTTTAATCAAGACCAAGTCTTGGTTTTTCTCACGATTATCCAAAAAACGAACAACCTGACCTTGAGGCCCACCCATAAATTCAATACCACAACGTTTGGCTTCCTTTTGCACCATGAGGTGAATCTGATGACCAAAACGCTTAAAGACTAACATCGGTTTATCCATACTAACTCCTTTCTAACTATCACATTTAGTTCTCCAAGGAACTAAATAAGTTTCCATGAGAACTATTTTATCACTTTGAAAAGAGATGTCAAGAAAAAGTTTCCTAGAGAACTATTTTCTTGATTAAAAAAATCCCAAGTGAGCTTATCACTTAGGATCATGTTCTCTAGGTTAAATTAGAAGCCGTCTACGTTTGTGTAGATTTTTTGTACATCTTCGTCGTCTTCAAGGACGCTATAAAGTTTTTCAAAAGTTTCAAGGTCATCGCCTGACAATTCCACTTCTGACTGAGGAATCATTTCCAATTCTGTCACTTGGAATTCTTCGATACCTGACTCACGAAGGGCAACGATAGCCTTGTGAAGGTCAGTTGGAGCTGTGTAAACAGTAATTGTTCCTTCTTCTGCTTCTACATCGTCCACATCCACATCTGCTTCTAACAATTGCTCAAAGACTGCATCTGCATCTTCACCAGCAAATACGATAACACCCTTGTTGTCAAAGAGGTAAGAAACTGAACCTGAAGCACCCATGTTTCCACCATTTTTACCAAAAGCTGCACGGACATTGGCCGCTGTACGGTTAACGTTAGAAGTCAAGGTATCAACGATCAGCATAGAACCGTTTGGTCCAAATCCTTCGTAACGTCCTTCTGTAAAGGTTTCGTCTGTGTTTCCTTTTGCTTTATCAATCGCTTTATCGATAACGTGTTTTGGTACTTGTGCTTGTTTAGCACGGTCGATAACGAATTTCAAAGCAGTGTTTGATTCTGGGTCTGGATCACCTTTTTTAGCTGCTACATAGATTTCTACACCAAATTTTGCATATACTTTAGAGTTAGCTCCATCTTTAGCCGTTTTCTTGGCTACGATATTGGCCCATTTACGTCCCATTAGGAATCTCCTTTTTTCACATTTTAATCTTTCTTATTATAACACAAGTTTTTTCGATTTTCACTAGAGGAAATAGATTTTATTTAGCAAATCAAGCTAGGATGGTACTTTTGTTACCAAGATTTCCTTGCCTTCTTTTATCAAGGGGTGACGGAAAAGCGAAAAGTACAGTTGGATGGTCATGGCAACCCAGATTAGGGGTTCGCAAAGGATAACTCCCTTATAGCCCGCCCAAGGGATAATCAAGACCACAAAAGCGATTTTCCCGATTAGTTCTATAAAGCTAGAAAGCAGAGGAAGGACTTTTTGCCCCAAGCCCTGCAAGCAATTACGATAAATCAACAAGAGACTCAAAATAGGATAAAAGGCTGAGCTGATTTGCAAATAGAGACTGCCATTTTCTACCAAGTAGTTATCCGTCGAACTAGCCAAGAAGGAAACTAAGACTGGACTGGAAAAAAAGAGGAAGATACAAACAAAAACTGCCCAGGATATACTTAAACGACTGCCGATTCGAAGTCCTTGAACAATGCGGTCTGGTCGCTTAGCTCCTAGATTCTGAGAAGCAAAGGTCGTCATCGAAGCAGAAATAGCAGTCATAGGAAGAAGGGCGAAAGCCATAATGCGTCGAGCCGCCGTCTGGGCACTAATAATCACTGCACCAAAGGTATTGACAGAAGACTGCAAAATCACACTGCCAATGGACACAATCGAACTCATCAAGCCCATAGCCAAACCTTGCTCCAAGAGATCCGCGTACAAGGCCTTGTTCCATTTAAAATGTTTCAGTTGAGGGAGAAGTTCTGGCACACTCTTACGGATATAATAAAAGCAGAGAACCGCTGATAAGCCTTGCGAAATGATGGTAGCAAGTCCCGCAGATTGAACTCCAAGATGCAATTGCGTAATAAAATAGAGATCGAGAAGCACATTAACCAAGGCAGAGAAAATCAGAAATCTCAGAGCTGCCAGACTATCCCCAATAGAACGCAACAAGCCTGCAAAGAGATTATAGGCAAAACTAACACCGACACAGGTCACAATCATAGAAATATATTGATAGGACTGGTGAAGAATTTCTGCAGGAGTATCTAAATATTGCAAGAGTGGATACAGACCGACAAACCCCAGCAGCATAACTACAATACTCAAAAGAGCACCTAAAATCCAGGTGGCTGCTACTGCCTCCTTGATTTTAGTGAAATTCCGAGCTCCATAATAGCGGGCAATGACAATTCCCATGCCATTGCCAACACCAAGAGTAAAACCTACAATCAGGTCAAAAATCGCTGTCGTCGCTCCTACTGCAGCCAAGGATTCTTGACCAAGAAATCGCCCAACAATCAAGACATCAGCAGTGTTATAGAGTTGCTGAAAGATATTAGACAGCAAGATTGGGAAGGCAAAACTCACAAGCGAGGGAAGAATAGGACCATGAATCAGGTCCACTGTTCGTTTTTTATTCATAAGGCTATTATATCAGCTTTCTAGAAGAGCGACAAGAAACAGCAAACTATAGATGTTCTGAGATCTTGAACAAAGAATCGAAAAAGCAGTGGATTTCTCCACTACTTTGACAGCTTATTCTTCAATTTCGATTTCAAGTTCGTCGCCTAGGTCAAGTGTAACTTCTTCATTCACAGAGTCTACTTGAGCTGCTTCATCTTTTTTGCTTTCAGCAGCTTCTTCTCCATCAATCAAACCAAATTGAACACGAACTTGATGGTCAATTTCATCAAAGATTTCTGGATTATCTGCCAAGTATTTCTTAGCATTTTCAGAGCCTTGCCCGATTTTCTCATCCTTGTAAGAGTACCAAGCTCCTGCTTTTTTGATGATATCCAAATCGCTTGCGATTTTCAAGAGTTCACCAGTCTTAGAAATCCCTTCTCCGTACATGATTTCAACGAAGGCTTCCTTAAATGGTGGAGCCACCTTGTTTTTCACGACCTTGATTTTAGTTTCTTTACCGACGTTGGTGTCTTTTTGGTCACCAGTTCCCTTGATTTGTGTACTTCCACGAACATCCAAACGGACTGATGCGTAGAATTTCAGAGCACGTCCACCAGGAGTTGTTTCTGGATTTCCAAACATGACCCCAACTTTTTCACGCAATTGGTTGATAAAGATGGCAATTGTTTTGGTTTTATTGATAGAAGCACCGAGCTTACGCATAGCCTGGCTCATCATACGAGCCTGCAAACCAACGTGGCTATCACCGATATCTCCATCAATTTCCGCACGAGGTACAAGGGCCGCAACTGAGTCAACTACGACAAGGTCAACTGCACCTGAGTCAATCAATTTTCCTGCAATCTCAAGACCTTGCTCTCCTGAGTCTGGTTGAGACAAGAGCAATTCGTCAATGTTAACACCAAGGGCCGCAGCATAAGCTGGATCGAGTGCATGTTCCGCATCGATAAAGGCTGCAATCCCACCTTCTTTTTGTGCTTGCGCAACTGCATGAAGGGCAACCGTTGTCTTACCAGATGACTCTGGCCCATAGATTTCAATGATACGTCCCTTAGGATAACCACCTGAACCAAGGGCAATATCAAGAGCCAAAGAACCTGAACTCATCACTTGCACCTTTTGCTCAGCACGTTCACCCAAACGCATGATTGATCCTTTACCAAAGTCTTTCTCAATCAGTTTAAGAGCGTCATTCAAGGCTTTTTCACGTTCAGCCCCGAATTTTTTTGAAATTTCATCTAATTTTTTTGGTTTTTTCGCCATTCTATTCTCCTACATTCTAATGGTCCTCAGACCTATCTACTATTATATCAAAAGTTAGTCACTTAATAAAGCCTTGCGAACTAGGTTAAAGGCATGCATAACAGCAATGTGACGTACATCTGCTCGACTTCTGCCTCCAATATTAACCTTGATGACCTCAGTTCCATGCTCTTGAGCCAAGCCTATGAAGACTGTCCCAGCTGGGTGCCCTTCTAGGCTATCTGGACCTGCCACTCCAGTCAAACTAAGGCCAAAATCAGACTGGGTCTTGATTCGTGCCTGCTCAGCCATCTTCTGAGCTGTAAATTCAGACACCACACCATGTTCTTCCAAATCCTTGGCAGGAATATCCAACATCTTTGATTTTTCCTCCAAACTATAGGTTACAAAACCACCCTTAAATATACTTGAAGCACCCGAAAAATCCGCTACATTGGCTTGGAAAAGCCCTGCCGTTAAACTCTCTGCAGCCGTGATGGTTTTCCCTTGTTTTTTCAGTTCTTCTACCACAATGCTGGCCAAACTGGACTCTTCCCCATAACCATAGCAAAGTTCTCGTAAAGAAAGGCCTTCAAAGGTCTGGCGACCTAAGATTTGATTTTCCAAGATATCCAGCACTTGATTCGCCTCTTCTTGACTGCTAGCCTTTGTTGACAGACGCAAGGTTACCTCCCCTGTCTTAGCATAAGGGGCCAAGGTCGGATCTGTTTGATTATCAATCAAATCAGACAAAATCGTAACCAGCTGGCTCTCGCCAATTCCAAAGAAACGAAGAACTCGGGAATACAGCTTGCTCCCTGTCATCAACTTGGGTAGAAGTTGGTTTAAGACCATCGGTTTCAATTCACTTGGTGGACCTGGAAGGACAACGTAGGTCACTCCATCGACTTCCAAAATGCCTCCCACAGCCAGTCCAGTTTCGTTGGGCAGTGGAGTCGCTCCTTCTACAATTTGAGCTTGTCTTTCGTTATTCGGTGTTCGGGCATAGTCTGGTCTCTGGGCAAAAAAGACATCCAACTTCTCCTGAGCCTGAGGATCGAAGACTAATTCTTTCCCTAAAAATTTAGCCAGAGTTTGTTTGGTCAAATCGTCCTCAGTTGGCCCTAAACCACCTGTCAAAATCACCAGACTGCTACGTTGACTGGCAATTTCAAGCAAAGACAAGAGACGAGCTTCATTGTCTCCTACAGCCGTCTGAAAATATACGTCTACCCCAATCTCTGCTAGTTTTTCCGACAAAAACTGGGCATTGGTATTAACAATCTGTCCGGTCAAAATCTCTGTTCCAACAGCAATGATTTCCGCTTTCATGTTTCCTCCTACCTATCTATTCGTATTTTTTTGAAAAAATCGCAGGAAATTTCCCACGATTAATTTTTTATTTGTATTAAAAAACGAACTATTCTACTTCATTTGTTACAAAGACACCTTGTTGTTGATTCTCCCCATCACCAACAGGCACCCGTCCAAACAAATCTTCAAATAAGACAACATTTGTTTCCAGCTGAGTGACTTCTTCTTGTCCCAAAGAACGTCGCAATATATTCTGCATTTCCAACATATGCTCTCTCGAAACAATCTGGTAAGAAATACCTTGCAACATCTCTCCTTCGCCCTTCAATTGTTGAGATTCAATGGTTTTAAATGAATCTTTATAGCCCAACAAGCTAGGAATACTTTTCGCAGATAAATCAATATTAGTCTGCATATTCGTACTTAAGGCTTTTAAGATAGACTGATAGTGACTAACGCTATTCAAACTAAGAACTTTTTCAACAACCTTTTGAATGACTTCACGCTGACGCTTCTGACGTCCGTAGTCTCCTTCTGGGTCTTGATAACGCATGCGGGAATAAACAAGCGCTTCTTCTCCATTTATTGTCTGTTCTCCAACACCGATAGAAATGGTATTAAATTCCTCTTGATCACTAATAGAAATTGGGAAGCCTAGCGTGTTATTGACAGTTATACCACCCACTGCATCGACTAATTGTTGCAATCCTTGCATATTAACCATAATGTAGCGATCGATATGGATATTCATCATCTTTTGAATGGTTGAAATAGCTAACTCTGCACCACCACCAGCATAGGCAGCGTTTAACTTCGCTTCCTCAATCTGGCCATCTTTATGCTGAATTTTAGTCAGGATGTCACGTTCCAAACTCAACATCATGGTTTTCTTAGTATGTGGATTCACCGTCAAGAGAATCATGGAATCACTATTTCCAGCCCATTGATCTGTACGCTCTACATTCCCAGTATCAACCCCCATCAAAAGAATCGTTAAGGGTTCAGTCGCCTCAATAACATTGGTTTCTTCTCCGATTTTTTTATAGGTTTTTGATAAGGTTTGTGTACCTTGCTGATAAATAGTATAAGCAAAAACACCCACACCCAAAACCGTCACAGCTAGAAAAGCTAGCACCATTCCAATAATTTTTTTAACCATATTTCTATCAATCTATCAGTCTACCCATCAGGTAAACATCGATAAATTCCCCTTCTTCTATGTAAGCACCGCGCTCTTGTCTACCTTCAATTACAAAGCCATGCTTTTGATATAAATAAACTGCAGCCTGATTACGAGTTTGGACAGTGAGTTGAAGTCGACGAAGAATGCCACTAGCCTGCGCCCATTCTAGGACTTCTTCAAGTAACAAACTCCCCAGTCCATTATTCCAATACTTCTTACCAATCACAATAAAGAGATCTCCAATATGACGAACTCTCTTGCGTTGATCAGCTGTGATATTTACAAGACCAGCAATTTCATCATTCAGCAAGGCAAGTAAAGTGATTTGATTTTCCGATTGAGCCTGTTTATCCAAAAACAACTCCATCTCAGTATCTGTCATCAAAATGCCATTCCTGTCCAGACTGGTAAAATCTGTTTCTACACTGACACGATTTAAAAATGTCACTAATTCAGCCGCATCACTAGGTTCTGCTTCTCTAATGAGCAATTCATACTCCATGTTGAAGCTCCTCTAAGAGTTTTTCTGCACGCAAACCCTTTGCTTGGAAATGTAATCTGCGACCGTCTTCTTCTTTTAGAATTTCCAATTCTAAATAAGTATCTGGCAAGGCATCACCTAAAAGATGTCCCCACTCGATGACAGTTACCCCACCACCAAAGAGAAACTCATCCAAATCAATAGAATCCGCATCTCCCTCAATACGATAAACATCTAGGTGGTAAAGCGGAAGACGACCTTCATATTCTCTTACGATCGTATAGGTTGGACTCTTAATCATCTGAGTAATCTGTAAACCTTTAGCAAGACCCTTTGTAAAGGTCGTTTTGCCTGCTCCAAGTTCTCCAGTTAGAATTAAGACGTCATTTTTTTCTAATAAATAGCCCAAACGTTCACCTAAGGACTGTAACTCTTCTTCGTTTTTAGTGTACATGTTTCTATTATACCAAAAAGTTGTCCTTTGTCGAGATATTATCTGTGAATTCCATATTATGAATTGTAAAAACTTCGGTCAGTTCTTATTTTGATTTTAAAATAGAAACAGTAAGAAGACAACTAACAAGATATCTCTCATCAAATGACTGTAAAATGAAACTTCCCAGCGAATGACTTTTGGCACCAACAGTCCTAGAAATAGCATTCCTAAGGTAATATAAAAGGTCATGGACAATAGCATCCAAGGATTTCTGAGGAAGATTAGAATAGCTAGTCCACTAATAAAACACATTTCCTTCTTTCCCAAAAACTTTTTCACTCCATTTACATACTTCTGAATCGGCAGAAAAACTAACAAATCAATACCAAATAAGAAAAAGAAGCTCGGTAGAAAATCTTCCACAAACCCTTCTACGGACGTATTTCCTGCAAGGATATGCTCTATGACAATTAAAGCTAAACCCAAAATGTTTACTAAGAGCAAGAGACTATACAAGAATTGTTGCTTATCTTCCTTAAAAACTGAATAAGATTGATTTCGCTGTCCACTATAGTAGTTTAGCCCTGCACCAATACTGGCAAGGAGCAACATGCCAACTAAGTAATAGAAGCAGTTTTGATTTAACATCAAGGCCCAAGTCGATAAACTTAAACAAGAACAGCTACTAATACCAAAAACTGTCAGCAACAACAAAACACGAATTTGCTTTTTCATTTTTTCCATCATTCTTCCTCCCTTACTTGCTCTTATTATAAGCTAGAAATTCTCATCATTGCTAGAATATTTCTCAACTGTCAGTTTTCTACTCTAAAATGCAAAAAAGTTTGATGCAAGTAACCCTTACATCAAACTTTTACTACTTTCCGTCAAACCAAAGAGCAATTTCTCGCTTAGCTGACTCTTCTGAATCTGAACCATGTACAACATTTTGAATAGCTTGGTTTTCACTAGCAGCTTTTGCAAAATCACCTCGAATCGTTCCTGGTAAAGCTTCTTCTGGACGAGTCGCACCCATCATGGTCCGCCAAGTTTCAATTACTTTGGGACCAGAAATGATACCTACAAGAACCGGTCCTGAAGTCATAAATTCACGAATCGGTGGGTAAAAACTTTGACCAACCAAGTCCTGATAGTGCTGGTCAATCAGCTCTTCTGAAACCTGTGAACGCAACTCCAATTTTTCGATTGTAAATCCACGTTGTTCGATGCGTTTCAACACTTCCCCCACTAGTCCTCTTTTTACACCATCTGGTTTAATGATAAAAAATGTTTGTTCCATACTTGTCTCCTTTGTCAGCTTCTTTCTTTTATACTCTTCGAAAATCTCTTCAAACCACGTCAACGTCGCCTTGCCGTAGGTATGGTTACTGACTTCGTCAGTTCTATCCACAACCTCAAAACAGTGTTTTGAGCTGACTTCGTCAGTTCTATCTACAACCTCAAAGCAGTGCTTTGAGCAACCTGCGGATAGTTTCCTAGTTTGCTCTTTGATTTTCATTGATTATTATTTTACCACATTTCATGGAAGAATGGAGAAAGTTTTCAGAAAAGAGAAAGAGAACCCTAAGGCTCTCTCATCTCTTTTATTCTACTGTTTCTTCCACAGTTTCAACGGCAGTATCCACAACTACTTCTGTTGTTTCTTCATTTCCTTCTTCCTCTACTGGAGGATTAAGGTATTCTTCTTCGTTGATAGCTTGTGGTTCAAGGTTACGGTAACGGGCCATACCAGTACCTGCTGGGATAATCTTACCGATGATAACATTTTCTTTAAGTCCAAGGAGATGGTCTTTCTTACCACGGATAGCCGCATCAGTAAGGACACGAGTTGTTTCCTGGAAGGAAGCCGCTGACAAGAAACTATTTGTTTCAAGTGAGGCTTTGGTAATTCCCATAAGAACTGGGCGACCTGTCGCTGGAACTCCACCTGCGATAAGGACATCTTTGTTAGCATCTGTAAAGTCATTGATATCCATGAGGGTACCCATGAGAAGGTCTGTATCTCCTGGATCCATGACACGTACTTTACGGATCATTTGACGAACCATTACCTCGATGTGTTTGTCGCCGATTTCTACCCCTTGGCTACGGTAAACTTTTTGTACTTCACCGAGAAGGTAAGTTTCAACTGACAAGACATCACGAACTGCAAGGAGACGTTTTGGTTGGATAGAACCTTCTGTAAGAGCAGCACCACGCGCTACTTGGTCACCAACCTCAACACGCATACGAGCGGTAAATGGAACGACATATTCACCTTCGCCAGTTTCACCCTTAACAAAGACTTTCTTAGTACGAGTTGATGCATCTTCTTCGATAGCTGTAACTTGTCCTTTAACCTCTGTGATAACCGCTTCCCCTTTAGGATTGCGGGCTTCAAAGATTTCTTGGACACGAGGAAGACCCTGAGTGATATCGGTATTTGAGGCAACCCCACCCGTGTGGAAGGTACGCATTGTAAGCTGTGTACCAGGTTCCCCGATAGATTGGGCAGCGATTGTACCAACTGCTTCACCAACTTCAACCGCATCACCAGTCGCCAAGTTGATACCGTAACAGTGACGGCAGACACCGTGACGAGTGTTACATGTAAACACGGAACGGATAGTCACTTCTTCCACACCAGCATTGACAATTTCACGCGCCTTGTCTTCTGTAATCAACTCATTTGGACCGATAATCACTGCACCAGTTTCTGGATGTTTAACAGTTTTCTTAGTGTAACGACCGTTGAGACGTTCTTCTAGAGACTCAATCATCTCTTTTCCTTCTGCGATAGAGCGGATCAAGAGACCACGGTCAGTTCCACAATCGTCCTCACGGATGATAACGTCTTGGGCAACGTCAACCAAACGACGAGTCAAGTAACCTGAGTCGGCTGTCTTAAGGGCCGTATCGGTCATACCTTTACGAGCACCGTGAGTGGAGAAGAACATTTCGAGTACTGACAAACCTTCGCGGAAGTTTGAAAGGATTGGCAATTCCATGATACGTCCGTTCGGAGCCGCCATCAGACCACGCATACCGGCAAGCTGTGAGAAGTTTGAGATGTTACCACGGGCTCCAGAATCCATCATCATAACGATTGGATTCTTAGGATCTTGGTTGGCAATCAAACGTTTCTCAAGTTTTTCACGGGCAGCACGCCATTCAGCTGTAACGGCATTGTATCGCTCGTCGTCTGTGATCATACCACGACGGAATTGTTTTGTGATTTGTTCTACACGTTTGTGTGATTCTTCAATGATTTCAGCCTTGTCATCAACGACTGGGATATCGGCAATACCCACTGTCAATCCTGCAAGAGTTGAGTGGTGGTAACCGAGGTTCTTCATACGGTCAAGTAGGGCAGAAGTTTCTGTCGTACGGAAACGTTTGAAGATTTCAGCGATGATATTTCCAAGGTTTTTCTTCTTGAATGGAGGGTTAAGTTCAAGATTGCTGATAGCTTCCTTGATATCTCCACCAAGTGGCAAGAAGTATTTAGCTGGAACGCCTTCTGTCAAGTTGGCATTGTTTGGTTCTTGCAAGTATGGTAGACCCTCTGGCATAATGTCGTTGAAGAGGATTTTACCAACTGTTGTAAGCAAGACCTTGTGTTTTTGCTCTTCTGTCCATGGTTTGTTGAGGCTGTCTGTTGCGATACCAACACGTGAGTGGAGGTGAACATAACCATTACGGTAAGCCATAACCGCTTCGTCACGGTCTTTGAAGACCATTCCTTCACCTTCACGACCAGCTTCTTCCATTGTCAAGTAGTAGTTACCCAAAACCATGTCCTGAGATGGAGTAACAACTGGTTTACCATCTTTCGGGTTCAAGATGTGCTCAGCAGCGAGCATCAAGATACGAGCTTCTGCTTGGGCTTCTTCTGAAAGCGGTACGTGGATGGCCATTTGGTCCCCGTCAAAGTCGGCATTGTAGGCTTCACAGACAAGCGGGTGCAAGCGAAGGGCCTTACCATCAATTAAGACTGGCTCGAAGGCTTGGATACCTAAACGGTGAAGGGTCGGTGCGCGGTTCAAAAGCACTGGGTGTTCTTTGATCACTTCTTCAAGGATATCCCAGATGCGTTCGTCTCCGCGTTCCACCAAGCGTTTAGCCGCTTTGACGTTTTGTACGATATCACGGGCAACAATTTCACGCATCACGAATGGTTTAAAGAGCTCGATTGCCATTTCACGTGGCACACCACATTGGTACATCTTAAGAGTTGGACCAACGGCGATAACGGAACGTCCTGAGAAGTCAACACGTTTACCAAGCAAGTTTTGACGGAAGCGTCCTTGTTTACCTTTAAGCATGTGGCTCAATGATTTAAGAGGACGGCTACCTGGTCCTGTGATTGGACGACCACGACGACCATTGTCAATCAAAGCGTCAACCGCTTCTTGAAGCATACGCTTCTCATTTTGAACGATAATACCTGGTGCATTCAACTCAAGCAAACGAGCCAAACGGTTGTTACGGTTGATAACACGGCGGTAAAGGTCGTTCAAGTCAGATGAGGCAAAACGGCCACCATCCAACTGCAACATTGGACGAAGATCTGGTGGAATAACTGGAAGGATGTTAAGAATCATCCATTCAGGTTTGTTTCCAGACTTGTAAAAGGCATCCAAAACATCCAAACGACGGATAGCTTTGACACGTTTTTGTCCAGTAGCTGTTTTCAACTCTTCTTTGAGTTCAGCAATTTCTTTTTCAAGATCTACTTGTTTTAAAAGGTCTTGGATAGCTTCGGCACCCATCTTGGCAACGAATGATCCATAACCATATTCACGCAAGCGCTCACGGTATTCGCGCTCAGTCATGATAGACTTGTGCTCAAGTGGTGTATCCTTAGGATCAATCACCACATAAGCCGCAAAGTAGATAACTTCCTCGAGAGCACGAGGGCTCATATCAAGGGTCAAGCCCATACGGCTTGGAATCCCCTTGAAGTACCAGATGTGAGATACAGGAGCTTTCAACTCAATGTGCCCCATACGCTCACGACGAACTTTCGTACGCGTTACTTCAACCCCACAGCGGTCACAAACAATCCCTCTATAACGAATGCGTTTGTACTTACCACAAGCACATTCCCAGTCTTTTGTAGGACCAAAGATAACTTCATCAAAGAGTCCTTCACGTTCTGGTTTCAAGGTACGGTAATTGATTGTTTCAGGTTTTTTGACTTCTCCATAAGACCATGAACGGACTTTACTTGGAGAAGCTAGGGTGATTTGCATACTTTTAAAACGATTTACATCAACCACTATTTCTTCCCTTTCTATTCTAAGTGAACTGCTTATTCTTGTTCAGCAGCTTCTTCTGTTGCTTCCGCTTTTGTTGCTTTCTCAGCTTCTTCAGCTTCAAAGGCTGCTTTAGCCTCTTGGGCTGCTTTTTCGCGGGCTTTTTCAAGGTCATCTACGTGGATGACATCTTCGTCCATTCCTTCATCCAAGTCACGAAGTTCCACTTCTTGGTCATCTTCGTCTAGGACACGCATGTCAAGACCAAGAGATTGCAATTCTTTGACAAGAACTCGGAAGGATTCTGGAACACCTGGTTTTGGAATTGGTTTTCCTTTTGTAATAGCTTCATAAGCTTTCAAACGTCCGTTGATATCGTCAGACTTGTAAGTCAAGATTTCTTGAAGGACATTTGATGCACCGTAGGCTTCAAGAGCCCAAACCTCCATCTCACCGAAACGTTGTCCACCAAACTGAGCTTTACCTCCGAGTGGTTGTTGGGTAACGGTTGAGTAAGGTCCGACTGAACGCGCGTGCAATTTATCGTCAACCATGTGGTGGAGTTTGATCATGTACATGACTCCGACAGAAACACGGTTATCAAACGGTTCCCCAGTACGTCCATCGTAAAGGATTGTTTTGGCATCGCTATCCATACCAGCTTCTTTAACAGTTGACCAAAGGTCTTCAGAACTTGCTCCGTCAAAGACAGGTGTTGCGATGTGAATACCAAGAGTACGAGCAGCCATACCAAGGTGGAGCTCCATAACCTGACCGATATTCATACGTGATGGCACCCCAAGTGGGTTCAACATGATATCGACTGGAGTTCCATCTGGAAGGTAAGGCATGTCTTCTACAGGAACGATACGAGAGACAACCCCTTTATTTCCGTGACGTCCGGCCATCTTATCTCCGACCTTGATCTTACGTTTTTGAGCGATGTAGACGCGAACCAGCATATTAACACCTGATTGCAATTCATCTCCATTTGCACGTGTAAAGATCTTAACATCACGAACGACACCATCGGCACCGTGTGGTACACGAAGAGAAGTATCACGTACTTCACGTGACTTGTCTCCAAAGATAGCGTGTAAGAGACGTTCTTCAGCTGAAAGGTCTTTCTCACCCTTAGGTGTTACTTTACCTACAAGGATATCGCCCTCTTTAACCTCGGCACCGATACGGATAATACCCATTTCGTCAAGGTCTTTAAGGGCATCTTCACCAACGTTTGGAATTTCACGAGTAATTTCTTCAGGCCCAAGCTTTGTATCGCGTGTTTCTGATTCGTATTCTTCAAGGTGGACAGATGTGTAGACATCGTCTTTGACCAAGCGTTCGCTCATGATAACAGCATCCTCGAAGTTGTAACCTTCCCAAGTCATGTAGGCAACGATTGGGTTTTGCCCAAGCGCCATTTCTCCATTTTCCATGGAAGGTCCGTCAGCAATGAAATCGCCTTTTTCAACGACATCGCCAACTTTTACGAGAGTGCGTTGGTTGTATGCAGTACCTGAGTTTGAACGACGGAATTTTTGGATGTGGTAAACGTCCAATGAACCATCTTCACGACGAACTTCTACCTTGTCAGCATCTGCATAGGTAACTTTACCGTCATACTGAGCAATCACAGCAGCTCCTGAATCGTGGGCTGCTTGGTATTCCATACCAGTACCAACGTAAGGTGCTTTAGGATTAATCAATGGTACAGCCTGACGTTGCATGTTGGCTCCCATAAGGGCACGGTTGGAGTCATCGTTTTCCAAGAAAGGAATACATGCTGTCGCAACGGCAACTACCTGTTTTGGTGATACGTCCATGTAGTCAACAACATTAGCTGGATACTCTTGGTTGACCCCTTGGTGACGTCCCATAACAACTTTCTCAGCAAATGTTCCATCTTCATTCAGACGAGAATTAGCCTGTGCTACAGTAAATTCATCTTCTTCATCGGCTGTCAACCAAACGATTTCGTTCGTAACAACACCTGTTTCACGGTCAACTTTACGGTATGGTGTTTGAACAAAACCATATTTGTTCAAGTGCCCGTAAGATGACAAGTTATTGATCAAACCGATGTTAGGTCCTTCAGGTGTCTCGATCGGACACATACGACCATAGTGAGTGTAGTGCACGTCACGTACTTCATATCCAGCGCGGTCACGAGTCAAACCACCAGGTCCTAAGGCTGATAAACGACGCTTGTGAGACAACTCAGAAAGCGGGTTGTGTTGGTCCATGAACTGTGACAACTGTGATGAACCAAAGAATTCTTTCACCGCAGCTGTTACAGGACGGATATTGATAATTTGTTGTGGTGTCAAGACTTCATTATCTTGAACAGACATACGTTCACGGACATTACGTTCCATACGAGAAAGTCCAAGACGTACTTGATTGGCAAGCAATTCACCAACCGCACGGATACGACGGTTTCCAAGGTGGTCGATATCATCTACACGGCCAAGTCCTTCCGCCAAGTTAAGGAAGTAGCTCATCTCAGCAAGGATATCTGCAGGAGTGACGATACGAACCTTGTCATCTGGATTAGCATTACCAATGATTGTTACGACACGGTCTGGATCAGTTGGAGCAACAACCTTGAATTTTTGAAGAACAACTGGCTCAGTCACAACCGCAGCATCATTTGGAATGTAGACAATCTTGTTCAAATCACCATCCAAATGGCTTTCAATACTTTCAATCACGCTACGAGTCATGATTGTACCAGCTTCTACCAAGATTTCTCCAGTTTCAGGATCTACCAATGGCTCTGCAATGGTTTGATTAAGCAAGCGTGTTTTAACATTGAGTTTTTTATTGATTTTGTAACGACCAACTGCTGCCAGGTCATAGCGACGTGGGTCAAAGAAACGAGCCACAAGCAAGCTACGTGAGCTTTCAGCAGTCTTAGGCTCACCTGGACGAAGGCGTTCGTAAATTTCTTTTAAAGCTTCGTCGGTACGAGAGTCCATTGGATTCTTGTGGATATCTTTTTCAACAGTATTACGAACCAATTCGCTATCACCAAAGATATCAAAGATTTCATCATCACCTGAGAAACCAAGAGCACGAACCAAGGTCGTAAATGGAATCTTACGAGTACGGTCGATACGAGTGTAGGCGATGTCTTTTGAGTCACTTTCAAGTTCCAACCAAGCTCCACGGTTAGGGATAACAGTTGAACCGTAGCCCACTTTACCATTTTTATCAACTTTATCGTTAAAATAAACACCTGGTGAGCGGACCAACTGAGAAACGATAATACGTTCACCACCATTGATGATGAAAGTACCCATTTCTGTCATGATTGGGAAATCACCAAAGAAAACTTCTTGGGTCTTAATTTCGCCTGTCTCTTTATTAATCAAGCGGAAGGTTACAAAAATTGGTGCTGAGTAGCTAGCATCGTGGATACGAGCTTCTTCGAGCGTATATTTTGGTTCTTTGATTTCATATCCAACAAATTCCAACTCCATTGTGTCTGTGAAGTTTGAAATTGGCAATACATCTTCAAATACTTCCTTAAGACCGTGGTCTAGGAAATCTTTGAATGAGTCAGTTTGAATTTCAATCAAATTTGGTAAGTCAAGAACTTCTTTGATTCTTGAAAAACTACGACGGGTACGATGTTTCCCGTATTGAACGTCATGTCCTGCCAAGATGATTCTCCTTTGTAAATAAGTTCCAAGCCTTGTCAATCAGGCTTTTCTAATCGTCATATGGTTTTAAAAACCCCTATCACCGTGTCCCTTTGATGAATTTTCAGAATCTTTAAGTCTTTATTACAAATGCTCGAAATCCTGAAAAAAAGCACAAAAAGAGCAGCTAAATCTGACTTTTTCAGAAGATTTAACTGCTGTGAGCCTTGTCTGGACAATATTTCAGACAAAACCTACGACAAATGATTATTTACATTATACCCTATTTAGCTAGATTTTTCAAGGGGATTGACAATTTTTTGACAAAATCTTTTCCTATAAGGAAGACTGGCTGAATCATAACAAAATTTGTTGCGATTTTTCTTTTAGTTTAATTTTAGGAAAACGCTTGCATATTGTTTTACTACGTGCTATACTGATAAAGAAATTCATTTATAGGAGATTGATTATGAAAAGAACACCATCTCACACTGAGAAAAAAATGGTTTACAGCATCCGTTCCCTCAAAAATGGAACTGGTTCTGTCCTTATTGGAGCAAGCCTTGTCCTGCTTGCCATGGCTACACCAACTATCTCAGCAAACGAAAATACTACAAGCAATAAGGGAACTAGTAATGAAACTACTACTGCCCTTGCACAACCTCTTACTGATACAGTAGTTAACTCTGGTAAGAACGAAAGTGATATTTCTTCGCCTAATAATGCAAACGCTTCCCTAGAGAAAACAGAAGAAAAACCTGCAACAGAGGCACCCACTCCTGCTGCAACCCCAGCCGATTCAGCACCACAAACCGGGCAAGATCGTTCAAGTGAACCAACTACTTCTACGAGTCCAGTAACAAATGAAACTAAAGCAGAAGAGCCAATCGAAGACAACTACTTCCGTATCCATGTCAAAAAACTTCCTGAAGAAAACAAGGATGCTCAAGGGCTATGGACTTGGGACGATGTTGAAAAACCATCTGAAAATTGGCCAAACGGAGCCTTGTCCTTCAAGGATGCCAAAAAAGATGACTATGGCTATTACCTAGATATCAAATTAAAGGGAGAGCAAGCCAAGAAAATTAGCTTCCTCATCAATAATACAGCTGGGAAAAATCTGACCGGCGATAAATCGGTAGAAAAACTGGCACCAAAGATGAATGAGGCTTGGTTGGACCAAGATCACAAGGTTTTCTCTTACGAGCCACAACCTGCAGGAACTGTTCGCGTCAACTACTACCGCACAGATGGCAACTATGACAAGAAATCTCTCTGGTACTGGGGAGATGTGAAAGAGCCAAGTAGTGGTGAATGGCCCAACGGAACAGACTTTACGGCTACAGGCAAATATGGTCGCTATATCGATATTCCACTCAAAGATGCAGCTAAAGACCTTGGATTTTTATTACTAGACAGAAACAAACAAGGAGACGATGTGAAAATCCGTAAAGAAGATTATAAGTTCACAGATTTAAAAAATCATAGCCAAATCTTCCTAAAAGACGATGATGAATCGATTTACACAAATCCATACTATGTCCATGATATCCGTATGACAGGAGCCCAACACGTAGGCACTTCTAGCATTGAAAGTAGTTTTTCAACACTAGTCGGTGCCAAAAAAGAAGATATCCTCAAACACTCCAACATCACTAATCACCTAGGAAACAAGGTAACTATCACCGATGTTTCAATCGATGAAGCTGGCAAGAAAGTGACCTACAGCGGAGATTTCTCTGACACAAAACATCCGTATACTGTTAGCTACAATTCCGACCAATTCACTACCAAAACAAGCTGGCGACTTAAAGATGAGACATACAGCTATGATGGTAAACTTGGAGCCGACCTCAAAGAAGAAGGAAAACAAGTTGATTTGACCCTTTGGTCACCAAGTGCTGATAAGGTTTCTGTCGTTGTCTACGACAAGAATAACCCTGAAAAAGTGGTTGGAACTGTCGCTCTTGAAAAAGGGGAAAAAGGTACTTGGAAACAAACTCTAGATAGCACAAACAAATTAGGAATCACAGATTTCACTGGCTACTATTATCAATACCAGATCGAGCGTCAGGGTAAAACTGTTCTTGCACTCGATCCTTACGCTAAATCCCTCGCTGCTTGGAATAGTGATGATGCCAAGATCGACGATGCCCATAAAGTGGCTAAAGCTGCCTTTGTAAATCCAGCCAAACTAGGACCTCAAGACTTAACTTATGGTAAGATTCACAACTTCAAGACTCGTGAAGATGCCGTTATCTACGAAGCTCATGTGCGTGACTTCACTTCAGATCCTGCCATTGCAAAAGACTTGACCAAACCATTTGGTACCTTTGAAGCCTTTATTGAAAAACTAGACTATCTCAAAGACTTAGGTGTGACCCACATCCAGCTCCTTCCAGTCTTGTCTTACTACTTTGTCAATGAATTGAAAAACCATGAACGCTTGTCTGACTATGCTTCAAGCAACAGCAACTATAACTGGGGATATGATCCTCAAAACTACTTCTCCTTGACTGGTATGTATTCAAGCGATCCTAAAAATCCAGAAAAACGAATCGCAGAATTTAAAAACCTCATCAACGAAATCCACAAACGTGGCATGGGAGCTATCCTAGATGTCGTTTATAACCATACAGCCAAGGTCGATATCTTTGAAGATTTAGAGCCAAACTACTACCACTTTATGGATGCTGACGGAACACCTCGAACTAGCTTTGGTGGTGGACGCTTGGGGACAACCCACCATATGACCAAACGGCTCCTAGTTGACTCTATCAAATATCTAGTTGATACCTACAAAGTTGATGGCTTCCGTTTCGATATGATGGGAGACCATGATGCCGCTTCTATCGAAGAAGCGTACAAGGCTGCACGCGCCCTCAATCCAAACCTCATCATGCTTGGTGAAGGTTGGAGAACCTATGCTGGTGATGAAAACATGCCTACTAAAGCTGCTGACCAAGATTGGATGAAACATACCGATACTGTCGCTGTCTTTTCAGATGACATCCGTAACAACCTCAAGTCTGGTTATCCAAACGAAGGCCAACCTGCCTTTATCACAGGTGGCAAGCGTGATATCAACACCATCTTCAAAAATCTCATTGCTCAACCAACCAACTTTGAAGCTGACAGCCCTGGAGATGTCATCCAATACATCGCAGCCCATGATAACTTGACCCTCTTTGACATCATCGCCCAATCTATCAAAAAAGATCCAAGCAAAGCTGAGAACTATGCTGAAATCCACCGTCGTTTGCGACTTGGAAATCTCATGGTCTTGACAGCTCAAGGAACTCCGTTTATCCACTCCGGTCAGGAATATGGACGTACTAAACAATTCCGTGACCCAGCCTACAAGACTCCAGTAGCAGAGGATAAGGTTCCAAACAAATCTCACTTGTTGCGTGATAAGGACGGCAATCCATTTGACTATCCTTACTTCATACATGACTCTTACGATTCGAGTGATGCTATTAACAAGTTTGACTGGACTAAGGCTACAGATGGAAAAGCATATCCTGAAAATGTCAAGAGCCGTGACTATATGAAAGGTTTGATTGCCCTTCGTCAATCTACAGATGCCTTCCGACTTAAGAGTCTCCAAGATATCAAAGACCGTGTCCACCTCATCACTGTTCCAGGCCAAAATGGTGTGGCAAAAGAGGACGTGGTAATTGGCTACCAAATCACTGCTCCAAATGGGGATATCTACGCAGTCTTTGTCAATGCGGACGAAAAAGCTCGCGAATTTAATTTGGGAACTGCCTTTGCACATCTCAGAAATGCTGAAGTTTTAGCAGATGAAAACCAAGCAGGGCCAGTCGGAATTGCCAACCCGAAAGGACTTGAGTGGACTGAAAAAGGCTTGAAATTAAATGCCCTTACAGCTACTGTTCTTCGAGTCTCTCAAGGCGGTGCCATTGTTGCCCCAGCTGTGGAAGAAAAACCAGAATTTGATCTTTCTAGCTTAAAACAAGAACAAGGGCAAAATAATAGCCAAGGCCATATTTCAAACCCAGTAATCAAATCTGAACATCAAGAACCAGCTCCACAAGCTAAACCTGACTCTACTAAACCAGATGCCAAAGTAGCTGATGCAGAAGATAAACCCAAGCAAGCTACAACTGATTCACAACCAGCACAAGAAGCACAACCATCATCTGTAAGTGAAGCTGTTCAAAACGAATCGGTAGAAAACTCTAGCAAGGAAAATATACCTGCGCCCCTAGCTAAACAAGCTGAACTTCCAAATACAGGAACCAAAAATGATCACAAACTTCTGTTTGCAGGAATTAGTCTCCTTGCACTCCTAGGTCTCGGGTTCTTGTTAAAAAACAAAAAAGAGAACTAAACTAGCCCTCCTATAGAACAATCCCCCAAGCCTTAACGCTCGGGGGATTGATTTTTGCACAATATTTGCCGTCATAATAAACTCGATTAGGATTTTTTATTAAGACTCTTCTAAAATCAAATTCAAACCACGTCAGCTTCACCTTGCCGTACTCAAGTACAGCCTGCGGCTAGCTTCCTAGTTTGCTCACAAGAAAAAGCCTAGATAACTAGACTTTTTTGGCTTATTCTACCGTTACTGACTTAGCAAGGTTACGCGGTTTATCCACATCGAGACCACGGTGAAGGGTTGCAAAGTAAGCGACTAATTGCGTTGGCACAACCATTGAAATTGGTGAGAGGTAAGGGTGTACGGTTGTAAGGACGATATCATCTGTCTCTTTAGCAACATTTTCTTCTGCGATTGTAAGCACCTTGGCACCACGGGCTGCGACCTCTTGGATATTTCCACGAGTGTGGTTAGCAAGAACTGGGTCAGACAAGAGGGCCAAAACAGGCGTTCCTTCTTCAATCAAGGCAATAGTTCCGTGCTTGAGTTCTCCTGCCGCAAAACCTTCACACTGGATGTAAGAAATCTCTTTGAGCTTGAGACTGGCTTCCATGGCTACATAGTAATCTTGACCACGTCCGATGTAAAAGGCGTTACGAGTTGTTTCAAGAAGCTCACGAATCTTGCTATCAATCAATTCTTTTTCTGAAAGAGTTGATTCGATAGACTGAGCCACGATTGACAACTCATGAACTAGGTCAAAGGCTTGCGCTTTAGCATTGGCATTTGCTTGACCGACTGCTTTTGCAAGAAAGGCAAGGGCTGCAATTTGCGCTGTATAGGCCTTGGTTGATGCCACGGCAATTTCAGGACCTGCATGAAGGAGCATGGTATGGTTGGCTTCACGTGAAAGAGTTGAACCTGGGACATTTGTCACTGTCAAGCTCGGAATTCCCATTTCATTAGCCTTGACCAAAACCTGACGGCTATCCGCTGTTTCGCCAGACTGACTGATAAAGATGAAGAGTGGTTTCTTGCTGAGAAGTGGCATACCGTAGCCCCACTCAGATGAGATGCCAAGTTCAACTGGTGTATCTGTCAATTCTTCCAACATCTTCTTAGAAGCAAATCCTGCGTGGTAAGATGTTCCAGCTGCAAGGATGTAGATACGGTCTGCATCTTGAACAGCCTTAATGATAGCTGGGTCTACTACTACTTGACCAGCCTCATCTGTGTATGCTTGGATCAACTTACGCATCACTGTTGGTTGCTCATCGATTTCCTTGAGCATGTAGTAAGGATAAGTTCCCTTACCGATATCAGACAAGTCAAGTTCAGCAGTGTAACTAGCACGCTCACGACTATTACCATCATAGTCTTGAACTTCCACGCTATCCGCCTTGACGATTACCAACTCTTGGTCATGAATTTCCATGTATTGGTTGGTCTCACGAATCATAGCCATGGCATCTGAGCAGACCATGTTATATCCTTCCCCAAGACCAATCAAAAGTGGTGATTTATTCTTCGCTACGTAGATGACTTCTGGATCTTGTGAGTCAACCAAGGCAAAAGCATAAGAACCACGAATGATGTGAAGAGCTTTTTTGAAGGCTTCAAGAACTGACAAGCCATCTTCTTCCGCAAATTTTCCAATCAAATGAACGGCTATTTCCGTATCTGTTTGCCCTTTGAAGTGGTGACCTGCAAGGTATTCTTCCTTGATTTCAAGGTAGTTCTCAATCACTCCATTGTGAACCAAGACAAAACGTTCTGTCTCAGAGCGGTGTGGGTGAGCATTGTCTTCCGTTGGTTTCCCGTGAGTCGCCCAACGAGTATGTCCGATACCAGTTGTACCCTCAACACCAGCTGTCTTGGCAGATAATTCTGCGATACGACCGACAGCCTTGACTAGGTGATTTTCAGCACCACCTAGGACAAAAATCCCCGCAGAATCATAGCCACGGTATTCGAGCTTTTCAAGCCCTTGAATCAAAATATCAGTTGCATTTGTGTTTCCAACAACACCAACAATTCCACACATAGTATATACGACACAGACCAGCTGTGCTTTCTCCTTAAAATTGGTATAGTCTAATTCCTCTTTTATAGAATCAGCAAAAACAGTATATACTTGTTTCTTTCACTTGTCAAGAGTTAAAATTGGTATAGTTCAAATTATGCTCCTGTAAGCAAAAAAACTCTGACCAATTAGGATAATCAGTCAGAGTCCTTTTTAAAATCCATTATTATCGCTTAATTCCTTGAACCAGTGCCCTGATTTCTTCAGACGACGTTCTTGCGTTTCCAAGTCTAATTCGACCAAGCCATAGCGATTTTTATAGCTATTGAGCCATGACCAGCAATCGATAAAGGTCCAAATCAAGTAGCCCTTACAATTGGCTCCGTCTTCAATGGCACGGTGAAGTTCGCGAAGATGACCTTTTACAAAGTCAATACGGTAATCATCTTGAATCATTCCATTCTCACGGAATTTTTCTTCCCCTTCAACACCCATACCATTCTCTGTCAACATCCACTCAATATTGCCATAATTTTCCTTGATATTTTGGGCAATGTCATAAATCCCTTGCTCATAAATCTCCCAGCCACGATGAGGATTGATTTTACGTCCAGGCATCACATAAGGCTCATAAAAATGTTCTGGTAAGAGTGGACTCTCTGGATGCTTCGCAAATCGAGGCGCCATAACACGCAAAGGTTGATAGTAGTTGACACCAAGGAAGTCCACCGTATTGTCACGAATGAGATCCAACTCCTCCTCTGTAGCATCAGGCAAGAGACCGTATTCATGTAAGATTTCTACCAACTCCTGTGGATAAGTACCCAAAACGGATGGATCTAAGAAAGATTGGGCCTGAAAGAGGTCCGCAATGCGAGCTGCCTTGACATCAGCAGGATGCTGGCTACGTGGATAAGCCGGTGTCAAGTTTAAGACAATCCCAATCTTGGAATCTGGCAAAAGTTCATGACAAGCCTTAACCACCCGACTGCTGGCCAATTGTGTATGATAAGCTACTTTAACGGCTGCCTCTGCATCCACCTTATGTGGATAATGGGCATCGTAAAAATATCCAAATTCTACTGGAACGATGGGCTCGTTAAAGGTAATCCATTGATCCACTAAATCTCCATAAGTCTCAAAACAAAAACGAGCATAGTCTTCATAGGCTGAAACAGTCGCCTTATTTTCCCAACCATCACCATCCTCTTGAAGGGCAAAAGGCAAATCAAAATGATAAAGATTGACTAAAAGACGAATCCCCTTGGCCTTAATAGCCTCAAAAACCTTACGGTAAAAGTCTACACCTTGAGGATTGACTTCCCCACGCCCTTGTGGAAAAATCCGTGACCACTGAATAGAAGTCCGAAAGGCCGTGTGACCAGTTTCTAACAGTAGCTCAATATCCTTTTCCCAATTTTCATAAAAGGTCGATGTCTTATCTGGACCAATCCCATTATAATAACGATTTGGCTCCACTTGGTACCAATAATCCCATAGATTATCTCCCTTACCGTCACCAGCTACACGTCCTTCTGTTTGTGGTCCAGAAGTAGAGGATCCCCAGACAAAATCCTTTGGAAATCTTAGCATACATTTACCTCTTTATCTACTCATTTTTCCCATTATACAGAAAAAACAAGGTAAAAACTAGTTACATTTTTTCCTTGTTTTTCTTCTGATTATAGTTTTTATTTCTTGCTGAGGATTTCAAGCGTTTCAAGCAAGTTATCTGCATGAACTTCGATGGTGTCACCAGTCGCTTTAATCTTCACTTCTACGATTCCATCGGCTGCTTTCTTCCCAACAGTGATACGGATTGGCAATCCAATCAAGTCGCTGTCGCTAAATTTGACTCCGACACGTTCGTTACGGTCATCCGTCAAGACTTCGTAACCAGCTCCCATCAAGCTTGCTTCAAGCTTTTCTGTCAAGGCTTGCGCTTCATCATCCTTAACATTGACAGTAATCAAGTGCACATCAAATGGTGCCAATTCTTTAGGGAAGTTGATTCCCCAAGCGTAACGGTATTCACCTTTTGGTGTTTTGTTAACAAAGAGGCGAGCGTGTTGCTCCATCACTGCTGAAAGGAGACGGCTGACACCGATACCGTAACATCCCATGATAATTGGCACAGCGCGACCATTTTCATCCAAAACATCTGCTCCCATGCTTGCTGAGTAGCGAGTACCGAGTTTAAAGATGTGCCCAATTTCGATACCACGCGCAAAGTTAAGGACACCTTGCCCGTCTGGGGAAATTTCACCTTCACGAACTTCACGGATATCAACATATTCTGCAGTAAAATCACGACCTGGGTTCACACCAGTCAAGTGATAGCCATCTTCGTTAGCCCCCACAACTGCATTGCGAACATCTTGCACCTTACGGTCTGCGATGATTTTTACATTCTCTGGCAAATCAACTGGGCCAAGTGAACCGAATCCTGCTTGAACAAGATTCGCCACTTCTTCTTCGCTAGCAACGTCAAAGAAATCTGCTCCCAAATGGTTTTTCAACTTGACTTCGTTAAGTTGGTCATTTCCAACTAGAAGGGCTGCAACAAGCTCACCATCTGCCATGTAGAAGAGAGTTTTGATTGTTTGTTCTTCTGGAACGTTTAGGAAGGCTGCAACTTCATCAATTGATTTAACATCTGGCGTTGCAACACGAGTCACTTCTTCTTCAGCGACAACACGATTGCTTGGTTTGTACTCGTTTGTTGCCATTTCTAAGTTAGCCGCATAGCTAGATTCACTTGAGTAGGCGATGGTATCTTCACCAGAGACCATCCATTTAAGCAATTCTGCCTTGATTTCTTCTTGCACTTCTGCAGGAATCTCATCAAATGAAGCAACTGACTTGTCCAAGACGACCCAGCGGTCAAGGTCTGTACGAGCAGGTGTAATGGCCATAAATTCTTGGCTGTCCTTACCACCCATAGCTCCACCGTCACCAATAATTGCCTTGAAATCTAAACCACTACGAGTGAAAATACGCTCATAAGCAGCCTTGTACTCATCATAAACACTGTCCAAGCTATCATAGTTAGCGTGAAAGCTGTAAGCATCCTTCATGATGAACTCACGTGTACGAAGAAGTCCATTACGTGGGCGTTTTTCATCACGATACTTAGGTTGGATTTGGTAAAGGTTGAGTGGCAATTGCTTGTAAGACTTAACAGAATCACGGACAATAGCTGTAAAGGTTTCTTCGTGAGTTGGACCTAGGATAAAGTCTGATTTTTCACGATTTTTTAGTTTGTAAAGGTCTTCACCATAAGTTTCGTAACGACCTGATTCGCGCCACAATTCTGCACTGAGGAGGGCAGGAGCCAACATCTCAACGGCACCAATCTTATCAAATTCTTGGCGCATGATATTTTTAGCTTTTTCAATCACACGATTTGCAAGTGGTAGGTAAGAATAAACACCTGCTGAGACTTGACGAACATAACCAGCTCGCAACATAAGAGCATGGCTGATAACTTGAGCATCGCTTGGCATTTCGCGAAGCGTTGGGATAGGCATTTTACTTTGTTTCATAATATTCCTCGATTATCTAAAAAAGAGTCGCATGATGTCATTCCAGGTCACAGCAATCATCAAGACAACCATGATGACCACTCCGGCCAAGGTGACATAGGTTTCAATTTCTTGTTTCAATGGTTTGCGGCGAATGGCTTCTAGGATATTGAGCACAATCTTACCACCATCCAGGGCTGGAATCGGAATAAGATTAAAAATCCCAATATTGATGGAAATTATTGCCAAGAAGTACAAGACATTCTCAATTCCATTTTTAGCAGCATCACTACTTGCCTTAAAGATGGCAACAGGTCCACCTAGCTTGTTCAAATCCGGTTGGAAAATCAGATTTTTCAGTTCTGAGAGAATTCGGAGGGCCGAGTCAGCAGCAGTTGTAAAACCACCTACAAACATAGATACAAAATCTGACTTAATCCCCGGTTGAACACCTAGAAGGTAACGGCCTTGACTTTCTTCCGGACTAACAGTGACTTGTTTGTCACTCCCCTTTTCAGAAATAGTCACATCCAAGGTCGGGGCCGTCTTATCTTTGGTTTCTGATTCCACAGCCTGAATCAAGCTTTCCCAGTTGCTAACCTCATGTGAGCCAATCTTGGTAATTTGTGCCGTTTCTGGTACTCCCACCTTAGCCAAAGCCCCTTGGGGCATGACATGAAACTGGTTGGTAGCTACATCTCTGACACCACCCTGCATAAAGATTAAAATCCAAAAAACAACGACACCTAAGATAAAGTTGTTCATAGGACCTGCAAAGTTGGTAATCAGTTTTCCCCAGATAGTTGCATTTTGATATTGAACATCCAAGGGAGCAATCCGAACCTCAGTTCCATCTGCTTCTACAACCGTTGCATCGTGATCCACTGCAAATGTTTTTTCTTCTTCCAGAACCAAGCCCTTGATAAAGAGCTTATCTTCAAAATCAAACTGGGTCACCTGCATAGGGAGGGCTGTTTGATCTAATTTTTTACCTGAGAGGTTGATGCGTTTAACCTTACCGTCGTCAGTAAGTGTCAAACTGACAGGAGTTCCTGTCTTGATTTCAGTCGTATCATCACCCCAACCAGCCATACGGACATAGCCACCCAAAGGCAAGATCCGAATGGTATAGGCCGTTCCGTCCTTGCCAATATGAGCAAAGATTTTTGGCCCCATACCAATGGCAAATTCACGCACTAGAATTCCTGATTTCTTGGCAAAGTAGAAGTGCCCGAACTCGTGCACCACCACAATAATCCCGAAAACCAGAATAAAGGTTAAAATTCCGAGCATAGTATTTCCTCCGTCTTTTGATTAAAAGAGTCCAAATAAGTGCATGATTGGAAATACAAGCAACATACTATCGAAACGATCCAAAACACCACCATGTCCAGGGATAAATTTCCCAGAATCCTTAACACCAAAGTGACGCTTAATCGAACTTTCTAGTAAATCACCAAATTGTCCAGCCACACTAAAGAAAATAGCAAAGACTGACATCTTGTAAATTCCATACGGAAGAGCAACTGTACTGTCAACTATCATAAAGATAATGGTTACTAAAATCGCACCCAAAATACCACCCAAGGCACCCTCAAAGGTTTTATTTGGAGAAACCGTTGGAGCTAATTTTCGTTTCCCATAGTTCATTCCTATAAGATAGGCACCACTGTCTGTCGCCCAGACGATACATAAGGCTAATAGTGCCTTATCTAACCCTGCAATTCTAGCATCTAATAGAGCATTAAAACCAAAGCCCACGTAGAAACTCATAGCAAGCGGGAAAACAGCATCCTCAATCGTATAAGACTTGCTAAAAACAGTCGTTCCTAACATAATTGAAATCAAAACACTATAGGCAACCACATTCCCATCAACTGGCAAAAAAGTCAGGTAATTCTCCAAGGGAATGGTCAAGGCAAAGGTTGCAAAGAGGGTTAAGAGACCCTCTATAGTCATGGTCTCTAGACCTCTCATCTTCAAAAGTTCATGCATGGCTAGCATGGCTATGATTCCAATTGCTATCTGCAGCAAGAGTCCCCCAATCATTAAAATTGGTAGGAAAATAGCCAGGGCAATCCCTGCAAACAAGGTTCTTTTCTGTAAATCCTGTGTCATATTTCCTCCTAAACTCCTCCAAATCGGCGATGACGACGATTGTAGGCAAGAATGGCTTCCTGCAAGGCCGCCTCGTCAAAATCAGGCCACAAGGTATCCGTAAAATAGAGCTCACTGTAGGCTCCCTGCCATGGAAGGAAATTGCTCAAACGCAATTCTCCACTAGTACGGATAATCAAGTCTGGGTCTCGTAAGTCCTTAGGCAAATGCTGGGTGAAGAGATAGTTGCCAATCAATTCCTCTGTGATGTCACCTGGGTTGATTTTGGCATCTAACACATCCTGAGAAATCAACTTAATAGCCTGTGTAATCTCAGCACGTCCACCATAGTTGAGGGCAAAATTAAGAATTAATCCTGTGTTGTTCTTAGTCAATTCTTCAGCTTTAGTTAGAGCTTCAAAGGTTTGCTTAGGCAGGCGGTCTGTTTCCCCAATCATTTGAATCTTAACATTATTCGCATGCAATTCCGGGACATAATTATCATAAAACTCTACTGGCAAGTTCATGATAAACTTGACTTCCTGATCTGGACGGGTCCAATTTTCCGTAGAAAAAGCATAAACTGTAATAACCTTAACGCCTAGTTTGTTGGCTGCCTTGGTCACAGTTTGCAATGCTTCCATGCCCGCCTTGTGTCCAAAAACTCGCGGTTGCATACGTTTTTTAGCCCAACGGCCATTGCCATCCATGATGATGCCGATATGAGCAGGAACCTGTGTCGGAACCTCTACTTCCACATCCTTATCTTTCTTAAAAAATCCAAACATGATCTTATTCCTATTCAAAAATCTATCGTTTCATTATACCATATTTCCCTATTTTCTTCTATCACTAAGCTATTTATACTCTTCGAAAATCAAATTCAAACCACGTCAGCTCTATCTGCAACCTCAAAACAGTGTTTTGAGCAACCTGCGGCTAGCTTCCTAGTTTGCTCTTTGATTTTCATTGAGTATTATTCTCAGGCACAAAGCCCATTTCCAAAAAAATAAGTCGCCTGATTGGGCGACTCTATTTTTTATAGGGAGATTATTATGAAAAAGTTTTAGGAGTTTAAGTTAAGGTCTTCTTAACTTATGAACTTAGTATACACTTCCTAGCTTAAAGTTTCCTTAAGTATTTTTAAAAATCAAATTTTTCCATTTCTCCTGCCAATTTTTCTTGGATAGACGTGTTCGATAAAGTTCCATTCGGTCTTCATTCTCTAAAAAATGAGGAGTTGGACGAACTTGAAAATTCAAAATATCCTCCAAACCATAAGGTGCATAGAGTTCAAAATCGAATTCTTCATTCAAGCGCAGTCCAACTGCCGTACACCGTTCTGGATACTTACTCATAGCATCACGGGAACTGGTATAGGGAGCAGTATGAGGACTGTGCTGGTGCATATAGAGCTGATTTTTCAATTCCCACTGGTACTGAGGAAAGTCCTCTCTCAACTTGTTCTCTATAGCCAGCGTCTCTTCATAACTCACATCTGGGTCAAAGAAAATGACATCAACATCTGTTTCACAGTCAAAAGGTGATTTGTATGACAAAAGATTCCAGATGAAATTTCGTACCGAACCTGCTGCCAACCACGAGTCTTTCAGACCAAGATCTCGTATGATCGTCAGAATAGCCATCATATCCGGATTTTCTCTGAAAGCTTCTAGAATTTCTTGTTTATTTTTCATTATACTCATACCCTAAATGCTCGTAGGCCTTAGCCGTTGCAACCCGTCCAGACCGTGTTCGCATGATAAAGCCTTTCTGGATTAGGTAAGGTTCGTACATATCCTCAACCGTCTCACGCTCTTCAGCGATATTCACAGAAAGAGTTCCTAATCCGACAGGACCACCACCATACATCTCAATCATGGTACGAAGGATTTTTTGGTCCACATAGTCCAAACCTTCATGATCAACATCCAGCATAGTTAATGCCTTATCGGTAATAACATCATCAATGACCCCATTCCCCATAATCTGGGCAAAATCGCGCACGCGCTTGAGGAGACGATTGGCAATACGAGGGGTTCCACGACTACGCAAGGCCAGCTCAGAAGCTGCCTCATGAGTAATTTCCATCTCAAAAATATCTGCCGTCCGCTCAACAATTTCTGTCAAGTCAGCATGGGCATAGTATTCCATATGCCCCGTAATCCCAAAACGTGCCCGTAGAGGATTTGACAGCATACCAGCCCGAGTCGTCGCACCAATCAAGGTAAAAGGTGGTAACTCCAAATGAACACTACGACTACCCTCACCAGCCCCAATCATAATATCGATGTAAAAGTCCTCCATCGCACTATAAAGCACCTCTTCCACCGACATAGGCAAGCGGTGAATTTCATCAATAAAGAGGACATCCCCAGGCTCTAAGTCATTCAAAATCGCTACCAGATCACCAGCTTTTTCGATAACAGGACCCGACGTCTGCTTGAGATTAACTCCCAGTTCATTGGCAATAACAAAGGCCATGGTCGTCTTCCCCAAACCTGGAGGCCCGAAAAGGAGGACATGATCCAGCGCTTCATCCCGCATTTTAGCGGCTTCGATAAAGATTTGAAGCTGGTCCTTAACCTTATCCTGCCCGATATATTCACGTAAATACTGAGGACGGAGCGTGCGTTCTACTAGCTCCTCGTCCCCCATTATCTCATTATCTAAAATTCTACTCATGGCTCTATTATATCAAAAAACCAAGCCACAAACAAAAAAGCCACCCGATTGGGTGACTCCCGAGTTTGGCACTTTATTCTAAGTCACTGCTTCACCGCCTGCGAGAAGAGGTGAGATAGCCCATGATGGATACAATACTTAAAACTATCATCGGACCAATTGTGGTCGGTGTCGTTCTTCGATTAGTCGATAAATGGCTAAACAAGGACAAATAGTGTCAAAAAAGACCTCAAGCTTAATGTGGAAGTTAGCTTGAGGTCTTTTCTAGCCTATGATATAGAACTAGTACTCAATTCCTTTTTATTATCCCACAGTTCACAAAATTTGTCAAAGGTTTATATCCTCATCTACTCAGCTTGTCATTTATAAGCAAAAATAATGTTCATCATGCGTTTATCTGCCAACAAATAAAGGAGACATGCCACCAAGGTAATCAGCCACACGGCATATACAGAAACTGTTAAAACCGTGAATTCCTCCATGATGATTAGTAGTAAATTTGCCAGATAATATCTCCCAACAACCGTTGTTAAAGTAAACAAACCTGCAAATGACAATAAAAAGGCAAGTGGTAGGGCAAGAATAAGTTCCTTCCGATATTTTCCTAAGAAGAGGACAATAATGCCAGCAGACAGTGTATAAGCAAAAGCAATTACTCCATAACCAAATCCCCACGATAAAATTGTAAGACTAGAGAAAGCAAAATCACCATCCATTAGCTCTAGGACAACCATAGCCAAAAAGGTGAATTCACTGACTAGTAGATTTATCAATAAAGTAAGCATAAACTTCGCTTGGAGTAATTGTTTCAAATCGACAGGAATCAGTCTGAGATTTGAAATCGTTTTAGACACTTGTTCTATTCTTATCAAATCCACTAAAATCATGCTCGAAAAAGGGAGGAGAAAATAGTAGTTCAAAAAGAAGAAACCATTTTCTACATACCAACCATTCACACTACCGTACGAATGCCCTTGATAAATCTGATGACCAATCATAAACTCTAACAAAAAGAGCAGGATGGCTACAAAGGGAATCATATACAGTATCTTTCGCCTTCTTAGTTTAGTCAATTCTAGCATCAACATTTATTCATCCACCTTTCTTAACCAAGATTTAATGGACAAGAAAGACAAAACAAGTAAAGATAAACCTAGTACAATAATCGATAAGATAACTGGCTGTTGAAGCACCACTCCTTCTCTGTTTCCTTCCCAAATTAAACTGTTAGCGCTTGTAACTGGACTGATATTTGGACTCGTCCTTGCTAAAAAAAATGACACTAAAACATACATGACGCCGACCAAATTTCCAACTATCTCCTTGCCTCTTACTTTTATCATGAGCAAAGCAACTAAAGGAAATACACCCATGGGAATTAAGACACCACTACTCATACAAAGATAGAAGAATCTTAATAATAAAGACAAACTGACTGTTGAAGAAAAGCGAGATAGTAGTGCAAATAAGGAAACCGAAATATAGGTGAATAACATGATACAAAGAGCGTTGATTTCAATATACAAAATCTTAGCCCAGAATGTCTTCATCAGATTTGCTGAAGCGAGTTTCAAGTTGTTCATGATGCGATAGCGATATTCTACACCAAATGCCTGTATTGTATAGGAAACACAATACAAAGGGAGAATCAAAAAGTTTAAATAAGACAAAGAGAATTTATAGACAAAGGGAAAGGAGTCAAACAAGCCTCTCGCATCATTTACATAATAACAGATGAGAGCTAGGTAGAGGGAAACAACACCATATACGACAAAATTCAGTTTTTGATGCCTTTGTTTGAGAAATTCAATCTTCACTAAATCAAGCAATTCCCTCACCTCCTGTTATCCGCTTAAAGTAATCCTCTAAACTTTCATTGTTTTTATAAGAATATTCTTTTAGAACTATTCCGTTGTCTTTTAAGGAGTTAGATACGACTGCAATGTCAAAAGTAGGTGATTCTCCCTGAAGTTCAAGTTCTATATCCGAAAGAATACTAATCTGTTCTTGCAGATTTATCCTGCAAAGCACTTCCTTAGCTTGAGGAGCATCCGAAACAATTAGGTGGATTTTCCTTTTATCTGCACCATCTATTAATTCCTTCATAGTCTTTTCAGCCATAAGGTGGGCATCATGCAGTATCCCAACTCTATCTACAAGCTTTTCAAGTTCTGAAATAATGTGGCTGGATATTAAAATCGAAATGCCATGATTGGTACTGAGTTCCTTTAGATAACGGCGCATTTCAAGGATACCAATAGGATCTAAACCATTTGTTGGTTCATCTAATATCAGAATTTTCGGCTGGTGCATAATAGCGTTAGCAATTGCTAACCTTTGCTTCATTCCCAAAGAATACTGCTTGAATAGTTTTTTATTTTCCCCATCTAATCCTACTACTTGTAAAGCTTGCTCTACTTGTTTTAGCGAAACTCCTCTCAATCTCGCAAAAATAGAGAGATTTTCAGGTCCCGTTAAATTAGGATAAAAAGAAGCACTGTCCAATACCACACCGATTTGAGATAGCAAATCCTTAGAAAATTCACCTAACAGTTTTTCAGATAGAATATTCACTTCACCACTATCCATCGCTGTCAAACCTAAAATAGCTTTGATAAAGGTAGTCTTTCCAGCGCCATTTCTTCCTAGTAAGCCATAGATTTCTCCCTGTTTTAGCGTAAAGTCTATCTTATCTAAGACAATCTTCCCATCATAGGATTTTGATAAATTAGATGTCTGTATTACTGGATTTCTCATTTTATTCTCCTCCTAACATCTATACACCCACATCAAAAGACATAATAGAGTAGTTCCTGTATAACTAGTTATATGAGAAGGTAATAGGGTATAGCAAACTTACAGTCCCCCCTTTAAGTCCTTCAATCTGTGGCACGATTCATTATATAAATGTTACTTCACAAACATTCAATAAATAAATCCTCCAGTCCAAGATTAACTACACTAATTGTTGAAGCTTGTTGTATAACTCTCAAATCCAAAATATATTGTAATTGATTTACAGTTTTTAAAAGCAACCGCTTACAAAGAATCCTAAAAAAATATATTCTAAAAATGATTTTACGAAACTTTGCTAAAATACTCATATTAACCACATTTTCTTATCTTTACACTTGTAAGTGTACTACTTTGAATCTTCTTTGTCAATAAAAAGTATTCTTTTTTTCAGTTTATTTCCTATTTATTCTTTTGAGACTATTTCTATGCCAGGAAGTTGAAAAATAGAGATTAAAAGTATATAATTAATCATAAATTTATTTAAAGAAGGTTTAAAGATGAGCATATTATCTGACAAACTAAAAGCAAAGAGAAAAGAAAAAGGCTTCTCACAAAAAACACTTTCCGAAGGAATTTGTGAGCAAAGCCAAATCAGCAAAATAGAACGTGGCAACTATATGCCTGCTGCTGATTTACTCTATAAACTTGCAAATCGGCTTCAAGTTCCCTTAGAATATTTTTTCGATGAACAGATTGAAATGACTTCCAATATAACACCGTTTAAGAAATTAGCAGAAAAATTACTTGAAGATCGTAATTACGAGGATTTAGAATACCTCTTAAACTTAGAAAAAGAAAAGTCTCAGTATCTGTCTACTGAGGATGAATTTTATCTTCTATGGATTCAAGCGATTATCCTTTTCTACTTACATGGTTCCAAAGATGAAGCTATTGCCAGTCTAGAAAACACTTTGCCAAAACTTTCGTCTAGTTCATCTGTGTATCTTAAACTCTTCAATACTTTATCTAATTTTTATTTTTCTGTAGGGCGTGATGCAGAATACGAAGAAAATAACTCACTTCTTATCAGTTTGTATCAGGAAAAAGATTTAAACCATCAAGAGTATTTATTTGGTTATATTCGAGTTAAACATAATTTCGCTTATTATTTACACTCTAAAGGGAAAGAGTTAGAAGCTGTCCAAGAGGCCTTAGAAACCATTGACTTTTGTAAACAAAAAGAGACCAGCTATCAGCTGGCACCTCTTTTAACTATCGTTGCGAACGCCGGAAAAGATTTTTTAAAGCACGATGAAATTCTTGACTATTATTTACAGGCTCGTGATATCTGTAAAATATACGGGCACAAGCTCTTGATGGCTAAGATTGACCATTTTTTGAAAGATAAGGATAGGTGACTTCGATCGTAATAAGTTATAATTACCAATTAGCTAGAAACATAAAAGTGGAGAGGAACTAATGTAGTTTTCTCCACTTTTGTTAATATCCCCTCTTCCACTTGTATCCTGCCCAGCATGCTAAAGCCAGTAAAACTAAATTAAAGATGATAAAGAAAGTCGTAAAACCAAATAATCCATTCTGGGATAAATCTTCTACATAAAGGTTGGATTCAGTAAAGAACAGATAAATTCCATAACCCTCCACGAAAATAAGAAAACTGACAAAACCAATCATAAGTCTGAGAAAAAAGTCTTTAAAATCAAAAAACGCATAATATCAGTGTTGAAAACCTGATACTATGCGTTTTATTGTGGAAAGATTTACTTCATTTTCTCCTGAAATTGAGTTTTTGCCCAATTTCTCTTTTATGGTATAATATTGTTCGGCACTTCTACACCGCCTGCGAGAGGAGGTGAATTAGCCCATGATGGATACAATACTTAAAACTATCATCGGACCAATTGTGGTCGGTGTCGTTCTTCGCTTAGTCGATAAATGGCTAAACAAGAACAAATAGTGTCAAAAAGACCCCAAGCTTATTTGGACGTGAGCTTGGGGTCTTTTCTAGCCTATGATATAGACACAATACTTAATTCCCTTTTATTATCCCACAGTTGACAAAATTTGTCAAAACTTTACATTCTCAGCTTCTCAAGCTTTAACCGCTTTACAACAAGACTTTCAAGTTTAAGAGAAAGTTAGGGATTCTATCAATTTCATAGAAATTTTGATTTAGTAAACGAAGAGACAATCTTACATGTCACTCCTCATTTAATACGCCACTACTGGACAAGCAAAATCATTATTACAGCAGTTCCAGTCCTTCAATTAATAGTTACTTACAATCAAATTGAGTTTGAAGTAGCTGAAGCAACAACAGACCTATTTCTTAGTCATATTTTCTAAAAAAGTCTCCGCCAATTCCCCGACCAAAATCCGAAAAATACCGGAAAACATCGGAAAATTATTTTTAGAATAGTCCCCAAAAGCCTGAAATAGAGCCAAAAAACTCCACCTGATTGGGTGGAGTTAAGGGAGATTATTATGAAAAAGAAAAGTTTAGGATTTTATTAAATAAAGTTAGGAGGTCTTTATTTAATAACTATATGATACAAGACGAAGCTTAAAACTAGCTTAACTTTTCTCAAATTCTACCATTTTGCCAAAAATTTCTATCAGCATCTATCCACCCCACAAAAAAAGCCACCTGATTGGGTGACTTCATTAGGAGATTATGATGAAAAAAAGTTTTAGGATTTCATTAAATAAAGTTAGGAGGTCTTTATTTAATGGTTATATAATACTAGACCATCCTTAAACTTTGCTTAAGAAAAACAAGTTTTGTTATTTTTCTCTATTCACCCAAGTCATCCCTATACAATTATAGGTGGATAAGATTTCAAAGCCCATAGAACGATAGAATCTCAAGGTTCTTTCTGTCTGTTCTGTCACCAGCTGGACTTGATAGACATCTTTGTAAGCCTCTAAAGCCTCTTTCATTAGGGCACTACCAATCCCTTGACGCTGATAGATAGGTAAAACGATTAAATCTTGAACCAATACTGATGAGAATCCATCTCCAACCAAACGAATCAAGCCCACCACAGTATCATCATCAAGCGCCACATAAATCGCTAATGAATGAGATAAGGCCTGCTCCAGCATCTCTGGTTGATGGGTATAATTTGTCCAACCGACAGCCTGATAGAGATGCAAAACATCCTCTAACTTGACAATTTCTTGCTTTTTAATAGTGATCATGTCAACACCTATTAAAGCTCTCTTAAGCTCTTGTACTGTCGTCCATTTTTATCAAAATTTTCAGGAGCCAACCATGCTTCCAATCGAGCTTTGACTTTGGGCCAGTCCTTATCAATCATAGACAACCAATCCGTATCACGAGTACGCCCCTTATATACGACTGCCTGGCGGAAGGTCCCTTCATAGACAAATCCCAAACGCTCCGCAGCTCGTCTGGATGGCAGATTAAGAGAATCACATTTCCATTCGTAGCGACGATAGTTAAGCTCCTCAAAAACATAGCGCGCCAAGAGATAGTGAGCTTCTGTCCCTATTCGTGTTCCCCTGAGCTCTGGAGAAAAAGTGACCGCTCCCACTTCTATCACTCGGTTATTTTGGTCAATGCGCATGAGAGAAAAAGTTCCCAAAGCCTTACCAGTTGCCTTGTCTATGATTGCATAGTAAAAACGGTCCTTACGAGCCAACATCTGATTTAAAAGGCTAACCAACTCCTCCATATCTGCTACTGGCTCCTGAAAAAGGTAGGTCCACATCTCCCGAGGAGTATCCAGGCCATAAACAGCTAGCAAATCCTCCGCATGTTTTTCTACCGAGAGAGCCTCTATCCGAGCATAACGCCCTTCTAAGAAATCAATAGAAGGCAATTCACCTGGTGTATAACCTTCCATTGACTCCCCAACCATCTGACCATATTCGTTTACTGGCATCTTTCTTCTCCTTGTTTTACGCTGAAAATACTATATCACAAATTGTTCTCTTTGGAAACTGGCACTGTCTTCAAACTTCATCCTCAACACTATATTAGTGACCCGTTTTCTGTCTTTTATCCTCTAAGGCTTGATTAATTCGTTGGGTGAGTTTGTGATTTTTCCAGATTTGATACAACCATATCAATCCATAAATTAACAAGAAAAAGAACCAAAGCAAGGGACTCCACAAGGCTGAACCCCAGCCCAAAAATAGAGAGGTCAATACTAAAATAGTAGCTGTCACTAATAAATGAACTCCTACACGTATACTAAAAGCAAGAAACTCTAGCTTTTCAAGTATTAAAGTCAATACCCCCATAATTCCACCCATTAAAAACAGAGCTAGAATATTTTTTATCATTGGTTCAGGATAGGTAATACCTGGATAACACTGAGCTAATAACATCATACTCAAATAAAAGAAGGAAGCCGTACGCATTCCCGATACAAAATAATCAATTAATCGTTTCATGATTTTCTCCTATAAACCTAGATAATTCATTAAGGACTTAACGTATTTCCGACTCACACTAGATTTGATGCCCCGAGTCATTTTAGCCATCATGTTCCCTGAAAAACTATCTGATAACGATTCTAAGTGGTCAATGTTTATAATTGAATGGCGTGATATCTGTATAAAGTTCCGTCGGTTAATCCTATTCTGAAAGTTTGTCAATGTTTCCTTAGTTTTATAAATCCCGTCTACCGTATAAATGGTCAACAAGTTCTTATCGATATCTGCTAAAATAAGATCCTCAATTTTCACCATAACCAGATGATCATCCGTTCGAATAGGAATGACCACCTGATTGGTTGTTGAAAATTGTTCTAAATACTCCATGACTTCCCTCGCTTGGTCGGTTAACTGAGCTGCCTGAATTACAATATGTGGGTCCTTTTCTGAAAACTCTGCCTTCATTTCAAAACGAATCTTCATTTTCTCTCCAATATACTTTTATTTTCTCTTGCTAAACACTTTAACAAATAAAATCCAAAGAAAAATAGCGACAAGACTGATAATAACCACTATAAAGTATGTCTCTTCCTTTGTCAATAGTTCTTGCCAGTTGATTTGGATTCCCATTTTTTCTTGAAATTCCTTTAACAATCTGCTATTTCCTGTAAATGCAGTTTCTAACCGCTCTTTCATTAAAATTTGTCGATAGAGAGAAGCAATATAAGTTGCAGGGGTACACTTCATGATAATTTGTGCAAAATCAGGTAATACTCCAATGGGGATATAAGTTCCTACCAAAAATCCAGAAGCAGTCCCCACTATAGTTGCCAGTTTGCCAAGACTATCTACAGATTGAAAACGGTAAATCAAAAGAATATTTACCACACTTGAAAGCAGACTGCTTAACAGCATAATCAAAGCAATTTCCGGTAAATGACTGATAACTGGACTTTCTTTAAAATAAAGCCCCATAACAGCAAACATAAACACCTGCATGATAAAAGAGATGGCAATACTACTGATTAGATAGGACATCTGTAAACCCCAGATACCTAAATCTGTCAAGAAGAGATCTTGATCCACTTGATTTTCACGATCCTGTACCATTTGTGTAAGAGCCGTAAAACTGGTTGTTATCCCAGTCACAGCCAAGGTCCCACCCATCAGCCAGTTATTTAAAAGGTTCGTATTATCAGGGAGTTGGGACCAAGCATCTGTCAAGTTCTTCTGCAAAAAAATGATATAAAGGAGGAAGGAAATCAATGCCCCCAATAATGAGAAAAATACTCCTGAACGATTACGAAAATATAAGATAAAATTCCGTTTCAATAAAGCTAACATTAGCGAACCTCTATTCCTGTAAGTGCAATAAAGGCATCATCCATAGTACCTGGACGAAACTCAAAAGAATCAATTTCTTCTCGAATTTTTTCCAAATATTCAATGGCTTCCTGTGACGTCCTTGGATAAAAAAGATATTCCAACTCATTTTCTTCCTCTACTGTCATTTCAGTCTGTAGCAGCTTTTCTAAATCCTTCATTTCTTTAAAACGAATTTTTAAGATATTAGAAGCATACTGACTTTTAATAGCAGTCGCAGAACCTTGCGCAATCACTTTCCCATGATCAACAATATAGATCCGATCCGCTTCATCCGCTTCATCCAGATAATGAGTCGTTAAGATAATAGTCATCCCTTCATCCTTTTGTAGCCGATACAGTAGATCCCAGATGGATTTGCGAGTCTGAATATCAAGACCTGTCGTTGGTTCATCCAAGAAAAGAATATCTGGTCGCGAAAGAAGAGCACGCGCAATATCAACCCGACGTTTTTGCCCACCTGATAAAGTCCCATATAGTTGTTTCTGGAAAGCAGTCAAGCCCAGTTGATGGATCAAATCATCCACACGACTTGCTGCAATCTCCTTATACTGTTGAGCACGAATCGTGAGATTTTCCCTAACCGTCAACATCTCATCCAGTACACTAGCTTGAAAAACAACTCCGATTTTCGTATTTGGCGCATAGCGAATCTGACCTTGTGTCGGCTTTTTCAAACCGATTAACATGGAAATGGTGGTTGATTTTCCTGCACCATTGGGTCCCAAAATAGCATTGAAACTTCCTTTTTCAAACTCTAACTGAATATCATCGACAGCCATATGAGTACCGTACCGTTTAGTCAAATGTTTAGCTTGTAAAATCATATTTCTTCCCTCCTTTTATCTCACTAGTTTAACAAAAATAATGACAGAAAAATCGACTTTTGAGATAAGTGGTTAAAATAAAAGGTTAAGTGGTGAGATAATTAGGGTTAAGTTAAAGTAGAGAAGGCTACAGCCATTTTTCTCCTACCGAATTGCTAAATGAAGCTTAAAAACACTTACAAAAACACATTATATTTTTAAATATGCGCTATAAAAGAGATGTTTTACCGCATCTGACCGAAAAATTCAAGAATCGGTAGTATTATTCTCGCCAAATCAAACAATAAAAAATTAACTAGAAATCATGACACACAATCCCTTCTATCAAAATGAAACTGCTGAATATGATATGATTGAATTTGAAGCAAGTAAGTATTGTCCTGAATTTGAAACTTCCATTAGCCAAATTTTTAACGACAAGTAAATCCATTAGGAAATAATCTATGAAAAGAATTTTCAATACAAGCAAAAAACAGCTCTTTTTATCCGAGAAGAGCTGTTCTATTTTATGAAAGAGAAAGTCACTAGTAACTCTTGTACTTCTCTCTACGTTTTTACTGTTTGTATTCAAATTTCTCTTGTTTTAGTGTTTGCTTTTGTAGACTGGACTACCAACCAGAACTGTGTTTTTATCTTAGTTGGGACTATTATAGTACGGTTCAGGACTATCTACAAATTCTTCAGATGTGTATCAAAAAAACTTATCGTAGCAAACCAAGAGTCTACACTTTCTTTCATTAATAAGCGCCAATCTTTTCGATAACGATGATTCGGTTGATAAGCAACCGTCAACATATGCCCTGTTTCATGGTATTTTTTAAACAAAATGGATTCCCCTTTATAATGTGAAATGATATCATCTATCGCGGATGATGCATTCCATATTTCATCAACATCGCTTCCTAGTAATAATAAAGGAGAGGAAATTTTACTCACATCAATCTGGGCCCTACTATCTTCAGGAATATGTTTTCCAAAAAACTTGTTTAACAAGTAATTTCCTAACTGAAATTTTTGATACGGAAGTTCTTTTTGCAAATATGTCCAAGAAGATGAATTAGAATTGAGTTTTCCCTTTATTCCCTCAAATATTACATTTGAGGGAGAATTGAGTACTAAACATTGCACATCATCCAAAATACTTTGTCCAGCCAGAACAAGCTCTGCTCCTTTAGAGCGACCATATATTCCTATTTTTGTATTATCAACTTGAGGATGATGATATAGAAAATCTTTCGCCTCTTCCAGACATTCTATCGGAATTCGTTCTAAATTTTGGGGTAATCCCTCTAAACCAAAATAAGCTATCGCAAGACAAATATAGCCTCTTGAAGATAAAAGTTGGGCAATATTTTGAGCTTTTTCAATTCTCCCCTCACTACCGCTAACAATAATCACGGCTGGCGCCCTTCTTAACTTTTCATCATAGAATAATCGACCTTGAAAATGCTTGTCATAGATATCTTGATATCTTACTCCTAGATTCATATAACGCCTTACGAAACTTTGCTCCGCGACCACATCTTTCCCCAGCTTGATTTTAATTTCAACACCAAAACAATCTCGTAATGGAATTCTATCAAGAGAACTCGGTAATCTCCTTTTCCTATTCTTCAACGGTTTCGCATTAAAGAATAATCCCATTTCTGAAACTCCTTTATAAGATCCCGAAATAGATGCTGTCTGAGAGGTATCAATCATACCGTCCTGATCAGATAAAAAAATTGCGGTTGATTTCCATATAACATCATGATCTAAAAGCACGGGAGCATTTATACAGTAATAATCAGACAGGTACATTTCTACACAATACCTTGTCCTTGGTTCTAAACCATTAATAGCAATATAAAAAGATTCATCCGCTAAATCTGTTTGTGAAATCAGTTCTATGTTTACAGTCATATCTTCTCCTTTTTGTTAATTTACTTAACAATTATATTTGAAATTTACCGTGACTTTTACCACGGTAATTCTCCCCACACCTTTTCAATATCATCCATCAATTTCACAACTGTTTTAAGTTCCACCTCACTATAGTTGTTTAAAACTGAAAAGATTGATTTTTCAATATATGCTTGTTGCTCCTTATGGATTTTAAAAATTTCGATGCCTTTTTCAGATAATCTCAAATATTTATTTTTCCCATTATTCGGGTCAAAATCAAAAACAACTAAATTTTTTTGAATCAATCTCCTAACACTTTGAGTTATTGCACTTCTTGAAACTTCTAATAATTCAGATAATTTTACTAGATTTAAGGGCTGATTTTTCCCAATCGCAACAATCAAATGTACCTCATTCAACGTAACGGATTTGTCAACACCACTTTTATGTTGATTTTTTTTTAACTGATCAAACGCTAAAATAAATCTATTGAAACGATTATTAAATGCAATAAATTCTTTTTTATCCATAATCTTTCTTTCCTTTGTTAATCATATTAACAAAACAGAAACTTCCTGTCAAATAAAAAATCCTCCAGATTCTACTCTGAAGGATTCATTTCTTATTTCACAACGATATTAACGAGTTTATTCGGTACACTAATCACTTTCACGATTTCCTTACCGTCAATTTCTGCTTTGACTTTTTCATCAGCGAGAGCAATTTCTTGCAATTCTTCGCGTGATAGGTCTTTAGCAACCATGAGTTTAGCACGGACTTTTCCTTTGATTTGAACAACGATTTCGATTTCGTCTTCAACCAATTTGCTTTCGTCCCATGTTGGCCAAGCCACGTAAGAGATAGATTCTCCTGTTGCTGCAACAGTTTGCCAGAGCTCTTCTGCCAAGTGAGGTGCAAATGGTGCAATCAACTGAACGAAGCCTTTGGCGTAGTCTACATAAATTTTGTCTTCCTTGTTGGCCGCGTTGACAAAGACCATAAGTTGGGCAATAGCTGTGTTGAATTTCAATGATTCGATTTGTTCTGTGACAGCTTTAACGGTTTCGTTATAAACCTTGTCAAGAGCGCCATTGTTTTCCGCAAGGATTTCTTTACTTGTAATCAAGCGGTAAACACGGTCAAGGAATTTACGGCTTCCTTCCAGACCTTCTTCTGACCAAGCAATCGAAGCATCAAGTGGTCCCATAAACATTTCATAAACACGAAGGGTGTCAGCACCGTATTGTTCCACAACATCATCTGGGTTAACAACGTTCTTGAGCGATTTAGACATCTTGGCTGGTGCTTGCTCCAACTCTTCCCCCGTTTCTACATGGAAGAAAGAACCGTCACGTTTTTCAACCTTATCGGTTGCCACAAGAGCGCCACGGTGGTCACGGTAGCTTGTTCCTAAAATCATTCCTTGGTTAAAGAGTTTTTGGAATGGTTCCTTAGTCGGAACAACACCGAGGTCATAGAGGAATTTATGCCAGAAACGAGCGTAAAGCAAGTGAAGAACAGCATGCTCTGCACCACCCACGTAGATATCTACTGGCAACCATTGTTTGAGAAGATCCTCGTCAGCCAATTTCTCAGTATTGTGTGGGTCGATATAGCGGAGGTAATACCAGCTTGAACCTGCCCATTGTGGCATGGTGTTGGTTTCACGACGACCTTTAACACCATCTTCACGAGTCACTTCAAGCCAGTCTGTCAAGTTAGCTAGTGGACTTTCACCAGTACCTGAAGGACGGATGTCCTTGGTTACAGGCAAGACAAGTGGCAATTCACTTTCAGGAACGGCTGTTGAAGTTCCATCTTCCCAATGAATGATAGGAATTGGCTCACCCCAGTAACGTTGACGGCTAAAGAGCCAGTCGCGGAGACGGTAGGTCACCTTCTCTTGCCCACAGGCTTTTTCTTCCAACCAAGCCACAATCTTGGCAATAGCGTCTTCTTTGTTGAGTCCATCTAGGAAGTCTGAATTAACGTGAAGCCCATCTTCTGTGTAGGCAGCTTCTTCGACGTTTCCACCTTCAAGTACTTCGACGATTGGAAGGTCAAATTGTTTGGCAAATTCCCAGTCACGTTGATCGTGGGCAGGCACAGCCATAACGGCACCTGTTCCGTAACTAGCAAGAACATAATCCGCAATCCAGATTGGAATTTCCTTGCCATTGACAGGGTTGATGGCATAAGCACCAGTCCAAACCCCTGTTTTTTCTTTGGCAAGGTCTGTACGAGCCAAGTCAGACTTGAGGCTGGCTTGGTGTTTGTAGTCTGCTACTGCTTCTACTTGCTCTGGACTTGTGATAGCGTCAACCAAATCATGTTCAGGAGCCAAAACAGTGAAAGTCGCACCGAAAAGGGTGTCCGGACGAGTGGTAAAGACTGTGAATTCCTTGTCTGTTCCCTTAACTTTAAAAGTTACATTAGCACCAGTTGATTTCCCAATCCAGTTGCGTTGCATGTCCTTGATAGACTCCGGCCAATCTAGTTCATCTAAATCATTGAGCAAGCGCTCTGCGTAAGCCGTGATTTTGAGCATCCATTGGCGCATTGGCTTGCGGACAACTGGATAGCCTCCACGCTCAGAAGTTCCGTCAGGAAGAACCTCTTCGTTGGCGATGGCTGTTCCCAATTCCTCAACCCAGTTTACTGGCACTTCCGCTTCATAGGCCAAGCCTTTTTCGTAAAGCTTAGTGAAAATCCATTGGGTCCACTTGTAGTAGTTTGGATCTGTTGTATTGACTTCACGATCCCAGTCATAAGAAAATCCAAGCGCATTGATTTGGCGTTTGAAGTTGGCAATGTTCTCAGCTGTAAATTCTGCTGGGTCATTACCAGTATCCATAGCGTATTGCTCTGCAGGCAAACCAAAAGCATCCCAACCCATTGGGTGAAGGACATTGTAGCCTTGCGCACGTTTGAAACGGCTGAGGATATCGGTTGCAGTGTAACCTTCTGGGTGTCCTACGTGAAGACCCGCTCCAGATGGATAAGGGAACATATCAAGCGCATAAAACTTCGGTTTTGATGCATCTGTCCCTGTCTTAAATGTATGATGTTCTGCCCAGTAGCCCTGCCACTTAGGCTCAATTTCTTTATGATTGTAAAAACTCATGGTCTCTCTCCAATTTTGTGATGTTACTATTATACCATTTTTGGGGGAATTTGGTCTCGTTCTATTCTATACTTTTCTATTTTACCTTGCTCTAGAATTTTTAAACTGCTATACTTATAACAGAAAACCCTTCCAAGGAGGTAGCGGATGTCTCATTCCTTTAAAAAATCTCTCCAAAAAGAAATTCTCCATAGAAGCTCTATCGCAGCCTTTGTGACCTCTCTTTTACTACTCATTTTACTTTTTGGTTTTTCCTATGTTTTACAAAAGCAACAACTATCCAAAGACACGAGACAGATTGTCAAACAAGTTCAAGAGATGAAAGAAGCAAATAGTGAGCTCCTAACCACTATGAATCATAAAATGATTCCTGGATTTTTGGACGGCAAACACACAGAGAGAGAAGTCTTTAGCTTATTTTACGAGACAAAAGCTAAATTAAAACTTAGTTCTGACCTCATTATCCTAAGTGATACAGGTGAATTACTATTTAGTACCAATCGAAATCATCAAGAAAGTATTTTATCTCCCTACTACTTAAAACTACTCATTCAAAATCCTTCTCAAGAAAAAGTGACAGAAAAAATTGCACTCTCTTCAGACAAGCAACACTACACACTCTTTATCAAACCACTACTTCAAAACCAACGAGTTAAGGCCTATACTATTGCTTTCGTAAATGAGAATGATTTCATCTCAAGTTTCCCAATGATCAATTCCAAATACATCATTACCGATAGTTTTGGAAATATGTTTTCTAACAACACAAATCAGTTCACTCGTTCCACTCTTGAAAAATTTGATGAAAAACTCCTACACTCTCGCACCCACTGGTATGCGAACGAACCGCTTATTGTTCAAAAAGAAAAAGTCGGTGCTATTTTTTCAATCTATACTTTTCAATCCTTCTTTCCCATTCCTAGCTTACTCGGACTAGCCTCCGTCCTCACCTTATGTATATTCTTCCTCTACTTCTGGCAAGCAAGACGAATTGCTCATAAAATTGCTACACACAATGCTGTTCCTATTGAAAGTTTGGTTTACCAACTTCAAGAAATTCCTAAACAAGCAGAAAAAAGGCTTTCTCTACAAACAGGTGATGAGTTTGAGTTTATGGCCGAAAAAATCAACAATATGTTGTACGAATTAGATCAACTTCATCATAAAATGTTGACCATAGAAAAAGAAAAGTGGATTTTTGAAAGAAAAATGCTAGAAGCTCAGTTCAATCCTCATTTTCTCTACAATACACTTGAGACGATTAAAATCACTTCTTTAATGGATGCCGCTCTTACACAAGACCTAATTCAAAATCTCACGCGCATTCTTCGCTACAGTATCACCGATTTAGAAAAAGAAACAACCATTTGTCAGGATTTAAAGATTATAGAGGATTACCTGATTATTCATAAGATTCGCTTTGAGCACTTTTCTTATGATATTGTCTGTCCAGAAACTGTCGATAATCAGCCTATCCCTAAGCTTTTCTTGCTTCCTCTAGTAGAAAATGCTATAAAATATGGGATGCAATACCGTATTGATTTTCATATTGATATCCAAATTACCTTAGAAGAAGATTCTCTGACTTTTTTAGTCAAGGATAATGCCGGAGGACTTACAAAACAAGAGCGACTCGCTATTTTAGACTCTTTAGAAAGCCCACATACACAACATGGCATCGTTAACAGCTACAAGCGATTGAGCAATTTCTTTTCTGATGTCCAGCTAGATTTAGGAGTCAATCGCCAAGGAGAAACTTGGGTCAAATTTGTAACGAAAGGACTAACTCATGTTTAAGCTCATCATCGTAGAAGATGAACACCTCATTCGAAAATGGCTAGAGATTGCCGTAGATTACTCTGCCTTAGGTATCCAAGTCGTAGGAACTGCCAGTCACGGTCAAGAGGGAATGAAACTCATCCAAGAAAAAGAACCTCATATTGTCTTAACAGACATCACCATGCCAATTATGGATGCTTTTATGATGTTTGAAGCCACTCATACTCTCTCCTATGAAAAAGTTATCTTATCAGGTTATAACGATTTTCAAAATGCCAAAAAAGCCATGCAATATGGGGCAGTTGATTTTCTATCCAAACCAATTGATACCAAGGAATTGACAGAATGTCTTCAAAAAATTGTTTTGCGATTACGAGTTAGCACTTATCAAGAAACTCCTTTTTTAGAAGAATATCAAACTTTACTCACCTCTATCCAACAAGTCAATACACAAAACCAAATCATTCAACAAATTCTGGAATTTGTGCATCAACACTACTGCATGCACTTTACCATTTCTACCATTGCAGAGAATCTAGGGTATAGCGAAAGTTATCTATATAAGGTTATCAAAGAAGACTTCCCAATGACGCTAAATGAATATATCTTACGCTACCGCCTCAAGCAAGCTATAGATAAAATGGCTGAATCCCCTAATTCTCCCTTAAGCGATATCTCTGAACAAGTTGGATTTTCAGACTATAAATATTTTGCAAAAGTTTTTAAAAAGTATCTCCATATTTCTCCAAAAGAATTAAAACTCATGGATAAAAACCATTGATGTAAAAGGATTGCTCAACTCTATTGTAGCAATCTTTTTATTTTATACTTCCCATCGAAATCCCAGCTACAGTTTACCCATCCTTGCTCGAGACACCCATTTCCTATTTCTCGTTTTAGATTTCTTTAAGGTTTTTATTATATCCTGTAGAACTCTACAATTTAAAAACATTAACAATCTAGGTAGAGAAAATGTTCGTAAAAAGGAGATACTTATGAAAAAACTACTATTCTTTCTCTCTTGTAGCTGGATATTCCTTTCTTTATCAGGATGTTCTTCACCTATAGAAGCTGAAACTAGCGCTGAAAAAGATTCAGATAACACTTTGGTTGTCTACTCGCCTAACCCTGAAGACCTTATCGAAGAAACAATCCCAGCCTTCGAAGAAAAATATGGTATTAAGGTTGACTTAGTACAAGCTAGCACTGGTGAATTGTTCAAAAAAGCTGAGGCTGAAAAAGAATCGCCTGTAGCCGATGTCATTTTCGGAGGCTCCTACGCCCTCTTCTCTTCTAACGAAAATCTTTTTGAACCTTATATTTCTCAAGAGAACGACCAGATAATCCCTGAATATCAAAATAAAACCGGATTCTACACGCCTTATACACTTGATGTCAGTGTCATCATTGCCAATTCAGCTCTTACAAAAGATATTAAAATTGAAGGCTACAATGATCTACTCAATCCTAAATTAAAAGGAAAAATCGCGACTGCTGATCCAAGTAATGCTTCTAGCGCTTTTGCACAATTAACAAACATGCTTGTCGATCAAGGTGGATACGAAAATGAACAGGCTTGGACCTATGTGAAAAATCTATTTACCCTAGTAGATGGAAAGATTGCATCTAGTTCTTCAAATGTTTACAAAGCTGTCGCCGATGGAGAAATGGCTGTAGGGCTCACCTATGAAGATCCTGCCTTAAAACTTTTAAATGACGGAGTTGATGTAAAAGTCATTTATCCAAAAGAAGGAACCGTCTTTTTACCTGGTAACACAGCTATCATCAAAAATGCCAAACACATGGAAAACGCTAAGAAATTTATCGATTTCATTCTTTCTCAAGAAATCCAAGATAAGCTAGGAACTGAAACTACAATTAGACCTATTCGTAAAAATGCTAAAACTAATAAAAATATGAAGGCTATGACAGAAATCAATATTGCCACCGAAGATTCAGATTATGTCATTAAAAATAAATCCACTATTCTTAAAAAGTACAATGACATTTTTACAGATATCCAATCTAAAAAATAAAATTTGACTTACCAGTGATTAGCTGTCAAACCCTGCTATAAAATCAAAAAGATTACTTCCGTTTTTGTAGAGAATTTTACTCTAATAGAATAGAATTATCGGTTTTAAAAACGCTTACATTGTTTTAAAATAAACTTAAATAACACAACGGAGGTATCCATCATGAAAAAGAAATGGATGTATTATGCTGCTTGCGGACTAGCTCTTTTTGGTCTTGCTGCTTGTTCTTCTAATGAATCTGCCGATGGCGGTTCATCTGATAAAGGAGACGGCGGTTCGCTAGTCGTTTATTCACCAAACTCAGAGGGCTTAATCGGAGCAACTATTCCTGCCTTTGAAGAAAAGTATGGTATCAAAGTAGAACTGATTCAAGCTGGTACTGGGGAACTTTTCAAAAAACTGGAGTCAGAAAAAGAAGCTCCTGTAGCTGATGTCATCTTTGGTGGTTCTTATACGCAATATGCTACCCACGGAGAACTCTTTGAAAACTATACTTCAAAAGAAAATGATAATGTTATCAAAGAATATCAAAACACAACTGGCTACTCTACTCCTTATACACTGGATGGTAGTGTTTTAATCGTCAATCCTGATTTAACGAAAGGCATGAACATCGAAGGATATAGCGACCTTCTCAAACCTGAACTAAAAGGAAAAATCGCAACTGCTGACCCAGCAAACTCTTCTAGCGCCTTTGCTCAATTAACAAATATGCTACAAGCTCAAGGTGGTTACAAAGACGATAAAGCTTGGTCTTATGTAAAAGATCTCTTCACACTTATTGATGGTAAAATCGGTTCAAGCTCATCTGGTGTCTATAAAGCAGTCGCTGACGGAGAAATGGCTGTTGGTCTCTCTTATGAAGATCCAGCAGTTAAACTCTTAAATGACGGAGCTAATATCAAGGTAGTCTATCCAAAAGAAGGAACCGTCTTCCTGCCTGCTAGTGCTGCTATCGTTAAAAAAGCTAAAAATATGGAAAATGCCAAGAAATTTATCGATTTTATTATCTCTCAAGAAGTACAAGATACACTTGGTACAACCACTACTAACCGTCCTGTTCGTAAAAATGCTAAAACAAGCGAAAATATGAAACCAATTGACAAAATCAAAACACTCACTGAAGATTATGATTATGTCATCAAGAATAAATCAGATATCGTTAAGAAATATAACGAAGTCTTTACAGATATCCAATCTAAACAGTAAAAGAGGTTCACTATGAGTGAGATCAAAATTATTAACGCCAAAAAAATCTACCACGATGTCCCTGTTATTGAGAATTTGAACATTACAATTCCAAAAGGAAGTCTCTTTACCCTTCTTGGGCCTTCAGGTTGTGGGAAAACGACTCTTCTTCGTATGATTGCAGGTTTCAATAGTATCGAAGGCGGAGAATTTTACTTCGATGATACAAAAATCAATAATATGGAACCCAGCAAACGCAATATCGGGATGGTTTTCCAAAACTACGCTATTTTCCCACATTTGACTGTCCGAGATAATGTTGCTTTTGGTCTCAAGCAAAAGAAGGTTCCAAAAGAAGAATTGGTCCAACAGACCAACAAGTATCTCGAACTCATGCAAATTGCTCAATATGCGGATCGCAAGCCCGATAAACTTAGTGGTGGACAACAACAACGTGTCGCCTTGGCACGCGCCTTAGCTGTTAATCCAAGTGTTCTCCTCATGGACGAGCCACTTAGTAACCTAGATGCCAAACTTCGCTTGGATATGCGTCAAGCCATTCGAGAAATCCAACACGAAGTGGGAATCACAACCGTCTATGTGACCCACGACCAAGAAGAAGCCATGGCTATTTCAGACCAAATTGCTGTTATGAAAGATGGGGTGATCCAACAAATCGGCCGACCAAAAGAACTCTATCATAAACCAGCCAATGAGTTTGTAGCAACCTTTATCGGACGCACAAATATCATCTCTGCCAATCTCGAACAACGGAGCGATGGTGCTTATATCGTCTTTTCAGATAGCTATGCCCTTCGAATGCCCGCCCTTGATCAGGCTGAGGAACAAGCTATTCATGTAAGTATTCGTCCTGAAGAATTCATTAAAGATGAATCTGGAGATATTGAAGGAATTATTAGCGATAGCGTCTATCTTGGACTGAATACTGAATACTTCATCGAAACAGGATTTGCCTCAAAAATTCAAGTTAGCGAAGAATCAACTTTTGAAGAAGATCTACAAAAAGGCGATCGTATTCGTCTACGAATCAATACTCAAAAATTAAACGTCTTTTCTGCAGATGGTTCCCAAAACCTGATAAAAGGAGTCAACCATGGAACGTAAAAAACTAAATATTTGGACAGCCTCCTCTTTCTTCATCTTTCTTACTTATCTTGTCTTTCTCGTTTATCCTATCGTTACCGTGCTAAAGCAAGCACTCATACATGAAGGACAATTCTCACTAGCTAATTTTGTCACTTTCTTTAGTAAAGCCTACTACTCTGAGACACTCGTCAACAGTTTCAAGGTTTCTATTACCGCTACTGTCACTTCCTTAGTCGTAGGAACCTTATTAGCTTATCTCTTTTCCATGTATGATTTCAAGGGAAAGAAATTTCTACAAATATTGATTATCATTGCTTCCATGTCAGCTCCTTTCGTGGGAGCCTACTCCTGGATTCTCTTGCTGGGACGAAATGGGGTCATTACTAAATTCCTGACAAATACCCTTCATCTTCCAGCTATCGATATTTATGGATTCAAAGGAATTGTACTTGTCTTTACACTGCAACTATTCCCACTGGTATTTCTATACGTTGCTGGGACAATGAAAAGTATTGACAATTCTCTACTTGAAGCTGCTGAAAGCATGGGTTCCTTTGGATTTAAGCGTATCGTAACGGTTATTTTACCTCTCCTAGTTCCAACCTTACTAGCAGCTGCCCTGCTTGTATTTATGAGAGCATTCTCAGACTTTGGAACCCCTATGTTGATTGGTGAAGGATATCGGACTTTCCCTGTTCTGATTTATACCCAATTTATTAGCGAGGTTGGAGGAAATTCAGCTTTTGCATCTGCTTTAGCAATTATGGCGATTATCATTGCCTTGGCAATTTTCCTTATCCAAAAATACATTTCAAATCGCTACAGTTTCAGCATGAATTCGCTCCATCCAATTGAGCCTAAAAAAACTACAAAAGGAAAAATGGCTGCCATTTATGCAACAGTCTACGGAATTATCTTGTTCTCTGTTCTACCTCAAGTCTACTTGATTTATACTTCTTTCCTAAAAACATCAGGTATGGTATTTGTCAAAGGCTATTCTCTAAACAGTTACAAGGTAGCTTTCAATCGTATGGGATCTGCTATTTTCAATACCATTCGTATCCCTTTGATTGCCTTAGTTCTAGTTGTCCTATTCGCAACATTTATCTCCTACCTAGCCGTTAGAAAACGTAATTTGTTTACAAACTTAATTGACAGCCTCAGTATGGTCCCTTATATTGTACCAGGAACCGTTCTAGGGATTGCCTTCATTTCTTCCTTCAATACTGGCCTATTTGGAAGTGGATTTCTTATGATTACAGGGACAGCTTTCATCTTGATCATGTCCCTATCTGTCAGAAGATTGCCTTATACTATTCGCTCATCTGTTGCTAGCTTGCAACAAATAGCACCAAGTATTGAAGAAGCCGCTGAGAGCTTAGGAAGTAGTCGTCTCAATACCTTTGCCAAGATTACAACTCCAATGATGCTATCTGGTATTATTTCTGGAGCTATCCTATCTTGGGTTACAATGATTTCAGAACTTTCTACTTCTATCCTCCTCTACAATGTCAAAACAAGAACAATGACTGTAGCCATTTATACAGAGGTTCTCAGAGGGAATTACGGTGTAGCCGCAGCCTTGTCAACTATCCTGACTGTTCTAACAGTAGGTTCCTTGCTCTTGTTTATGAAAATCTCTAAAAGTAATAGCATTACACTTTAGTTTTCCCCATCAAAAACAGCCGAAAGGATTATCCTCGGCTGTTTTTTCTTATCTTGATATTTCTATCAAATCCCTATTTCATAGCAAGCAAGTCTAGACTGATTTAATAGAGGCTTCCTCCATCTTCTCACGTCCTAGTTCTCGGTAACTACGGTCGCCGACAACTTCTACGCTAAACTGGCCGTCCTCATATTCAAGTATCGTCACGCTACCATTATCTAGACCATGCGGATGCATACCATTAATTAGATAAACAATGGTTCCAATAGTCATTCCGTGGCTGACAACGAGGGCATTGCCCCCACCCTGCTCTTCCATTTCTTTGGCAATCGCTTCAAAGCCTTCCTTAATTCGGCCACTGAGTTTTTCCCAGCCTTCAGCCCAACCAGCTGTATCGACCTCTACCAAACCCTCAGCCAGTTCAGCATAAGACAATTGGTGAACGTGGTCCACATTAAAGATACGAGGAATAATGCCCATGAAAAGATCACCATCATAAGCTCCGTCAAAACTACCGAAACACCATTCTCTGATACGCTTGTCCATGCGATAAGGGATTTTTCCCTGCAAGCCAAGTTCATCAAGGATAATTCCCATTGTCTGAATGGTGCGCCCAGAATCACTCGAATAAGCACGCTCAAACTGTAGACCAGATTCGCGCAAACCGATTCCTAATTCTTGAATCCCTCGTTCACCTTCAGCTGTTAAGGGAGTATCGCTCCAACCTTGCGCGCGACCAATCGTGTTAAACATAGTCTTGCCATGACGTACCAAATACAATCGTACTTTTACCATTTTCCGTCCTCCGTTTGCTTCTATTATATCATGGATGATAAAACAAAAGCCACCCAGACAGGCGACTTTTGCAGGAGATTATTATGAAAAAGTTTAGGAGTTCTATTAAATAAAGATATTAGATGAAAATCAAATTCAAACTAAATCAGTGTTATCTGTTTCAAATAATATTAGGAGGTCTTTATTTAATGATTATAGTATACACAGCTAACCTTAAATAGAACTTAAAAAATTATACCCATTCACCTTTTTCATTTACTTTATAGCCGTTAATGGTCATATTTTTTGCCAATTTCCCATCAGCTAACAAGTAATACCACTTATCCACATCCTTAATCCATTGGTTACGAGCGTACTTGCCATCTTGGTTCAGATAATACCAACTATCATACTGAGAATCAAATACCCACTCACTCTTAGCCATGTAACCGCCACGTTTTAGGTAGTATTCGCCCTGCCAAGCTTTCTCCACATAACTACCAGTTGAATCTACATAAAACCAGCTCTTATAATCTTCATCATAAATCCATTCACTAGCAGCCATTGAAGCATCTGCTTTTAGATAATAACGGCCTACCCAGCTGTTTCTTACAAGATTGCCAGAAAGGTCATTGTAATACCATTTGCCAGACTCTTTAAACCACTTACTTGCTTGATAATCCTTCTTAGTCTCTCCATTAGCAGTAACGGTAGCTTGAGATGAAGATGAAACTGTGGCTGATGTAACAGTAGAAACTGCTTGAATAGCCTCTTCTTTTGTCACCTTAGGCTTAGCTTTTCCTTGGTAAACATCTTCGATACGCTTAGTAAAGACAGATAACTCTTCAGGGGATAACATTCTACTATTTTTGTAATTACTATTCTCCCTTATATCCGCTTCTGTTTTTATCTTTCTAACAGCTTCTTCTACTATGTCATCAATCTTACTAAACATAGAAACTTTATCTGCTTTCGAAAGTGAATCGTCATTACTAATGGCTGTCTTCTCCATAAAGGCAACAGCATTAACTTCTCTGATATTCTTTTCAGTAGGTATTAACGAAACAGCTTGAAAATCATCAGACAACAAAGAAGCTATTTTTTTCAAATATTCATTTAAATCACTCACTTCATCATAATATGTAGATATCCATCCAGGTGCACCTAGTCCTCTGTAACTTACATACACTAATGAAGCTTGTTCTAACATTTTTTCTCTTTCAAGATTTGTGTAATACGGATTTTTCTTAATTTGAGCAGTGACAAGTTCTCTCTTCATCTCTACTATTGCACTAAAAATATAACTTTTTAGTTCACTATCATAATTTCTATTATCATTTCGAGGTTCATGAAATTCAAATCTTTCTTTTCTATATTTCCAATCCTCAATATTTGCTATTAGGTTCTTTTCTTCTTTATCAATGTAGTCTATAAAATTTTGAAGTCTTTTATTAAAGTGTTCAGAAATACTATTATTAAGAAATTTGATATCATTTTGTGAGAAAGAAAGTACACTCCAGTCTATTTGCTTCACTAAATTAAGAAAGTGTTTCTCATCCTTCCTCATAAAATCTATCTGTGCTTTTTTATATTCTGCAATTACTTTCTTAATCTCTTCTGGAGTCGTACTAGTAGCAGTTTCATGGCTTTCTTCCTGCGCATAAACTACTTGATTGGCAAAAGTTGGGACTAGTAAAGTCGACAGTCCTAAAGCTACTAAAGCATGTTTCATTTCTTTTTTCATCAATTTCTCCTATTTTCTTAATTTTTAAAACTATGAATTGGTGCTGGGATTTGTCCCCCACGAGAAATGAAATCAACAGACGAAGCCCCATTGACCTTCATAACCGGCGCAGTTCCTAATAGGCCACCAAACTCAATCATGTCTCCTTCTTTTCCTTTAGGAATGATACGAACAGCCGTTGTTTTCATGTTAATAACACCAATTGCAGCCTCATCCGCAATCATAGCCGCAATGGTTTCAGATGGTGTATCCTCAGGAATGGCAATCATATCCAAACCAACAGAACAGATAGCCGTCATGGCTTCTAGTTTTTCTAAATTAAGAGAGCCATTTTGCACTGCGGCAATCATCCCCTCATCCTCAGAAACAGGGATAAAGGCACCAGACAAACCACCGACTTGGTTGCAGGCCATCACTCCACCCTTCTTAACTTGGTCGTTCAAGAGTGCCAAGGCAGCCGTCGTCCCGTGTGTTCCAACCGTTTCTAGCCCCATTTCTTCAAGGACACGTGCAACAGAATCTCCAACCGCAGGAGTTGGCGCCAAACTCAAGTCCACAATACCAAATTCAACACCCAGTCTCTCACTGGCCATTTGACCAACCAATTGACCGATACGAGTGATTCTAAAGGCAGTTTTCTTAACTGTTTCGGCTACTACATCAAAGCTCTGTCCACGAACTTTTTCCAAGGCACGTTTCACCACACCAGGACCGGAAACTCCGACATTGATAATAACATCAGCTTCCCCAACACCATGGAAGGCACCTGCCATAAACGGATTGTCCTCAACAGCATTAGCGAATACAACCAACTTGGCCGCTCCCATATCTGATAGATTAGCCGTTTCCTTGATAACTCGTCCCATATCTGCGACAGCCGTCATATTGATACCAGACTTGGTTGAGCCGATATTGACTGACGAGCAGACCTTGTCCGTTTCAGCCAAAGCACGAGGAATAGAATTGATGAGAATCTCATCTCCCTTTTGATAACCTTTTTGTACCAAGGCAGAGAAACCACCAATAAAGTCCACACCAATCTCTTTCGCAGCCTTATCGAGCGCTTTTGCCAGAACAACGTAGTCCGTCGCATCTGTCGCTGCTCCAATCAGAGAAATAGGTGTCACCGATACACGCTTATTAACGATTGGAATTCCCAACTCAGCTGCAATTTCGTCACCAACAGTCACTAAATTAGCCGCCTTGGTCGTAATCTTTTGATAAATTTTCTCCGCAGCACGATTGATATCCGGATCAATACAGTCTAATAGAGAAATCCCCATGGTAATAGTTCTGATATCGAAGTTTTGCTCCTCAATCATGGAGATAGTTTCAGTAACTTGTCTAATATCCATATGCACCTCCTAGATATTATACATAGCTTCGAAAATCGCTGCACTCTGAATATTGATTTTCACATTCAAAGTTTGCCCAAAAGTTTCAAACTCATTTCGCAGATAAGTAAAATCTTGCTTTTCATCACTAGAGACGACAGCCATCATCGTAAAATATTCATCCAAAACAGTTTGAGAGATATCATCAATATTTAAACCCAATTCTGCAATTTTACCAGAAACACCTGCAACAATGCCAGACTTATCTTTACCAACAACAGTTATAATCGCTTTCATAAGCAAACTCCAATTCTTCTTTTAATAGGAAACCTGAACATTAAACAGGATTCTTTTCAAATAGTATAGCATAATTCTAACGAAAATACTCAAAAATGCCTGCTTACGAAGTTGTTCTTAAGCAAAAAACAATTTCGTAAACAAGCGTCTACTATCCCAACTTATGATGAGTGTTCCCGCTAGGACCGAAATCCTAGCGGTAGACCAGAGCTAGACTAAGAGCACAAGACTCCATCATCATAACACTCAACAAAATTGATGATTTTATACTAATTCGATGATCGCCATTGGCGCTGCATCACCACGACGTGGTTCAGTTTTAAGGATACGAGTGTATCCACCGTTACGTTCAGCATAACGAGGTGCGATTTCTGAGAACAATTTTTGAAGTGCTGTAGTAGAAGTGTACTTATCAGTTGCTTCATCATAGTTTTCAGATGCGATTTCATTACGTACGAAAGCAGCTGCTTGACGACGTGCATGCAAATCACCACGTTTACCTAGAGTAATCATTTTTTCAACAGTTTTACGGATTTCTTTAGCACGAGCTTCAGTTGTCACGATTGATTCGTTGATCAAAAGGTCAGTTGTCAAATCGCGAAGCATTGCTTTACGTTGTGAGCTAGTGCGTCCTAGTTTACGGTAAGCCATTTATTCCTCCTTTATTTATCTTTTAATCCAAGACCCAAATCAATGAGTTTGAGTTTCACTTCTTCCAAACTCTTGCGTCCAAGATTTCGTACTTTCATCATCTCTGCTTCAGATTTTTCTGTCAAATCATGCACAGTATTGATACCGGCACGTTTCAAACAGTTGTATGAACGCACAGACAAGTCCAGTTCCTCAATCGTACGATCCAAAATACGGTCGTCAGATTCAGTATCAGCTTCTTTCATCACTTCAGTTGACTTAGCAATCTCAGTAAGATTTGTAAACAAATCAAGATGTTCTGTCAAAATACGTGCTGAAAGCCCTAAAGCATCTTCTGGAATAATTGTTCCATTTGTCAAGATTTCAAGGGTTAATTTGTCAAATCCATCATTGCTACCTACACGAGCAGGTTCCACTTGATAGTTGACTTTTGTAACTGGTGTATAAATAGAATCTACAGCAAGTGTTCCAACTGGTGCATTATCCTTTTTATTTTCATCGGCAGGTACATATCCACGACCACTGTTAACAGTCATAGTCGCTTTTAGAGAAGAACCTTCACCGATTGTAAAGAGATAATGATCTGGATTTACAATTTCAATATCGCTATCTGTCAAAATGTCACCAGCTGTTACTTCAGCAGGACCTTCAACATCTAGTTCGATGATTTTTTCGTCTTCAACGTACGATTTCACTGCAATTCCTTTAATGTTCAGAATGATTTGCATCACGTCTTCACGAACACCTGGAACTGTGTCAAACTCATGCAACACACCATCAATATTGATAGATGTCACAGCTGCTCCTGGTAGAGAAGCTAGAAGTACACGACGAAGAGAGTTACCAAGAGTTGTACCGTAGCCACGTTCAAGTGGTTCGATTACAAACTTGCCATAATCTTTATTTTCATCAATTTTTGTTATATTTGGTTTTTCAAACTCGATCATTTAGTTACTCCCTCTTAAACGAAAAGCAGTGTAATGCGATGATTATACACGGCGACGTTTTGGAGGACGAGCACCATTGTGTGGCACTGGAGTCACATCACGAATTGCTGTTACTTCAAGACCAGCGGCAGCAAGCGCACGAATAGCTGACTCACGACCAGAACCTGGACCTTTTACAGTAACTTCAACTGATTTAAGACCGTGTTCTTGTGCAGATTTAGCAGCAGCTTCAGAAGCCATTTGAGCAGCGAATGGTGTAGATTTACGAGAACCTTTGAAACCAAGAGCACCAGCTGATGACCAAGCAATTGCATTACCATGCACATCAGTAATCATAACAATAGTGTTATTAAATGTAGCGTGAATATGAGCAATACCAGATTCGATATTCTTTTTCACACGACGTTTACGTGTTGGTTTAGCCAAGACTTTTACCTCCTATATTATTTTTTCTTACCAGCAATCGCAACAGCTTTACCTTTACGAGTGCGAGCGTTGTTTTTAGTGTTTTGTCCACGGACAGGAAGTCCACGACGGTGACGGATACCACGGTATGAACCGATTTCCATCAAACGTTTGATGTTCAAGTTTACTTCACGACGAAGGTCACCTTCAACTTTGATTGCATCCACTTCACGACGGATAGCATCTTCTTGATCTGATGTAAGATCACGTACACGAACATCTTCTGAGATTCCAGCAGCAGCCAAAATTTTCTTAGATGTTGCAAGTCCGATACCATAAACATAAGTCAATGAGATTACTACGCGTTTGTCATTTGGAATGTCAACTCCAGCAATACGAGCCATGTTTTCTCCTTTCTATCTTATCCTTGACGTTGTTTGTGTTTTGGATTTGCTGGGCAAATTACCATAACACGACCATTACGACGAATAACTTTACAGTATTCGCAAATTGGTTTGACCGATGGTCTTACTTTCATTTCTTATCCCTCCAAGTTTTTCGATTATTTAAAGCGGTAAGTGATACGTCCACGTGTCAAGTCATATGGACTCATTTCGACAGTAACACGATCTCCCGCTAAAATACGAATATAGTTTTTACGAATTTTACCAGAAACTGTTGCTAAAATCTGATGTCCATTTTCAAGTTCAACCGTAAACATTGCATTCGGCATTGTATCAACTACTTTGCCTTCAACTTCAATCACATCGTCTTTTGCCACGCAAAAGCACCTCCATAAATTTCGATTCGATGCCTCTAGACACAGAGACAACAATTATAAGTCAGACTATCTCAGTATAACATTTGTAGCGGATTTTTGCAAGTGTAAAAAACGCTTTATTTCAAATTTGTCAATACTTTTTCGATATCTGAGAAGACATCATTGATATCTTGATTACCTTCGATGTCATGAACCAAACCTTTGGCACGGTAGTGGGCAATGATTGGTTCTCCTTGAGCAATATTGACATCCAAACGACGTTTTACTGTCTCAGGCTTATCATCTTCACGTTGGTAGTAATCTTCTTCTTTATAGTCAACTGGTGGGTTAAAGACCTTGTGGAAAGTTTCTCCAGTTACGCGGTGGATGATACGGCCACTCAAACGTTCCAAGAGGCTATCTGGATTCACTTCTATATTGATAACACCTTCTAGTTCGATGCCAAGTTCAGCCAATGTTTTGTCCAAGGCATGTGCTTGTTCGATTGTACGTGGGTAACCATCCAACAAGAATCCTGTTTCTTTAATATCATCTTGTGAAAGACGTTCTTTTACGATTCCATTTGTAACTTCATCAGGAACCAATTCACCCTTGTCAATGTATGACTTAGCAAGAACACCCATTTCAGTTTGATTTGCCATAGCAGCGCGGAACATATCACCTGTTGAGATATGTGCAACATGGAATTGTTCTACGATTTTTGCTGCTTGAGTTCCCTTACCTGCACCAGGTAAGCCCATAATCAAAAGATTCATGATTTGATCTCCTTATTTTATTTTTAAATAGAAGCAAAAAATATTTTCACCTCTATTTAAAAACAAAATAGAAGAGGGGAGACCAAACTCTTACAAATGTTAGAGTTAAACCTCCACTCTCTCAGCATTTACTATTCAAGTAAATACTTCTATTTTATTCTGTTCTATCCATGAAACCAACATACTTACGTTTCAATAGGTAACCTTCTAATTGTTTGATTCCTTCAATACCTGTAGAGATAATGATCAAAAGACTAGTACCTCCAAAAGCAACTGCTTCTGAAAGTCCGAAAACATCTTTTGCTACGATCGGTAAAATAGAAATCACACCAAGGAAGAGAGAACCAACAGTTGCAAGACGACGAAGAAGTTTAGACATATATTCTTCTGTACCTTTACCAGGACGAACTCCGTGGATATAGGCACCGCTCTTTTGTAGATTCTCTGCCGCTTTTTCAGGATTAATCTGTACAAACGTATAGAAGAATGTAAAGAGAATAATCAATAAAGCATACATAGCAATACCAGTTGGTGAAGTTGTTGCCAGCATTTCTTGTGCTGTTCTTACCCAAGCCCAATCATGACCTGTAGCGCTCAAAAACTGAAGAATAGCCGCAGGCGCTGCAGTAATCGAACTTGCAAAGATAACAGGGATAACTCCAGCAGGGTTTACCTTCAAAGGAAGGTAAGAGCTAGATGGAGCACCTTGTGCAACCTTAGTATATTGGATTGGAATTTTGTATTCTGCTTGTTGAACATAAGTTGTAAAATAAATGATCAACAATACAGTAATAATCAAAATGATTACGAAAATGATAGATGAGTTGATACGGCTACTTGGGACGTTCACAAAGTAGTCTACATAGATGCCCTGAATCATCTCTGGAATTGATGCAACAATCCCGGCAAAGATAATCATAGAAACACCATTTCCGTATCCCTTATCTGTAATTTGCTCTCCCAACCAAGTCACAATCATACTACCAGCTGTTAAGATGATACCAATCATGATAAAGACTTGTGGTGTAAGAGCTGTTTTCAACAATTGAGCTCCAGCCAAAGTATTAAAACCAGCTGTAATCCCGATAGATTGCACAAAAGCGAGAACTAGAGCAATATAACGAGTAGCTTGATTTAATTTTCTTCGACCTACTTCCCCTTGTTTACCCCACTCTACAAATTTGGGTAAAATATCCATTTGCAAGAGTTGGACAACGATAGAGGCCGTAATGTAGGGGCTAACACCAAGAGCAAAAACTGAGAAGTTTTTCATGGCATTTCCTGACACCAAGCTCAACATGTTTAAGAAGGATAATCCACTTAAAGCATTCAAGCTATTGGCATTCACACCAGGAACTGTAATGCTAGTTCCGATACGAAAGACCAAAACGATAAAAATTGTAAATAAAATTTTTGATCGAACCTGCTTGACTTTAAGAGCTTCTCTTAATAATTTAAAAAACATAGGTCACCTCTCTTAGATGACTTCTACTGAACCACCTTTAGCAGTGATAGCTTCTTCAGCTGATTTAGAGAATTTAGCTGCTTTCACAGTCAATTTCTTAGTCAACTCACCGTTACCAAGAATTTTAACACCTGATTTTTCAGCTTTAACAATTCCTGCTTCGATAAGAACAACTGGAGTAACTTCAGCACCATCTTCAAAGACGTTCAATTGGTCAAGGTTCACAATTGCGTATTCTTTAGCGTTGATGTTAGTGAATCCACGTTTTGGAAGACGACGGAACAATGGAGTTTGTCCACCTTCAAAACCAAGGCGAACTCCGCCACCGCTACGAGCTTTTTGACCTTTTTGACCACGACCAGATGTTTTACCGTTACCTGATGAAGTACCACGACCAACGCGGTTACGTACTTTACGAGAACCTTCTGCAGGTTTCAATTCATGAAGTTTCATTTTTATTTTCTCCTCTTTTGTAAAATGCTAGCGCCGATAAGGGAGAAAAGGTTGTCTCCCCCATCAACTCGCCTATACGACGTCATCATAGATGACTATATCTAGTTTTAGGGGATGGTATAGTGCACATCCCCTAAAAATTCATTAGTTTACTTCTTCAACTGTTACCAAGTGAGATACTGCTGTGATCATACCACGGATAGCAGCGTTATCTTCTTTAATAACAGAGCTGTTCAATTTGCCAAGTCCAAGTGCTACAACAGTTTTACGTTGTGATGGAATGCGTCCGATTGGAGACTTAGTCAAAGTAATTTTAATTTGAGCCATTTTATCCCCTTTCTTATGCCAAATCAGAAACTGAAATACCACGAAGGGCAGCAACTTCTTCAGCGCGTTTCAATTGTTTCAAACCTTCAACAGTTGCACGAACAATGTTGATTGGAGTGTTAGAACCAAGTGATTTAGATGTAATATCTGCCACACCTGCCAATTCCACAACGGCACGAACTGCACCACCAGCGGCAACTCCAGAACCTTCTACAGCAGGTTTCAACAATACTTTAGCTCCACCGAATTCTGAAAGAACTTCGTGTGGGATTGTTGTTCCAACCATAGGAACTTCGATCAAGTTTTTCTTAGCATCATCTACTGCTTTACGGATTGCTTCTGGAACTTCTTGAGCTTTACCAGTACCAAATCCTACGCGACCGTTGTGGTCACCAACAACAACAAGAGCTGCGAAACGAAGACGACGTCCACCTTTAACAACTTTTGTAACACGGTTGACAGCAACTACGCGTTCTTCTAATTCAACTGCATTGTCTTTAAATGCCATTTTCTAGTGTCCTCCTATTAGAATTTCAATCCGTTTTCACGAGCTGCATCAGCCAAAGCTTTCACACGTCCGTGATATAGATATCCACCGCGGTCGAACACCACTTCTGAAATACCTTTAGCGTTTGCACGTTCTGCAACGAGTTTACCGACAGCAACGGCTTGTTCAGTTTTAGTTCCTTTTGAAACTTCTTTATCAAGAGTTGAAGCACTTGCGAGCGTTACACCCGCTACGTCATCAATCACTTGAGCGTAGATGCCTGTATTAGAACGGAATACGTTCAAACGTGGGCGATCAGCAGTTCCAGAGAGTTTTCCGCGAACGCGACGGTGGCGTTTTTGGCGGAGTTTGTTTTTATCTGGTTTTGAAATCACAGTTTTCACCTCTTTAGTTTTAAATCGTGTGCTATGCACAAAGTTGGAAAATAGGTTGGTGGTTGAGAATCAACCACTCAACATTATTTACCTGTTTTACCTTCTTTACGACGAACGAATTCACCAACGTAACGGATACCTTTACCTTTATATGGTTCTGGTGAACGAAGGCTACGTACGTAAGCAGCTGTTTGACCAACTACTTCTTTTGAAATTCCGCTAACAACGATTGTTGTTGGGTTTGGAAGTTCAAAAGTAATTCCTTCTGGAGCTTCAACTTCGTCTGGATGAGATTTACCAACAGCCAAAACAAGTTTAGATCCTTGAAGTTGTGCACGGTAACCAACCCCGCGCATTTCAAGTTCTTTCTTGAATCCTTCTGATACACCAACAACCATGTTGTTCAAAAGGGCACGAGTAGTTCCGTGGATAGTTTTCATTTCTTTTGAATCGTTTGGACGGTGAAGAGTTACTTCAGTACCTTCCACACGGATTTCAATATCTTTTGAGAACTCACGAGTAAGTTCTCCTTTAGGTCCTTTTACAGTTACAACGTTGTCATTGTTAGTGATTTCAACACCAGCAGGCAACACGATAACTTTATTACCAATACGTGACATGTTTTTAATTCTCCTGTTAAATTGTCAGGCCAGAACGGCCAGTTTTCACGGGGGCTAAATCGATTTCTCGATTTAAAGGAACATTTAGGTTTCAATTTCAAAGTGAATCTAGGCATCGTCTCGCAGGCATAACTTTAGGTTAGGCAAGAGACGATAACGAAGAGTCACAAAGAAATTGAGAGCTAAATATTACCAAACGTAAGCGATAACTTCTCCACCAACATTCTTTTGGCGTGCTTCTTTATCAGTAAGCAAACCTTCAGAAGTTGAAAGGATAGCAATTCCAAGTCCGTTAAGAACTTTTGGAAGGTCTTCACGTTTTTTGTAGACACGAAGTCCTGGTTTAGAAACACGTTTCAAGTTAGTGATAACTTTTTCACCGTTTGGTCCGTATTTAAGGAATACACGGATGATGCCTTGTTTGTCATCTTCGATGATTTCAACGTTTTTTACAAAACCTTCGCGTTTAAGGATTTCAGCAATCCCTTTTTTGATGTTTGATGCAGGTACTTCAAGTACTTCGTGTTTCGCTTGGTTAGCGTTACGAATACGAGTTAGGAAGTCTGCGATTGGGTCAGTCATAACCATTTTATTTTTCTCCTCTTACTAGTAGTTTGCAAGTTGCACTTGCTAGTTAATGATTGAGCTGGGCTCAGAATATATTTCTAGGTTTCAATTCCTAAGTGAGTCTAGGCATCTGCTTGCAGGCATAACTTGAGTTAGGCAAAAGCAGATAACGACGAATCACGACGGGATTGAAAGCTAGAATTACCAAGATGCTTTTGTTACACCAGGAATTTGTCCTTTGTAAGCTAATTCACGGAAGCAAACACGGCAAAGTTTAAATTTGCGGTAAACTGAATGTGGACGACCACATTTTTCACAACGAGTATAAGCTTGAGTAGAGAACTTCGCTGGACGTTTGTTCTTAGCAATCATTGATTTTTTAGCCATTAGATTTACCTCCTATATTATTTTGCAAAAGGCATTCCAAGGCCTGTAAGCAATGCACGTGACTCTTCGTCAGTGTTAGCAGTTGTTACGATAACGATGTCAAGACCACGAGTTTTGTCAACGTCATCAAAGTTGATTTCTGGGAAGATCAATTGTTCTTTCACACCAAGTGTGTAGTTTCCGCGTCCATCAAATGATTTTGTTGGAACACCGTGGAAGTCACGTACACGTGGAAGTGAAACTGAAACCAATTTATCCAAGAATTCGTACATACGTTCACCACGAAGGGTAACTTTTGCACCGATCGCAACACCTTCACGAAGACGGAAGCCGGCGATTGATTTTTTAGCTTTAGTGATAAGTGGTTTTTGACCTGAGATAAGTGCCAATTCTTCAGCAGCTTTTTCAAGGCTTTTAGCGTTTGATACAGCTTCACCAACACCCATGTTCAAAACGATCTTATCTACTTTAGGCACAGCCATCACTGATGAGTAGTTGAATTGTTCTGTCAAAGCAGGAACTACTTCATTAAGATATTTTTCTTTTAAACGATTTGCCATTATACTTCTCCTTTCCTTCGTGATTAATCAAGCACTTCGCCTGATTTTTTGTTGTAGCGAACTTTTTTACCGTCTACAAATTTGTAACCAACACGACCAGCTACACCATTTTTGTCCAAAACTTGAACGTTTGATACGTGGATAGCTGCTTCTTTCTCGATGATACCACCTTGAGGAAGCTCGTTAGTTGGACGTTGGTGTTTCTTAACGATGTTAACACCTTCAACGATAACTTTGTTTACTTTTGGAAGGGCAGTAAGGACAACAGCTTCTGTTCCCTTATCTTTACCAGCGATTACGCGAACTTTGTCGCCTTTTTTTACAAACATTAGGTTTCTCCTTGATTTTTCTTACGCCCATAAGGGCACCCTGGAGGTAAATCCAGGGGACTAGTTTGTTTCTAAAAATTAAAGTACTTCTGGAGCAAGTGACACGATCTTCATGAAGCCACCTTCACGCAATTCACGTGCAACTGGGCCAAAGATACGTGTTCCGCGAGGAGTTTTGTCTTCACGGATGATAACTGCTGCGTTTTCGTCAAATTTGATGTATGAACCATCAGCACGACGAGCACCTGATTTAGTACGAACGATAACTGCTTTAACAACGTCACCTTTTTTAACCGCACCACCAGGAGTAGCTTGTTTTACAGATGCCACGATAACATCACCGATGTTTGCAAATTTACGTCCTGAACCACCAAGAACTTTGATAGTCAAGATTTCGCGAGCACCGCTGTTGTCTGCGACTTTCAAACGAGTTTCTGTTTGAATCATTTCAGTTTTCTCCTTTCAGGTTTGATTAGATGATGACCGCTTCTTCAACAACTTCTACAAGACGGAAACGTTTTGTAGCTGAAAGCGGACGAGTTTCCATGATACGTACGATATCGCCTTCTTTGGCAACATTGTTTTCATCATGAGCTTTGTATTTTTTAGAGTAGTTAATACGTTTACCATAGACTGGGTGGTTACGTTTTGTTTCAACTACAACTGTGATTGTCTTGTCCATTTTGTCAGATACAACACGTCCAACAAGAACTTTACGATTATTGCGTTCCATTGAAATTTCTCCTTCCCTAGTCTATTATTTCGCTTCAGATTGAACTGTTTTGATACGAGCGATTTGTTTTTTAACTTCTTTCAAGCGAGCTGTTTGTTCCAATTGACCAGTAGCAGCTTGGAAACGAAGTTCAAACAATTCTTTTTTCAATTCGTTTTCGCGCTTCGCGAGTTCTTCTTGAGAAAGACCACGAAGTTCTTTAACAAATTCTTTTACTTCATTAAGTTTCATGCCTTCTCCTTATTCTGCTTCACGTTTTACGAATTTACATTTAACTGGCAATTTGTGGCTAGCAAGACGAAGCGCTTCGCGAGCGATCTCTTCAGATACACCAGCGATTTCGAACATCACTTTACCACGTTTAACTGGTGCTACCCAACCTTCAGGCGCCCCTTTACCAGATCCCATACGCACACCGATAGCTTTAGCAGTGTATGATTTGTGTGGGAAGATTTTAATCCAAACTTTACCACCACGTTTCATGTAACGAGTCATGGCGATACGAGCAGCTTCGATTTGGCGGTTAGTGATCCAGTGGCTAGTTGTAGCTTGAAGACCGTATTCACCGAATGCTACTTCTTTTCCACCTTTTGCTTCACCGCGCATTTTTCCACGGAATTCACGACGGTGTTTAACACGTTTAGGTACTAACATTGGTTATTTACCTCCTTTAGTGTTTTTGCGAGCTGGAAGAACTTCACCACGGTAGATCCATACTTTAACACCAAGTTTACCGTATGTAGTATCTGCTTCTTCCCAAGCGTAATCGATATCTGCACGAAGTGTGTGAAGTGGAACAGTTCCTTCAGAGTATCCTTCAGCACGGGCGATATCTGCACCGTTCAAACGACCTGATACTTGAGTTTTGATTCCTTTAGCTCCAGCACGCATTGCACGTTGGATTGCTTGTTTTTGTGCACGACGGAAAGCAACACGTTGCTCCAATTGACGAGCAATTCCTTCACCTACAAGGTGAGCATCCAAATCAGGTTGTTTGATTTCGATGATGTTGATGTGTACTTGTTTTCCAGTCAATTTGTTAAGTTTCGCACGGAGTGCATCAACGTTAGCACCACCTTTACCGATAACCATACCTGGTTTAGCAGTGTGAAGTGAAACGTTAACTTTGTTTACTGCGCGTTCGATTTCGATAGTTGAAACTGCTGCGTCAGCAAGTTCTTTTTGAACGAATTTACGGATTGCAAGATCTTCATGAAGGTAATCCGCGTATTCTTTTTCAGCATACCATTTGGCATCCCAATCACGGATGATGCCGACACGCATACCAATTGGATGTACTTTTTGACCCACGATTTTACCTCCTTATTTTTCTGCAACAGCTACAGTGATGTGAGCTGTACGTTTGTTGATTGGTGAAGCTGAACCTTTCGCACGTGGACGGAAACGTTTCATAGTTGGTCCTTCGTTTGCGAATGCTTCAGATACTACCAAGTTAGCTTTATCCAAACCAAAGTTGTTTTCAGCGTTAGCTACAGCTGAGTTCAAAACTTTCAAGATGATTTCAGCAGCTTTGTTTGGAGTGAATGTCAAGATTGCGATTGCATCGGCTACGCTTTTACCACGGATGTTATCAAGAACAAGACGTGATTTACGAGGTGAAACACGTACTGTACGAGCCATTGCTTTAGCTGAAGTAATTTCTGCCATTTATGTTCTCCTTATTTTCTACGTGTTTTCTTGTCGTCTGCAGCGTGACCTTTGTAAGTACGAGTTGGTGCAAATTCACCAAGTTTGTGACCTACCATGTCTTCTTGGATGTAAACAGGTACATGTTTACGTCCGTCATAAACTGCAATAGTGTAACCAATGAAACTTGGGAAAATCGTTGAACGACGTGACCAAGTTTTAATAACTTTTTTCTTTTCGTCGTTAGCTTGAGCTTCAACTTTTTTCATCAAATGCTCATCGACGAAAGGTCCTTTTTTAAGACTGCGTCCCATTTTTATATTTTCTCCTTTAAATGTTGTACCACAGCGGCTTGCGCTCACATGGAGCGCTACCGAGCTGGCGGATTTACTAGTTACTTAAGCGACTAGTTTAATATTATTTCTCGTTGCGACGACGAACGATAAGTTTGTCAGATTTCGCTTTCTTGTTACGAGTTTTAAGACCAAGAGCAGGTTTGCCCCATGGAGTAGATGGTGCTTTACGACCAACTGGTGCTTTACCTTCACCACCACCGTGTGGGTGATCGTTAGGGTTCATTACAGAACCACGAACTGTTGGGCGGATACCTTTCCAACGGCTACGTCCTGCTTTACCAAGGTTTACAAGTCCATGTTGTTCGTTTCCGACAACACCAACTGTAGCACGGCAAGTTCCAAGAATCATACGAACTTCACCTGATTGAAGACGAACAAGAACGTATTTACCTTCTTGACCCAATACTTGAGCAGAAGCTCCAGCAGCACGTACCAATTCACCACCACGACCTGGTTTCAACTCAATGTTGTGGATCAAAGTACCAACTGGGATGTTAGCAAGTGGAAGAGCGTTTCCGACTTTGATATCTGCTTCTGGACCTGAAACGATACGTTGACCTACTTCAAGACCTTTTGGAGCGATGATGTATGCTTTCACACCGTCAGTGTAGTGTACAAGAGCGATGTTTGCAGAACGGTTTGGATCGTACTCGATTGTTTTAACAACTGCTTCAACGTTGTCTTTGTTACGTTTGAAGTCAACCAAACGGTAGAAACGTTTGTGTCCACCACCTTGGTGACGAACTGTGATACGACCGTTGTTGTTACGACCAGCCTTGCTCTTCAATGCAACAAGCAATGATTTTTCAGGAGTGCTTGTTGTGATTTCAGCGAAATCCAAAGAAGTCATATTACGGCGACCGTTTGTTGTTGGTTTATAAACACGAATTCCCACGATATTTCCTCCTTAGATTATTCAGCTTCAGCAGCAAACAACTCGATTGCTTTAGAATCAGCTGTAAGTGTGATGATAGCTTTTTTAGTTTTGTTAGTAAAACCAGTGTAACGTCCAACACGTTTAGCTTTTGGTTTTACGTTGATTGTGTTAACATTAGCAACTTTAACACCTTCGAAAGCAGCTTCAACAGCTTGCTTGATCAAAAGTTTGTGTGCACGAGTGTCAACTTCAAATACATATTTTCCTGCTTCAAGTTGAGCCATTGAGCTTTCAGTGATTACAGGTTTTTTGATAACATCATACAAATTCATTATGCAAGAACCTCCTCGATTTTAGAGATAGCTGCTTGAGTAACAAGAAGTTTGTCACTATTTGCGATGTCAAGAACACTTGCAGTTGTAGCAGTCGCAACTTTCACGTTTGGAAGGTTACGAGCTGAGAGAGCTGCGAATTCGTTTCCTTCTTCAAGAATAACAAGGACTTTAGAATCGATGCTCAAAGCTGCAAGAACTTTTGCAAATTCAGCAGTTTTTGGAGCTGTAAATTCAAGAGAATCAACGGCTACAAATTTATTTTCAGCAACTTTTTCTGAGTAAACAGATTTAAGCGCAAGGCGACGAACTTTTTGAGGAAGTTTGTACGCATAGCTACGTGGAGTTGGTCCGAAGACGATTCCACCACCACGCCATTGTGGAGAGCGGATAGAACCTTGACGAGCACGTCCAGTTCCTTTTTGACGCCATGGTTTGCGTCCGCCACCTGAAACAGCTGAGCGGTTTTTAACTGCGTGAGTTCCTTGACGAAGGCTAGCACGTTGGCTGATGATCACATCAAACACAACAGATTCATTTGGTTCGATACCAAAGATTGCATCATTAAGAACAACTTCGCCCGCTTGTTTACCAGTTTGGTCGAATAATGTTACATTTGCCATTTTGACTGTATTCCCCTTTCCTTATTATTTACCAGCTTTAACTGCTGATTTGATAGTGATAAGAGATTTCTTAGCACCTGGTACGTTACCTTTGATAAGGATAACGTTCTTTTCTGGAACAACTTGTACAACTTCAAGGTTTTGAATTGTTACACGGTCGCCACCCATACGTCCTGCAAGGTTTTTACCTTTGAATACGCGGTTAGGTGCAACAGGTCCCATAGAACCTGGACGACGGTGGTAACGAGAACCGTGAGCCATTGGTCCACGTGATTGTCCGTGGCGTTTGATAACACCTTGGAAACCTTTACCTTTAGAAGTACCAGTTACGTCAACAACGTCTCCAGCTGCGAATGTTTCAACTGTGATTTCAGCACCAACTTCCAAGCCTTCAACGTTTTTGAATTCACGAATGAAGCGCTTAGGAGCCGTGTTAGCTTTCGCTACATGTCCTTTAGCAGGTTTGTTGCTCAATACTTTGCGTTTGTCATCGAAACCAACTTGGATAGCGTTGTATCCGTCTGTTTCAACAGTTTTAACTTGAAGAACAACGTTTGGAGTTGCTTCAATAACTGTTACAGGGATCAATTCGCCAGCTTCAGTGAAGATTTGAGTCATTCCCACTTTTTTCCCTAAGATTCCTTTTGTCATGAGAAAATAGTTCCTTTTCTATATTTTTTATTCAAAAAGTTTTTAACGAGCGTTTTTTATGCTCAAGGTATCAAGCTTTAGATTAAAGTTTGATTTCTACGTTTACACCACTTGGAAGATCCAATTTCATCAAAGCATCAACTGTTTTTTGAGTTGGGTTAACGATATCGATCAAACGTTTGTGTGTACGCATTTCAAATTGTTCGCGAGAGTCTTTATATTTGTGAGTCGCACGAATGATTGTGTAGAGGCTACGTTCAGTTGGAAGTGGGATTGGACCCGCAACTTGTGCACCTGTACGAGTAGCTGATTCTACGATTTTTGCAGCCGCTGTGTCAAGCGTACGGTGTTCGTAAGCTTTCAAACGGATACGGATTTTTTTGTTTGCCATCTTTTTCTCCTTTTCGTCTATTTAAGATAATAGGCTAGCTCCACAAGAAAACCGACGCGGTGTTGCGTGGCAATGCAACCGAGCGTGTCGCAACCTCTTGCATCAAAGCTAAGGCTGTAATTTACAGCACCATAATAGAATAACACAAAGCCCCTGCGATTGCAAGGGATTTGTTGCTGTTTTTTCGTTTTTTTACAATGAAACTGTTTTCTTTTTTATAGGTCATTTATTTAACTATTCTTTATAGAAGAAAGTTACTCTCTCTTCACCTGTTCATAGCTTTCTTTTCCGTCATTAAGCTTATCCCAAATCACTACCTGCCCACTTTTGAGAGATTTTTGCACATCGATAATTCGTTGGTTGGACGAACCTCGAAACTGGAGCATGAGATTTCTCTTAGTTCGGTCATACCGTCCATCGACAAGGATGTCAATTAGCGACAATAGTTCCAGTTTATCTGGAGTTTCCAACATCATTTCTTCCCATGTATAGCCCGTCCAGGACCAGATATCCTTATCTGGCAATTCCTTCCGAATCCGCTTAACGAGTGGCAAAAGAATCCCAGTATTGAGAAAAGGCTCCCCTCCCAGCAAAGTCAAGCCTTGAACATAGGGTTGAGCAAGATCTGCCATAATCTGTTCTTCTAATTCTGCTGTATAGGGAATTCCTGCCTTGAAAGACCAAGTCGCTACATTATAACATCCCTCGCAGTGAAACATGCAGCCTGATACATAGAGAGAGTTACGCACACCCTCTCCATCTACAAAGTTAAAGGCCTTGTAATCAATAATCCGCCCTTGACTGAGTTCTTCGCTTTTCCATTCTTGTGGTTTAGGATTATTCATTCACTACCTCTATCCAATAACGCTCCACACCATTACGAACATCCTCAAGGAGCCCACCATTTGCTAAAATGACTGCTCTGCTAGCAGGATTATTTACGCTACAGGTCACAAGAGTTCTCTTGATATTCTTTTCCTTAGCAACTTGCAAGCCCTGACGGAGAGTTTCCTTAGCATAACCCTTGCCTCTTTCTGATGGACGAATGGAGTAGCCAATGTGGCCACCTTCTTCTAGTAGAAAGTTACTGAGGCGCAACCGGAGATTAAGAAATCCAATTGCTCTATCTTTCACAGAAAAAGCTACTAACTGAATTGCGGGAACCCACCCTTCAGGCAGCTTAATTCCCATTTCCTGATTCTGATTGCTTTCCAACCACTCTTCATACACAAAGTTCTCTGTATCCCAAAATCCTCCGTCATGGGCTGATTGGCTCTTTTCAAACTCTGCCATCATCTCTAAAACTGTTTCTTTATCTGCTAATCTTGGTCTGCGTAGTTCCATCCTTACCTCCCACTAAGAGAAAAGCGAGAGTTGACTCTCACTTTTATTTTTTCTTGTTCTTGTTTAAAAATTGTTCTCTGAGGTTGAGCAAACGTTCTTTCTTACCAGCTCCACCTTTAGAGTGTTTCTCGTGATAACGGGTCACTTGTGCGCGCCCCTTATCGTCTAATTGATATTTTCCCATCTCATTTCTTTCTAATTGGTTACTTGATGACCAGCTATTTTAATCGTTGAGCCATTCATGTGTTTGACACGCGCTGCGATTTCCTTGTGACGTCCATTGACCATAGGTCTCGCTTGAGGATTGCCTAAATAGCCACAAGTCCGTTTAACAACGTCTACTGTTTTAGGGTCGCTATTGCCACAGTTAGGACAAGCAAAGCCCCTCTCAGTTGGTTCAAAATCCCCTTCAAAATCACACTTGTAGCAACGGTCAATTGGTGTATTGGTCCCTAGATAGCCGACACGGTCATAGGCATAGTCCCAGACAGCTTCCAAGGCCTTTGGATTTTGCTGGAGAACTGGATACTCACAATAATGGATGAAACCACCCGACGCACCTGCTTCTGGATAGATTTTTTCAAAATCCAGTTTTTCAAACGGTGTTGGATTTTTACGAACATCGTAGTGGAAAGAGTTGGTGTAGTATTCCTTGTCTGTAATATCAGGAATAGAACCAAACTTCTCTGTATCTAGTCGACAGAAACGGTCTGTCAAACTTTCAGATGGTGTTGAGTAGATAGAGAAATGATAGCCATATTGGTCAGACCACTCTTCTACACGGCGTTTCATATCACGAATGATGTCCAGAGTGAATTCCTTGGCTTCTGTATTGTGTTCCCAGCTATTTCCAAAGAAGACAGTAGCCACTTCGTACAAACCGATGTAACCCAGCGAAACAGTTGCCCGACGATTCTTAAAGAGCTGGTCAACACTTTCTTCTTTACCTAGACGATGGCCAAAAGCACCGTACTGATAAAGGATAGGAGCATTCGCTGGCGTCGCTTCTTTAGTGCGTTCGACACGGTAAACCAGAGCATCTTCTGCGATATTCATACGCTCGTTGAAGATTTCCCAGAACTTATTCATGTCGCCCTCAGACTCAAGAGCAATACGAGGCAGGTTAACTGTCACAACACCCAGATTCATACGGCCTGAATTGACTTCTACACCATTCTCATCCTTCCACCCTTGGAGAAAGGAACGGCAACCCATAGGCACCTTAAAAGAACCTGTCAAGTCAACAATCTTATCGTAAGACAAGACGTCTGGGTACATCCGCTTGGTTGCACACTCAAGAGCCAACTGCTTAATGTCGTAGTTGGGAGTCCCTTCTTCCAAGTTAAGACCTCTTTTCAGAGTAAAAATCAGTTTAGGGAAGATAGCCGTACGATGTTCTGAACCAAGACCCTTGATACGAATAGTCAAAATAGCTTTTTGAATTTCTCGTTCAAAACGACTAGTTCCTAAACCAAAACCTAGCGAAGTAAAAGGTGTTTGTCCATTTGAAGTGAAGAGAGTATTAATTTCATACTCGAGAGATTGCATGGCATCATAGATGTCTTTTTGTGTTTTCTTCCAAGCGTAATCTTCCCGTTTGTCAGGTAAGACCCACTCTTCCGCATCCTTAAGGTGTTTTTGATAATTCTTCTCTGCATAAGGCGCCAAGACCTCATCGATACGGTCAGCTGAACAGCCTCCATACTGGCTAGAAGCAACGTTGGCAATGATTTGGGAAATCTGAGCTGTTGCAGTCTGGATAGACTTAGGACTTTCCACCTCCGCATTTCCAATCTTAAAACCATTCTCCAACATCCCCTTGAAATCAATCAAACAGCAGTTGGTCATAGGGGTGTAGGGGCTATAATCCAAATCATGATAGTGGATATCCCCCTTTTGGTGGGCATTGGCTACGTGCTTAGGGAGCATTTGCAGTCCGATTGATTTCCCAACAATCCCCGCCGTCAAATCACGCTGGGTATTAAAAACATCACTATCTTTATTAGCATTCTCATTGACAACTGCCTGATCTTTATTGAGAAGCTTATGGATACTAAAGTTAATATCTGTCGCTTTTGAGCGCTCAAAATCCCTCTGTGTCCGATAAGTGATATACTCCTCAGCTAGCGCATATTCTTTGGCTTCAAGGAGTTCATGCTCTACAATATTTTGGATTTCATAAATCTTAACTCCCTGCGGAAAGCGACTTTGAATTTCTGTGACAATTCGCTCAGTCAGAGCATTGAGGCGTTTTTCGACTAAGGGTGTCACATCCATAACCTTATCTGCCGCCTTGTGGAGAGCCTTGTCAATCTTATCCACATCAAATACAACACGTCTCCCATCTCGTTTTTCAACGAAGAGAGTTGGCAAAATTGTAATTTTTTCTTCTAGTGCAATCATATACATGCTCGTTTCTAAAATGTTCTTTCTAAAAAGTATTATACCACTCTAAAAAGAAAAATCAATATCTTGTGTTAAAAATCCTAAAATTTTTAAAAATACACAAGATATTGATTTTGTTATTTAATTTTATAGACTTTAAATTCTGAGTAATCAGTCTTCACTTGTTGGTAATTTTCTTTCAAGATTGTTTCTACTTCAGACCAGACTGCCACCTTGTCGTTTACCACAATCACCTTAGGTTGGTTTTCTTTCAAGTCATTGATTAAACTAGTTTTATTCTCTTCTGTACTCGTGTAAAGAAGAGGTGATAGGAACATGGATCCAGCCAAACGCTGGCTTTCTTTATACATCTGAACATGTGAATCCCAAATATAAATTTGGTCTCCCTCACTCGTCTCTTGTTTGACTCTGTCTACTACTTGATGTTGTTCTCTATAAGAAGCTGGATGCAAGACAAAACGAGCTACAAAAGGAATTGCAATCAGATAAACCACCACTAGGATCGGTAAGTAGAGATTCCCTTTCATGAATTTTTTCCATAAAGTAGGAACATCTTCTCTTCTCCGACGACGAGCTCCTCTAGCTGAATGTTTCCCACGAATACTGGTCATCAAAAGAAGGAGTAAAGACGGAAGGATTAGAATCAAACGAGAACCGTGAAGAGGTTCTTGAGAAAAAAGCAACAAGACTAATACAAATAAGAAAGCAAAACTAGCTGGTACTGAAATAACATATAATCTTGATGCCTTTGATTGGAACAATCCTAGAAAAATAAGGAAGAGAGCTCCTAAACCAAAGGTCAACAAACCATAGAATACAACATTATCCATTAGTTGGGGATTGGTAAAGACCTGAAGGGAATCAATCGGATACAAAAGACTCCCTATAGCTTCTCCAAAACCACCTGAAGCAAGAACATAGTATCCTACTGGGTAAAAGATGAGAGAAAAGCCAAGTGCTGCTGCAAAAAACTGATAAACTCCATGAGCAAGGCGACCATGCCCAACATTAAAGACAAATAAACCAATCGTTACTACTGCAGTAAAGAGAAGACTTGTAATAGGCTCTATGAAAAATGATAGACCCAAAAAGAACCCCAGACGTAGAAATCCCTTGTCATGGTTAGGATTTGATAGATAAGCTGCTATGAACGAAAATCCTGCAAACAGAAATGGCAAAGCTAAAATCGTTGCATATCCTCCTCCAAAACCGAGACCAGATACCAAAATATAAAATATGGTTAGGAGTTGCTTGGCTTGTTCCTTTTGTCCCGTCAGATAGTCAGTTGAAGAAAAGAGGAAGTAACCTCCTCCTAAGAGGGCTAGCCATTCTACCAAGGCAAAAAGAATGCCTCCTTGGGTAATATAAAGTAGCAAGTAATAAATAAGACCGTGACTAGCATAATAGCTACTGTAGATCTGTCCTCCCTGATGTAAAGCCCACCCTATATACAAATCCTGCGCCTGAGAGGGACTTACCATATCTAAAAGTAAAGGTATCACCACAGAAAAAAACGTTGCAATCGTACTTCCAATGATGAGTCTGAAAAACGGGAAAGCTACCTGTTCTTCTTTTTCTACATGAGATTCAAGGTTCCTATCCAATCTATTTTCAATTTCATTACTCTGTATCGTTTCGGATACTTCTTCGATTCTGCCATATACAGCCATGTCGTTTCTCCTATTCAATTTATCTGTCTTAGTATATCAAAAAGACCTAAAATTGTCAGCTTGCGATGGCTGTTTGAGTGATTTTTTGCTTAGTTTCACAAAGGTTTCAATTTCCCGAAATCGATGTAAATTCGTCTGTTTAAATGTTATGATATAATCCAATTCTTTCTGAGTCAGCATCTTTCCTCCTACATCTTCTTATTCGTAAAAGGCAAGAAAAATAGGACTGGTTTGTGTCCTAAGTCCTAGATTTCTTATAAGATTGGGGCAAATAACTGGGCAATTTCCTTAATCAATTTCTGATACCAGCTATTTTTTATCGTATGAGGGAAAATTTCTTGCGATGCTGAAAAAATCTCTTGAAAATCTTTTTGAATCTCTGTGATTGATGCCGTTTTATATAGCAAAACTGCATCTTCATAGTGATGAAGCAAACTTCTATAATCTAAATTAATCGTTCCAACTGCAGCAAAGTCCTTGTCCACTAGGATTTGTTTACTATGGATGAAGCCAGGACTATACTCAAAAATCCTGACTCCTGCTGACAACAAATCCGGATAGGCCCCTCTCGTGATGAGTTGGATTAATTTTTTATCCGGAATGAAAGGGGTCACAATGCGGACATCAACACCCCTCATGGCCGCATTTTTAATACTCTCTGTTAAATCATAGTCAATAATCAAATAGGGTGTCGTGATATAGACTGAATCAGTAGCCTGATTAATCAAACTTTGATAGACTTTTTTCCCTACTTGAGTACGGAAGATGGGCTTGGGTCCACTACCGTAAGGAATGCAGAGCCCTTGGCCAGAACAAGGCTGATTTTCCAAGTGATACTGGTCAAAATCGCTGATTTCCCCACGATTGATGTACCAAGTCATCAAAAAGAGACGAGTTAGAGCCTTGACACCAGGACCATCTAAGCGAATCCCACTGTCCTTCCAATAGCCAAAGCGTTCTACATGGTTGATGTACTCATCAGCTAAGTTAATACCTCCTGTATAGGCTACCTGACCATCTATAACAAGGATTTTACGATGGTCTCGATTATTATAAGCTACCGTCAAACGAGGAATCACCTTGTTAAACTTATGAGCTTCAATTCCTCGACTACGAAGCTGAACAGTATAGTCTCCAGGTAAAGTCGCCATACAGCCGATATCATCATAGAGCATCTTGACCTCTACACCCTGAGCTGCCTTTTGCTCTAGTATATCTAGTATGCTATTCCACATCAGACCTTCTTCGACAATATAGTACTCTAGAAAGATAAATTTCTCAGCTTTCTTGAGGTCTTCCAACATATGTTGCCACATGCTTTCACCCGAAGAAAAGAATTGTGAATCTGTTCGATCATAGACATCGGCATTGCTATCCATACTTAGCAAAGATTTGATAACTCCGTAAGCCGCCTTATCCTCTTCCTTCAATTTCTGGCGGAGAGCTTTACTGTTATCCTCCCGAAAATGCATGGAACCAAGTTTGTCCAACTGCTTGATTTCTTTTTTGGACAATCGTCTTTCACCAAACATCAGATAGAGCAAAGGACCAATAACAGGAACAAAAGTTACCACTAACCACATCACTTTGCTTTCAGGCGCCATGGAACGATTGACAATCGCTACGATAGTCGCCATACTCATAAATATTAAGAGAATAACCCAAAGAATAGGGGCCATACGCCCTAAATAAAGAAAGAGACCAAAAACAAGACACAGTTCAAGCAGCATAATCGAAAGACTAAAGCCATACTTGGACATCAATAATTGAAATTTTCTATATTTCATATCCCCTCCTTGATATTGTGATACTCAATGAAAAGCAAAGAGCAAACTAGGAAGCTAGTCGCAGGTTGCTCAAAACACTGTTTTGAGGTTGCAGATGGAAGCTGACGTGGTTTGAAGAGATTTTCGAAGAGTATGAATGCTAAAAACAGGTAATTAATACTAGTATAACGCAGGTATTCGGTAGAAGGCAAGTATTTATAATCATTTTTCTGAGTAAAAGCAAAAGAGACTGACAAAACCAGTCTCCTTCTAGTTTATTTTGATAAAACAATGCGATCAGACGCGTCTCTATCCATATCGTCGATAATCATCTGATTTCCATTGATTGCATAAATCTTGGCATCATCACCAATAATCATGCGTTGATTAGCAGCGTCGAAGCTAACCTGCTTGATTTCTTGTTCCCCATCAGTTTCTACCTGTGTCCAGGTGCCAGTTGTTCCAGTTACCACTAAAGTGATACGGTCTCCTTCGTCCTGACCAGTATAAGTTCCATCAATATTAGTTGGTTGAGCCTCAGGCGTATTTTGTGAAGAACTTGTTGCTGCCTGGTTGCTATTTTCTGTAGAAGATGAAGCAGCAGGTTGTGATTGCTGAGTTTGTTGTGTTTGCGATTGAGTTGCTGGTTGTTGAACTTGTTGAGCTCTTTGTGAACAAGCTACTAAGAGACTAAGACTTGCTATAGAAGCAAGAGAAAGTGTGAATCTTTTTAATTTCATGATGAATTTCCTTTCTGCTACCAATTTACAGAATTTTTTCCCTCTAACTAGTAGTTTCCCTAGTATAACAAGTTCAAAAAAGGAGGTCAATTCATCTGCTCATGGGTCAGCAAGTAGCCCCGTACTTCTGAGATAAAATAGAGAGACCCTGTAACGAACAACAAATCCTGGGCACCTGCTCTTGCTTCAAAATTGCTAATAAATTCTCGGTAAGAAGGAACTATATCGTAACCTGTTACATCTGTTTCATCCAAAGAACCTTGATAGTCAAAGCCGGTCACCTTGAGTTCCACCTGAGACAATTTTTCAGTCAGATAAGCCAACATCCCTTGATAATCCTTCCGTTTCAAGGCTCCAAATAGGATTTGAGGACGATAACCTTCCTGCTCTTTTTCTTTAATAAACTCAACCAAGCGAGCCAAGGCAGGAAGGTTATGAGCACCGTCCAAGTAAATCTGAGGACGAATACGCTCCAAACGCCCAGCCCAATGGGTCTGCTCCAAAGCCTGTCTTACAACCTGTTCATCAACAGCTTCCTTTCCTTCTCTCATAAAGAGAAGAAACGTTTGTAGCGCCAAGGCCGCATTTTCCTGCTGATAAGCTCCTTCTAAACCTATTTTCAACTGTGAAAGGTTAGCCAAAGAGCTTAAAAAATTCCCATTCAGCATTGAAAAATCCCGACCTGCCTGATAAAGGTCAACAGCTAAAGAGTCTGCTTTTTTCTGACAAACAAGCCTAGCTTCTGAAGGCAACTTAGCAATCACTGCCTTTTTACCAGCCTTAAAAATACCAGCTTTCTGCTCTGCAATTGCTGCTATACTGTCACCCAGAGTCTCCTGATGGTCAAGTCCGATAGAGGTGATGACAGCAATCTCTCCAGTTACCACATTAGTCGTGTCAAGTAAGCCGCCAATTCCCACTTCTAATAAAACCAAATCCACCTCTTGCTCTCTAAAATAAAGAAAAGCAATCAAGGTCAGCAATTCAAAAAAGGACAACTGATCATGGGTTTGCAGAAGCGTTTTCTCCATCTCCTTGACCTGATTAGCCAAACGGATGAAGTCTGCATCAGCTATAGGTTGTCCATTAATGCAGATTCGGTCATTGACGGAGACAATATGAGGGGAGGTAAAGGTCGCAACTTTCTTTCCATGCCCCATAAATATTCCCCTCATAAAAGCAATGGTAGAACCTTTCCCATTAGTCCCTGTCACATGGATAATAGGATAAGACTTCTCAGGATTTCCTAACAAATCCACCGCTTCTTGCATTCGGCCCAAACCTGATCGAAAATTCAAACCAATCCGACTATGAAGCCATTCTTCTACTTCAAACATATACCTCTCCTTAATTACAGGTTCAATCAACTGCCTCAATAAAGTCTCATAACTAACAAAAACGAGGCCAGGATTTTCGTCCCGACCTCTCACCTGGTTAGCTAATAACTAGCTACTATGAATATTAACTTGGGGTAAAAACATCCCCCGGACTTACCAGCTCTCTCTTGTTACAAAGAGCTGGGCTAAACACGTCCACTGGACGTGTTTACTCCTCCATAAAGCTGTTGAAGACTTCTTCAATCATGTTCCATTCGTCTTCTGAGTCTTCTGGGATTGGTTGCAATTCGCCTTCTGTTCCATCTTCGTTTTCGATGAATGAGTATGCTTGGATTTCAACTTGTCCGTCTTCGTCTTCTTCTGCGTTAACTGGTACTAGAAGAACATAGTTTTTACCAAATTCTTCTTTTCCGTCAATCGTCAAAAGGATTTCAAACAAGGTTTCATTTCCTTGCTCATCTACTAGTGTAATTAATTCACGTTCTTCGTGGTCGTGGTTATGATCGTGTGACATAGCCTCTCCTTTATATTAAAATTTTCTATCTAAATAATTTTGTAAAATCAGCTGAGCTGCTAACTTATCAATGACTTTCTTGCGCTTATTGCGGCTAATATCTGCTTGTTCAATCAACATGCGCTCTGCGGCAACTGTTGTCAAGCGTTCATCTTGATAGTCTACTGGTAAACCAAAAAGCTCTTCTAGCTTTGCTCCGTAGGCTTGACTAGCTTCCACGCGCGGTCCGCTTGTATTGTTCATGTTTTTAGGCAAGCCCACTACAAATCGTTCCACCTTGTAAGTATCAACCAACTCCTTAACGCGGTCAAAACCAAATTGACCTTGTTCCTCATTGATTTGAATGATTTCAAGCCCTTGAGCTGTAAAACCGAGCGGATCGCTAATGGCCACCCCTACCGTTTTTGAACCGACGTCCAATCCCATAATTCTCATAGGTTATAGATCGACTCCTTGTCCTTTAAGGTAGTAGCGGACCAATTCTTCAACGATTTCATCGCGCTCATACTTACGGATTTGATTTCGTGCATTATTATAACGAGGAACGTAGGCAGGGTCTCCACTCAATACGTAACCTACGATTTGGTTAATCGGGTTGTAGCCCTTATCGTTCAACGAAGCATAAACATCAGTCAGAGTTTCGCTAATTTCTTTTTTATTGGAATCGTCCAATTTAAAACGTACTGTTTCTTCAGTAAATCCCATTCTAACACCCTCTTTCCTTAGAATAGTACCATTATAGCATAATTCCTTACGTTCTACAATTCAGGCAGTCTATTTATTTGGATTTTCTACTGTTCTGTCGCGCCATTTGCCAATCTGTCTGAAATATATTTGCTTGGTTCATTCTTCAAGAGATTTTCTAAACCAATATTCTTCAAATATTCTAACTGAGAAGCCTTCTTGACATCCAGAACTTGAAAGTCAAAACTAGTCGTTGTTTGAAGTTCGGTTGCGCTCAATAGTTTGGTTTCAAGCTTAAATCCTGCTAATTTACGAGCTTCTATAATAGCCTCATCCTTCTCCTCTGCCTCGAGAAGAGCTTTTTGAGTTTCTTCCACTCCATGTTGGTCGATATAAGTCTTCAACTCATCAGAAACTGGACGTTTTTGTTGAATCGTTAAGCTCAAAAAAGTCTTGTCCTTGTATGTAATGGTTTGGGTTTGCTGGCTACCATCATCTGACTTGGGCAAGACCAAAGTCTTGGTCACAACTGTATTCTTCTCAGCATTCTCAATAACTGGCAATGCCGACTGAAGCGTATCCTTTTCTGTTTTTGTAGCTGTTCCAGTTTCTTTTTTCTGTCCGCAACCAACCAGGACAAAAAGGAAAGCTAGACTAACAAGAACTATTTTTTTCATTTCTTTCTTCTTTCTTTTTGAAATTAAAATAAGACTGGGAGTTGCTCCCAGCCTTGATGTTTATAGAGCTGCACGCAAACGTGCTTCTGCATTTTCTACATTACGGACAGAGCGTGGTAGGAAGGCACGAATATCGTCTTCCTTATAGCCAACTTGCAGGCGTTTTTCATCTACAAGGATTGGGCTCTTTAAAATTCTCGGTGTTTCCATAATCAGATTGAGGACTTCGTTGACACTCAAATCTTCGATATCCACTCCAAGGGCTTTGGCATAGCGATTTTTAGACGAAACGATGCTGGCTATTCCGTTATCTGTTTTTGTCAGAATATCCAGTAATTCTTCTCGCGTAATTCCTTCTTTACCAAGGTTTTGTTCTTTATAACTTAACTGGTGGGCATTGAGCCAGGTTTTTGCTTTTTTACAGCTAGTACAACTTGAGACTGTATAAATTTTAATCATGTACCTACCCCTTTCGCTACATGTTACTATCAGTTTAGTCTATTATACCATAAAAAACATCCGACTTGCGACCTATTTTTAAATTTTTTTGACTTTTTTCGTCATTTTCGTACTTTTTTCTTGACAAAATGAAATTTACAGCCATTCTTGATATTTCTTGATATAGATTTTTTTCACAATTGTCACGCTAATCATATACAAAATAATGATGAAAAGCAAAAAGATGAAATAAATCGGTTTTAATGGAGTTAGATGAAGTAGGATTGCGAGTGGACTGTAGGGAAGGAAGGTCACAAAGGCTGCAGCCAATAAGGTTGTCACAAGGACTAGCCAAGCTGGACGACTTTGTAAAAAGGGAATTTTGGCTGAACGCAGCATATGGATAACCATGGTCTGTGACCACATGGACTCGATAAACCAACCTGTCTGAAACAAGACAATAAATCCTACGGCCGAATCTGCTCCATGAACATAGGCATGACCTGTCGTCATGGGTACAATGATAAAATAAAGTAAAATGAAGGTCAAAATATCAAAGGCAGAAGAAATAGGCCCCATCCAAACCATGAAACGTGTGATGGACTTGGCTTCCCAGGTATGTGGATTTCTCAAAAAATCTTTATCCACCTTGTCAAAAGGCAAGGCAATACAAGACAAATCATAGACTAGATTTAGGATAATCAAATGGACTGGTGCCATTGGTAAAAATGGTAAAAAGATTCCAGAGACCAATAGGGATAAGATATTTCCAAAATTAGAACTCACTGTCATCTTGATATATTTGGTCATATTGGCATAGACCTTACGACCTTCAACAAGTCCTTTTTCAAGCACCATGAGATCCTTATCAAGTAAGATAACATCAGCTGTTTCTTTAGCAATATCTACTGCTGTATCAACAGAAATTCCCACATCTGCTACTTTCATAGAAGGGGCATCATTGATTCCATCTCCCATATAGCCGACCGCATGACCATTAGCCTTAAATTGTAAAATAATCCTTGCTTTTTGGTCAGGAGAAAGTTTGGCAAAAACTGTTACCTCCTCTACGGCTTGAGACAATTCTTGATCACTCATCTGATCAATTTCAGACCCCAACAGCATCTGATTGATATCCAAACCAACCTTTTCACAGACTGCTTGGGTAACTTTTTCGTTATCTCCCGTCAAAATTTTTGTTTGAACCCCATGTTCTAACAAAGCCTTAATTGCTGGTGCTGCAGATGGTTTAGGAGGATCTAGGAAGGCTAAATAACCAGTTAGAATCATATCCCTTTCGTCATCAACTGTATAGGCATGATCTTCCCTCAAACCTGACTTATAAGCCACTCCCAAGACACGCAAACCTTGTTGATTTAGTTGTCTGACTTCTGCTAAAATTTCTTCTCTAATAATATCTGTCAAGGGAGTAATCACTCCTTGGTATTCCGCATGACTGGAAATCGTCAACATCTCCTCTAGGGCACCCTTGGTTACCAAACTAACCACTTCGTGCTCATCTTTAACGATAACACTCATCCGTCTACGTTCAAAATCAAAGGGAAGCTCATCTATTTTTTGAAAAGTTTGAGCCAGATTTTGCAAGAGGGCGTGTTCTTTTGCTTCCTTTTCAGTCCGTTTGATGATAGCTCTGTCCATCAAATTTTTCAAGCCCGTTTGAAAATAAGAATTGAGATAAGCACGTCTCAAGACAGTCAAATCCAAGCGTCCGTGGATGTCCAAGGGATATTCAAGGACAATTTCGTCTTGGGTTAGAGTTCCTGTCTTATCTGTACACAAGATATCAATCGCCCCTAAGTCCTGTATGGCATTGAGTTTCTTGATAACCACTTTTTCCTTGGCCATGATAATAGAACCTTTTGCTAGGCTAGCGGTAATAATCATAGGAAGCATTTCAGGTGTCAATCCAACACCAACACTCAAAGCAAATACGCCAGCTTCCAGCCAGTCGCCATCTGTTAAACCATTGGACAAGAAAACGATGGGCACCATGACCAACATCAAACGGATCAAGAGCCAAGAAATACTGTTCATCTCTCGTTCAAACGAAGTAGGCTCATCATAGGTGTTCAGAGTCTGCTCAATGGCCCCCATCATGGTATCATCACCAACCGCCAAAACCACGGCCTTGGCACTGCCAGATAAGACATTGGTTCCCATAAAAGCGAGCGCTTCTGCCTCTAGCAGACTATCAGATTGTTGAACTGTTGCCTTGGTCAAGGCCAATTTTTCAACCGATTCACTTTCACCTGTCAAGCCCGACTGTTGTACAAAGAAATCGCGCGACTCAAATAAAAGAAGATCTGCTGGAATCATGTCTCCAGCGCTTAATTTAACCACGTCACCCACTACCAAATCATCGATAGGTACTTCTTGGATTTCTCCTTGACGAATGACAGTCGCTGTGTTGACAATCATTTTTGATAGATTGGTCGCAGCCTTATCACTACGGAGTTCTTGGACAAAGCGTATGCCACCAGAAATGAGGACGAGGACAACGATGATAATAGAAGTCGTCGGATCCTCTTGACCTGGTTTTGCCAACCAGACATTGGTCACCAAGGAAATCACGGCGATGACCAGTAAGATGATCGTAAAAGGATTGATAATGGATTCGTAAATCTTTTTCAAAATCGAATCTTCTTGGCCTTTGGTAATCACATTTTCGCCATAGAGGTCACGATTTTTTTCGACTTGTTCCTCTATCAAACCGTTTAAACTAGTATGATAAAAAGTTAGACTCTCGTCTAAAGGGACTTGAATAGCTGTTGCTAATCTTTCTTTTGTAGTTTTCATTGGTTTCTCCTATCTGTATGAATGATGTGTTTCATACACAGAGACCAATCACTTTATAAGGGCAGAACGACACAAATCAGCGATTGGCTGTGTATGTGCGGTTCCGGATGGTCGTCAATTTGCATCGTCTGTCTCCTTTCTTTGCTTTAAAACAGTAGAAAATCCCACCATAAAATGGCAGGATTAAAAAACTAATTATCTGTTTTTCGTTCAAGCTTTAACTCCATAGGGCAATGAAATGAGCTTAGTCTTGGCCTTCGCGACCAGGACTGTTGACCAACGAGTAGTGTCTCCACTGCTTTGCGGTAGTCATCCGTATCCCTATGGTAGCCTCACCTACCGTTTTCGTCTTTCAGTATAAACCTTTAAAATTTAAAAGTCAATCATTTGAGTTGTTTAACTCTTAAATAACTATCAACTCTTTTGGAGCTAGGGTTAACAATTCACAACCTGTCTCTGTAATCAGAATATCGTCCTCGATACGAACACCATATTTGCCTTCGATATAGATACCTGGTTCATCAGTCAAGGCCATACCTGCCTTAATAGTTTCTGTAGAAGTCTGGCTAAAGTATGGTTCCTCATGGATATCCAGTCCAATACCGTGTCCGATACCGTGGGTAAAGTAGTCGCCATAACCTGCCTCGATGATAATATCACGAGGAATTTTGTCAAAGTCACGGAAACCTAAGCCAGCCTTAGCTTGGTCAATCAAGGCTTGATTGGCTTTGAGAACCGTATTGTAAATCTCTGCCTGCTCATCGCTGACATGCCCCAGATAGATAGTCCGGGTCATATCACTGACATAGTGGTCATAAAGGCAACCGAAGTCCATGGTAATGGCTTCTCCTAGCTCAACTGGTTTGTGCATAGGATGAGCATGAGGTTTGGAAGAATTGATACCGCTAGCTAGGATCGTATCAAAAGATAAGCCAGATGCTCCCAACTCACGCATGCGGAAGTCAAGGAAGTTGGCAATTTCAATTTCAGTCTTTCCTGGCTTGATAAAGTCAAGCGCATCACGGAAAGCTTGGTCTGAGATAGAACAAGCCTTGCGAATAGCTGCAATCTCCGCCTCATCCTTAATCATACGAAGGCCTTCAACAAACTGAGTTTGTGGAAGCAAGTCTAACTCTTCAAAGGATGCCTGCATACGGTGGTAATAAGAGACCGAAATCTCATCCTCAAAACCGATTCGAGACAAGCCCATGTCCTTAACAATCCCTGCAATGACAGCCAATTCATCTCGGTCGGCCACAATCTCAAAACCACTGGTTTCTTGCTTGGCTGCGATGATATAGCGAGAATCTGTCACCAAGACCTGACGGTCACGGCTGATAAAGACTGTTCCATTTGAACCCCAAAAACCAGTCAAGTAGTAGACGTTTTTAAGGTTGTTGATAATGATGCCATCTAGTTCTTTTTCTTGCATTTTAGCGAGAAATGCTTGTACACGTTTATTCATGATGTAACTTTCCTTTCAAATAATGTCCTGTGTAGCTGGCTTCGTTGCCCGCTACTTCTTCTGGAGTTCCTGTTGCGATGATGGTTCCACCACCGACACCGCCCTCAGGTCCCAAATCAATAATATGGTCTGCTGTCTTTATAACATCCAGATTGTGCTCAATGACAAGAACTGTATTGCCATCGTCAACAAAGCGAGCTAAAACCTTGAGCAAGCGAGCGATATCCTCGGTATGAAGACCTGTCGTCGGCTCATCCAGAATGTAGAAAGATTTTCCTGTCGATCGTTTGTGAAGTTCACTAGCCAGCTTCATACGCTGGGCTTCTCCCCCAGAAAGGGTGGTAGCAGGTTGCCCCAATGTCACATAACCAAGTCCCACATCCTTGATAGTCTGAAGTTTACGTTGAATTTTCGGAATATGTTGGAAGAATTCCACCGCATCGTTGACCGTCATGTCCAAGACCTGTGAAATATTTTTTTCCTTGTAGTGAACTTCTAGGGTTTCACTGTTGTAGCGGGTTCCGTGGCAGACCTCACAAGCCACATAAACATCTGGCAAGAAGTGCATCTCAATCTTGATGATCCCGTCACCTGAGCAGGCTTCACAGCGACCTCCCTTAACATTGAAACTGAAACGTCCCTTTTTGTAACCACGAATCTTAGCCTCATTTGTCTGGGCAAAAAGGTCACGTATATCGTCAAAAACTCCTGTATAGGTAGCTGGGTTGGACCTCGGCGTTCGTCCGATGGGGCTCTGATCAATATCAATCAAGCGGTCTACATGCTCAATCCCTGTAATCGTTTTAAACTTACCAGGTTTGTCTGAATTGCGGTTGAGCTTCTGGGCAATAGCTTTTTTGAGAATGCTATTGATTAGGGTCGATTTCCCTGAGCCCGACACCCCTGTCACTGCGATGAATTTTCCTAGTGGGAAGCGAGCTGTGACATTTTGCAGGTTGTTCTCACGCGCTCCCGTCACCTCGATAAAACGACCATTACCAACACGGCGTTCTTCTGGTACTGGAATGGCACGTTTGCCTGACAAGTACTGGCCTGTGATAGACTTACTGTTACGAGCTACCTGTTTGGGCGTACCTGCCGCAACAATCTCCCCACCAAAAACACCCGCACCAGGACCAACGTCAATCAGATAATCAGCCTCACGCATGGTATCTTCGTCATGTTCCACCACGATAAGAGTATTGCCCAAGTCACGCATCTTTTTGAGACTGGCAATCAGACGGTCATTATCCCTCTGGTGAAGACCGATTGACGGCTCGTCTAGAATATAAAGAACACCTGATAGGTTAGAACCAATCTGGGTCGCCAAGCGAATACGCTGACTTTCCCCACCTGAAAGAGTTCCTGCCGAACGTGACAGGGTCAGATAGTTAAGACCCACGTTATTAAGGAAAGTCAAACGGTCCTTGATTTCCTTGAGAATGGGCCGAGCAATGATGGCTTCATTTTCAGAAAGAGTCAACTGACTGACTAATTCCAAGTGATCTGCGATAGACAGGTCTGAAATTTCTCCGATATGTGGCCCTTGCTCACCACCCACGCGGACAGACAAGGCTTGGTCGTTGAGACGATAGCCGCGACAAGTTCCGCAAGACAGCTCATTCATGTAGAGGCGCATCTGGGTGCGAGTGTAGTCACTATTGGTCTCATGGTAGCGACGTTTAATATTATTGACAACTCCCTCAAAAGGAATGTCGATATCGCGCACGCCGCCAAATTCATTCTCATAGTGGAAATGGAATTCCTTGCCATCTGAGCCGTAGAGAATCAAGTTCTTGTCTTCTTCTGACAAGTCCTCAAAAGGCTTATCCATATCCACTCCAAAGGCTGTCATAGCCTGCTCTAGCATGTTTGGATAATAGTTGGATGAGATAGGATTCCAAGGGGCCAAGGCTCCCTCACGTAGCGTTTTGCTGGCGTCTGGCACTACCAAATCAGTATCCACCTCCAGCTTAATACCCAAGCCGTCACACTCACTACAAGAGCCAAAAGGAGCATTGAAGGAGAAGAGACGCGGCTCTAACTCTGGCACGGTAAAACCACAAACTGGACAGGCATAATGCTCAGAGAAGAGCAACTCAGAATCGTCCATGGTATCAATAATCACATAACCTTCTGCAATACGAAGGGCAGCCTCAATAGAATCAAAGAGACGACTACGGATGCCCTCCTTGATAACAATACGGTCAACCACGACATCAATATTGTGTTGCTTGCTCTTAGACAACTCTGGCACTTCGGTCACATCATAGACTTCCCCATCCACACGGACACGGACATAACCATCCTTCTGAACCTTTTCAATGACGCTCTTGTGCTGTCCTTTTTTCTTACGGATAACTGGGGCTAAGATTTGCAGGCGTTGGCGTTCAGGTAACTCCAAAACCTTATCCACAATTTGCTCCACAGAAGAAGCCTTGATAGCTCCATGCCCGTTGATACAGTAAGGCGTCCCCACACGTGCGTAGAGGAGACGCAGATAATCATTGATTTCAGTCGTGGTTCCCACTGTCGAGCGAGGATTTTTACTAGTCGTTTTCTGGTCAATGGAAATAGCTGGGCTGAGACCATCAATGGCATCTACATCTGGCTTCTCCATATTCCCCAAGAATTGACGAGCGTAGGCTGACAAACTCTCCACATAACGACGTTGTCCCTCCGCATAGAGGGTGTCAAAGGCCAGACTGGATTTCCCTGAACCTGACAAGCCGGTCACGACAACCAACTTGTCTCGCGGAATCTCCACATCAATATTTTTTAAATTATGGGCACGCGCCCCATGAATGACAATTTTATCTTGCATCTTTGTTCTTTCTAGTCCATTATTGCTTACCATTATACCAAAAAAAGTGAGATTCTATTACCCAAAAGGCTGATTTTGTAGTATAATAGTACGGTGTGAAAAAATCTGAAAAATGAGAAAGGATAAGGGATATGAAACAAGTTTTTCTCTCTACAACAACTGAATTTAAAGAGATCGATACGCTTGAACCGGGTACTTGGATCAATCTCGTCAATCCGACTCAAAATGAATCACTCGAAATCGCTAACGCCTTCGATATCGACATTGCCGACCTTCGAGCACCGCTCGATGCGGAAGAAATGTCTCGTATTACCATTGAAGACGAGTACACTCTGATTATCGTCGACGTGCCGGTCACAGAAGAAAGAAATAACCGCACCTACTACGTCACCATCCCACTTGGTATTATCATCACCGAGGAAACCATTATCACTACTTGTTTGGAACCATTACCAGTCCTCGATGTCTTTATCAACCGTCGATTGCGTAATTTCTATACTTTCATGCGTTCGCGTTTTATCTTCCAGATTCTTTATCGCAATGCAGAGCTTTACCTAACAGCCCTTCGTTCGATTGACCGCAAGAGTGAGCAAATCGAAAGTCAACTGCATCAATCAACTCGTAATGAAGAATTGATTGAGCTCATGGAATTGGAAAAAACCATCGTCTATTTCAAGGCCTCCCTCAAAACAAACGAGCGTGTGATTAAGAAATTGACCAGCTCAACCAGCAATATTAAGAAATACCTTGAGGACGAAGACCTGCTTGAAGATACCCTGATTGAAACCCAACAGGCCATCGAGATGGCAGACATTTATGGAAACGTCTTGCATTCTATGACAGAGACCTTCGCCTCTATCATTTCTAACAACCAGAACAACATCATGAAAACCTTGGCCCTTGTGACCATCGTCATGTCCATCCCAACCATGGTCTTTTCTGCCTACGGGATGAACTTTAAGGATAATGAAATCCCCCTAAACGGCGAACCGAATGCCTTCTGGTTAATCGTTTTTATCGCCTTTGCTATGAGTGTCTCGCTCACTCTCTATCTCATCCATAAAAAATGGTTCTAAGAGGAGTTCCTATGTCTCAGATTGATCTACAAAAATTAACTAAGAAAAACCAAGAGTTTATCCACATTGCTACCCAACAATTCATCAAAGATGGGAAAACAGACGCTGAAATCAAGGCAATCTTTGAGGAAGTCATTCCCAAAATCCTTAAAGAGCAAGCCAAGGGTACGACTGCTCGTTCCCTCTATGGCGCACCAACCCACTGGGCTCATAGTTTCACTGTCAAGGAACAATATGAAAAAGAGCATCCAAAGGAAAATGATGATCCAAAACTCATGATTATGGACTCAGCTCTTTTCATCACTAGCCTCTTTGCCCTCGTCAGCGCCCTCACAACTTTCTTTGCGGCAGATCAGGCTTTCGGCTATGGATTTATCACTCTCTTGTTAGTTGGACTTGTTGGTGGATTTGCCTTCTACTTGATGTACTACTTTGTTTACCAATACTATGGACCAGATATGGACCGCAGTCAACGTCCACCTTTCTGGAAATCTGTACTAGTTATCCTAGCATCTATGTTCCTTTGGTTGCTTGTCTTCTTTGCAACAAGCTTCCTACCAGCTAGCCTTAACCCAGTCCTTGCTCCAGTGCCACTGGCTATTATCGGAGCAGCCCTCCTAGCCCTTCGCTTCTATCTCAAGAAACGCTTGAATATTCGTAGCGCAAGTGCAGGACCAACACGCTATTAAGAAGAATGATAAAAGCAGCTGCAGGTGCGGTTGCTTTTCACTTACTTTTTTGATTTTAAAGTATTCTTCTGATATCCCACATAGCGTTCTCTCATCTTTTATGATAAAATAGGCTCAATCTATTTCTAGGAGGATGAGATATGATTTCTACTATTGGTATTGTTAGTTTATCTAGTGGCATTATCGGAGAGGACTTTGTCAAACACGAAGTGGACTTGGGTGTCCAACGTCTCAAGGACCTGGGACTCAATCCTATCGTTTTGCCCCATTCGCTAAAAGGATTAGACTTTATCAAGAACCATCCTGAAGCTCGTGCAGAGGATTTGATTCATGCCTTTTCTGATGATAGCATCGACATAATCCTATGCGCCATCGGTGGAGACGATACCTATCGCTTGCTACCTTATCTTTTTGAAAATGACCAACTACAAAAGGTTATCAAACAAAAAATTTTTCTTGGCTTCTCGGATACAACCATGAACCATCTCATGTTGCATAAACTAGGAATCAAAACTTTTTATGGTCAATCCTTCTTAGCAGACATTTGTGAATTGGACAAAGAAATGCTAGCCTATAGTCTTCGCTACTTTAAAGAATTGATTGAGACGGGAAGAATCTCTGAAATCCGCCCTAGCAATGTTTGGTATGAGGAACGAACTGATTTTAGTCCCAAGGCTTTGGGAACACCTCGTGTCAGTCATGCAAATACCGGCTTTGAGTTGTTGCAAGGAAATGCACAGTTCGAGGGAAAAATACTCGGTGGTTGCCTCGAATCCCTCTACGATATCTTTGACAACTCTCGATACGCAGACAGCACGGAGCTCTGCCAAAAATACAAACTTTTCCCTGACTTGTCAGACTGGGAAGGAAAGATCCTCTTGCTAGAAACAAGTGAAGAAAAGCCTGAGCCGGAAGACTTCAAAAAGATGTTGCGAACTTTAAAGGACACTGGTATATTCGAGGCCATCAGTGGACTCCTGGTCGGAAAACCTATGGATGAAACTTTCTATGACGACTATAAAGAGGCACTATTGGATATTATTGACAGCAATATCCCGATTATCTATAATCTAAATGTCGGCCACGCAACTCCAAGAGCCATTGTTCCCTTTGGAGTCCATGCTCATGTAGATGCAAAGGAAAAAGTCATTCGCTTTGACTATAACAAAAAATAAATAGTTTCTCTATTTTTGTGCTTTTGTATTCGTTTTCGTTACAATTTGTATCTGAATTTATTGCATTTCGCTAATTTCTATGTTATCCTTTTGAAGGAGGTGTATATGACAAAACAAAAAATTAATCGAATCGTAGGTTCTATTGGTGCCTTTATTGGAATTATAGTATTTATTGCCTACATACCTCAAATTATCGCTAATTTACAGGGAAATAAAGCTCAACCATTTCAACCTTTATCAGCTGCTATATCTTGCTTAATCTGGGTTATTTATGGATGGACAAAGGAACCTAAGAAGGATTGGATACTAATCATTCCAAATTCAGCTGGTGTTATTTTAGGTGGAATCACTTTTTTGACTTCACTCTAACAAATCTAATAGTATATATAAAAAGCTGGGAAAAGTTTCTCAGCTTTTCTATATTCTCGGATATTCTAGTTACCTATACTCACTAATGACCGCTTTTCCACTCACAATCATTCTCATGGTCATCAACTAGGCCTGCTGCTTGTATAAAAGACAAGATGGCGACTGGGCCTGTGAACTTGAAGCCTCGTTTTTTGAGATCTTTGGCCAATCTTTCAGACAAGGGTGTTTTAGCTGGGGCTTGGCGGTAATCGGGAACATCGTTAACGATGGTTTTTCCCTCAACAAAAGACCAAAGATAGGCGTCAAAAGAGCCATATTCTTCCTGTAGTCGTAAAAATGCTTGGGCGTTAGCGCGTGTAGCAAAAATCTTGGCTTTATTTCGAATGATGGATGGATTCTCCAGCAAGGCTTCCAATTCGGTATCGGTCATCTCTGCCACCGCTTGAATTTGATAGCCATGAAAGGCTTCTCGGAAAGCTTGGCGTTTGTTGAGCACCGTTTCCCAAGACAGGCCTGCCTGATAGGTTTCCATGCACAATAACTCAAACAATGTTTGGTCATCATGGAGGGGCTGGCCCCACTCCTCATCATGATAGGCGATATAGAGAGGATTGGTCATCTTGACCCACGAACAACGTTTTGTCATGCTCTGCTCCTATTTGACCAACATTTTAAGGGCCGACTTGATATAGTTCTCAGCTGTATCTGTCGTTCCTTCAAAGAATTTCTTGATTTTCTTGAGCTCTGTTGCCTTGTAGCCCAGCGCCAACATGGCTTCCATGGCTTCTTCCAATTCTTGGTTTTCAGCGCTAGCTTGCACTACCACCTTGGCAGGAAGGTCATCTCCTGCAACTACTACCTTGCCTTCCAAGTCCAGCACCATTTGCTGGGCTGTTTTCTTGCCAATTTTAGGGAACTTAGTCAAGTAGGTGATGTTCTTGGTTTCAATGGCTTGAACCAAGCCAGCATTGTCATCAGCAGCGATAATAGCAAGAGCTGATACAGGACCAATCCCAGATACCGAAATCAGACTGAGAAAGAGCTTTTTCTCGTCTTCTGAGCGAAATCCATAAAGCAGATGAGCATCCTCACGCACAACCTGATGCACATAAATTTGAGCTTCTTGATTGATCTGTCCCGAGTAGGCATAAGGATTGGCCACATGCAGGATATAACCGATACCGATGGTTTCAAGGACAATGTATTTGGCAGTGATTTTGGTAATGATTCCTTTTAAATATTCGTACATAGTTTTCCTTTTATGCTCAATGAAAATCAAAAGCAAACTAGAAAGCTAGCCGCAGGTTGCTCAAAGCACAGCTTTGGGGTTGCAGATAGAGTTGACCTGGTTTGAAGAGATTTTCAAAGCGTATTCGTTTAATATTTCCCCAACTCACGGAGACTGGTGTGATTTTCCTGAATGCGTCGGAACATCTTTTCCATATCCGACTTGGTAAAATGCACCAAAACAGGACGTCCGTGGGGACAGTTATAGGGATTGTCACATTGAGAAAGCTGATAGAGGAGCTGTCTAGCTGAATGGTCATCAATACGATGGTTGGCCTTGATGGACCGCTTGCAGGACATCATGATAGCCAGCTCTGCTCGGTATTTCTTGATAGAAACTTCCTTGGTCAAAAGGAGCATATCGCACATTTCATAGATACCAGACTCGATTTCTTCCTCTGCCATCCAAATAGGATGTTCACGCAGAATAAATTGATTTTCTCCGTACTCTGCTAGAAAGACGCCCACTTCCTCCAAATGTGTCATTCTTTCCTTGAGACGGAGGGCATCATCCGCTGGAAATTCAAAGATATAGGGTACTAGGAGTTGCTGCTGGCTCTGGTCAACATCGCCAATACTTTCACGATATTCCTCATACTTGACCCGTTCCTGCGCCGCGTGCTGGTCTATGATATAGAGCCCATCTCGCCCTTGGGCAAAGAGATAAGTCCCATGCATTTGTCCGAAAAATTCCAACTCTGGGAAGCTGGATGATTCTTCTCGCTCCAGCTTATCATAAGCCTTATCAAGACTAGCTAGATCTAACTCTGGATGGTCTAATTGGTCGTAGTTAGCTGGCTTTCTCTCTGCAAAATGCAGTTTTGCTGGCTTGGTCAATTGGTCCAAAGTTTCTTTGGCAAACAGGGTCAAATCCTGTCCTTCATCAGTCAATTCTACCTGATAATCAGCCACCTCAGCTTGACTGGGCCTTGACGGCTCAGTTTTCTCATAGTAGAGCGTATTTTCTTTGAGTGGGAGAATGGTCTGCTCCACCTTCTCACGATTGCGCACAGTCGATTTGGCAAGATTTTCCAAGGCATCAGGTATCAAGGTTTGCTCCTTGAGACTATTTGCAATGGCTTCTGAAACCAGGGTCATTAGTTCTTTTTCCTTGGAAATCCGCACCTCTTGCTTGGTTGGGTGCACATTGACATCCGCTAGATAAGGGTCGATATGAATGTGAATGACAGCCAGTGGAAAACGGCCTACCATAAGCTTACTGCCATAGCCGTCTAGAATTGCACGATTGAGCAGGAAGTTCTTGATATAACGGCCATTGATGAAGAGACTGATATAGTTGCGATTGGCCCGAGTTAACTCAGGCAAGGACACAAAGCCAGAAATTTCGAAATCAAGGTCAGAATTCTCAATTTCAATCATCTTCTTGGCACTCGCCAAACCGTAAATCCCTGCAATAGCTTGGCGCAGTTGACCAGTCCCTGCTGTCCGCGTCATTTCCTTACCATCACTAATCAAGCTAAAAGAAATCTCAGGATGGGCCAAGCCCAGACGGTTGACAATATCAATGATATGAGATAACTCTGCTTGCTGGCTCTTCATATACTTGAGACGGGCAGGCGTGTTGAAAAAGAGGTCCTCCACACAAACCTTGGTTCCCACAGGACTGGTCGCTGGGATGACTTCTTCAACTTCTCCCCCACGCGCGACGAGCTTGGTTCCATGACTTGCACCATCCATCGCCGTCAATAGAGTCAGTACACTGACAGACGCGATAGAGGGCAGGGCTTCACCACGAAAACCAAGCGTCCGAATTCGAAAGAGATCTGCTTGATTTTTTATCTTACTAGTCGCATGGCGGCGCAAGGCCAATTCCACCTCATCGTGAGCAATTCCATGACCATTATCTGTGATTTGGATTTTCTTGAGACCTGCTTCCTCAATCTCAATGGTAATTTGACTAGAGCCCGCGTCAATGGCATTTTCTACCAACTCTTTGACCACACTGGCAGGACGTTCGATAACCTCTCCAGCTGCAATCTGGTTTGCCAGCACCTCTGGCAATTCAATAATATGAGACATCTTTCAGCCCCTTTCTGTATCTGTTTTCCTAGCAATTGATTAGTGCTATTATACCATATTTCAGATAGGACAGAAAAGCTAGCACCACATAGAAGCCAAATCCCTCCACATAGACAAAGTCCCTTGCCATAGGCTATAAAATAGTGTTTAATAAAAGTGTACAAGAAGTGATCACAATTTTGTATGAAAAACAAGGAGAGAAATTTATGAAAGTAGAACTACAGATTAGTGAGACTTACAAGGAAGAAAAACTGATTGTCCAAGCACCTCAGCCGACAGATAAAGTCCAGAAAGTCATCGAGTTCGCAGAAAATCTTGACCAAAAAGAAAAAATCAAAGGGAAAATCGATGATCAGGTCTATCTAGTTGAGATTGGTAAGATACAGCGCTTCTATATCGAGAATCGGAAGGTTCTTGCAGAAACGGCTAGCCAGACCTACAATATTGATTTACGACTCTATCAGGTTCTTGAAATTCTGCCAACCAATTTTATCCAAATTTCCCAATCAGAAATCATCAATATCAACTCCATCTCTCATCTCAAGCTAACCCCAAACGGCCTAGTAAAAATTTTCTTGAAAAACGAAAGCTTCACCTACTCTTCACGCCGTTACCTAAAAACCATCAAGGAGAAATTAGAACTATGAAAAAACAAATCTTCCACGACGCAGCTACTGGTGTCCTCATCGGCCTCATCCTCTCTATCATCTTTTCACTCATTTATGCACCAAATACCTACGCTCCACTGAGTCCCGAGTCTCTCATCGGCCAAGTGATGACCCAACATCAGATTCACGGTGCCCTGGTCTTGCTCTACTGCACACTGATCTGGGCAGCCATCGGTATTCTCTTCAACTTTGGCAAGCGATTATTCAGCCGTGACTGGAGCTTGCTCCGTGCAACTATGACCCATTTCTTCCTCATGCTAGTAGGCTTTATCCCACTAGCGACCCTAGCAGGTTGGTTCCCCTTCCACTGGATTTTCTACCTCCAACTCATTATCGAGTTTGCGATTGTCTACCTCATCATTTGGACTATTTCCTATAAAAGAGCATCAAAAAAAGTAGACCATATCAATCAACTCTTGAAGCATAAAAAGTAAGAGTGCTGATAAAACCACTTGGAATAATAAAAAAGTCAAGCCTAAGCTCAACTTTCCAACTCATACAAATCTGCGATAATAGCTGCGACACGTTTGATATCTCCCAGCATGCCTCGCATTTCAAAGTCAGCCAAGACAGGGAAACCAAAACGTTGACTGTATTGCTTAGCTGTCAAGCAGTATTGGTTATTAAAGTTACGATTGCCTGAACCAACTACGCCAAAACACTTACTAGCATTGTCACCATAAGCGATAAAATCTCCCACTGGCGTTGTCAATATCTCAACATCTCCGTTATCCACGCCATTCCCACCTTCTAGGTAAGTCGGCAAAAAAGCAACATAGGGATGGTCCATTTCATAGAAATCTTGGCCTTCTTTGACCAAATCTTTTATATGAATCTTTTGAACCTCAATTCCCTCGTACTGGGACAAGAGATAGTCTTTCAAGCGCGTCACAAAACTTTCAGTATTGCCACTCAGACTAATATAAACTAAAGAAATTGTCTTCATATGTACCTCCATGATTTTATTTTTAATCGAAAAAGAACTACCAAGATTGTAACTTGATAGTTCTTTTTTGTCAATACTTAGGCAAGTTCTTCTGTTTCCTCTTCTTCAGCCAAGGCTTTTTGCTGACGCCATATCTTGTAGAAGACAAGGGCTAGGAAGAGAACATTGATGACGATATAGAAAATGCTGACAGCTTTTGAACCAATACCCATTGTCAAACGAATAGTTTCATCTTGAACCAGCTGCAAAGCGTCTTGTAAAGTCACATAGGTATAAATCGAACCAATAATGGCTAGCAAAACATAGCCGACATAAGTATAGTTTGCATACTGCAAATTCTTACGAACAAGGAATACAATCGCTACTACCACTAAAATAGCAGATAGTACAACCAAGGCCACATTAAAAATAGAATGAGATGCTTCTGCCACTCTATAGCTAAAATTAATGCTATCTTCTACCTGCTGAGCACTGACCCCTGCAACTTGTTTTTGAGCAGCACGAAGGACTTCTTTACTAGGCAAGGGCTTCAAAAGTTCAAACAGAGACGTAGCTGAAATAAGGGCAGACAAGATGAGCAAGACCCATAGATAAATTGGTTTCTTTTTCATGATAGAACCTCCTGATGTTATTATTGATATTATAGCACTTTTTGTAAAGGGATACAACTATTATAGTGTCGTTTCTACCTGTTTTCGGTAAGCTTTTGGCGATTTTCCGCACAATTTTCGGAACACTTTATAGAAATATCCAACATTACTGTAACCAACAGCATAACAAATATCTTCGATACTGTCACTAGTTGAAAGCAAGAGCTGTTGGGCAGCCTTAATGCGTTGTTTGTTTAGTAATTCTGCGAAGGTCGAATTGGTTTCACGCTTGATCAACTGCCCTAGATAGACAGGATTGATAAAGAGATCCTTACTGATATCCTTGAGGGAAAGTTCTTTCTGATAATCACGCCCAATGACTTCCAGCACACTGACCACGTTTTCATTCATACGATATTGCCCAAAGAAGCGGGTCAGAGTTTCCTTGATATAAGGAACCAATTGATCGAATGATTGAATAGCATGAATGGTTTTGACAATATCCGTCATATCATCAGCTTTGAGATGTTCAAACAAGTGAAAGACATCCATGACAAACTGGATAAAAAGCTGCTTGGTAATTGGAACACGGGGTGTATTTTCAAGAACTACCTTCTCCAAGAGATTTAACTCTTCTACGATTTGATTAAGATTTCCCTGAATGATAACCCTATAAATCGGTTCGTAATAGGCAAAGAGACTCTCAGACTGTTGTAGATTTACAGAGCCGTAAAAGAGGGCTTTCTCAGCATTCAGCTTCCAGCGTTCAAAGTGTTCTTGATAAGGAGCTTCAAAGGGAGTAACGACTAAACCATCTAGGGGTTGATCAGAAATAAAAATCTGCCAATCTTGACCCAAGACATAGTAGGGAATGGTGAAGGAGCCTTGCTTTTCCTTGGATAGGCCTATCCACCAATTCTCCTTACCTCCTAGATAACTAACAAATCCAGCCTCGTCTAAATCTTGACTGAGGGTCTGACTTTTCTTTCCTCTCTCACCGAGCTGACCTGCAATCTTCTCCAGCAGATTTCCCAACTCTACCTTATCAACAGGTTTGACCAGATAGTCCACCACACTAAGGTTCATTGCTCTTTTGACATAATCAAACTCCTGATAACCTGAGAGCAGGATATAGGCAACATCTGGTAAGATTTCTTTCATCTCCCGAATCATATCAAGCCCTGTTTTGTCGGGCATATTGACATCTGAAATGATGACATCGACGGGATTTTCCTGAACATATTCTAGGGCTTCATCGGCATGACTGGCTGTTGCGACGACCTCCATATCCCACTTATCAAAGGGAATCAAACGTTTCAGACCTTCTGTCACCATGTACTCATCATCTACTAATAATACTTTATACATTTTCTCCCTTTCTACTCATCTTGAATTGTAATACGATACTGAACACCTGCTTGCTCCGCAGACTCTATAGTAATGGCATAGCGGTCCCCAAAATAGAGCACAAAACGCTCATGTACATTGACAATCCCGATAGACTGCTTTTGATCACTGTAACTGGCTTGGTGTTCAAAATGTCTCTGCCTTAATTTTTCTCGGATATTTGCCAGTTTTTCAGCCGACATACCACGGCCATTATCGACCACTAAAATTTCCACAAAACCATCCTGTTTAAGAGCCTTGATACTAATCACATTATCTGTCCGTCTATGGTCAACACCATGCGCGAAATAGTTTTCTACCAGCGGTTGCAAGGTAAACTTAGGAATTTTCATATTCTCTAGCTCTGGGTCTATCTTGAAACCATAGGCAATGGACTTGGGATAGCGAACCATGCAGAGATAGCTGTATTTACGACAAAATTCTAATTCCTGTTTGAGAAGGGTCTCTCTTTCGTCGGAAATATTGTTACGCAAGAGACTACTGAATTCATAAATGATATCTGCCAACTCATCTTGACTTTGCATAACTGCATACATACGCAAAAACTCCAGCGTATTATACATAAAATGAGGATTGATTTGAGCCTGTAAGGCCCGCATATTGGCATCTTTTTGACTAAGCTCTAACTGATAAATATCATGGATATTCTTTTCCAAGCGATCCAACATATCATTGGTCGTCTCCGAGATTAGGAGCAATTCCTGATCCTTTTCAAGCGTATCAATGCGAAGACCTTCTTGTCCTTTGGCAATAGCTTGGATGGAATCCACCAGGTCCACTACCTGCTTTTGATAATTAGCAAAAGTCTTCCTCAAAGTCAGATAGAGAATGACAATAAAGAGAAGGCTCAAGCCCACAATCAAAGCAGAGCTAGCCACTGTTCCTTGTAAAACAAAGTTTTTAGGAACTGCCACCTGAACCTGATATCCATGAGAGGTAAAACCGACAAACCAGTTCTCATGTTCCCTATTGACCCTCTCACCAATATGAAAAATCTCCGTATCAAATGGTGATGTCACAGTCACAGCCATCGGGATATGACCTCGGGTATTGTCAATGGCATGATATAAGACTTCTGGATCCAAGGAGATGTAAATCACTCCTATAGATTGATCCGTTGCTGGGTCCAGAACTGGAATGCCAAAACTATTGGCCTCTGGTTTAAAGGCCTCAGCAGGCAAGACATGACCACTTCTTTTATCCCTTGTTGAAACATAAACTTCTTTAAAATCCTGCAAGACGATTGCAACACCCGTTATAGAGTCATTTTGGACATAAAGATCATCAATGTTTTCATACAGAGAAATAGAAGTTGACGAAGCTGCTTGATGCTCCAACAGCCAATAAAAATATTCAGAAGTTGACAGGCTAAAGTACTTATAAACCCCTTGTATCCGGTCTTGATTGGCTACTAAATCTTGCGCTAGCTGAGCTGACTCGCGATAATAATATTCCACCTCTTCGACTGTTCGAGTGGTTACACGCTGGGCTACTCTTTGAGCTTCCTTTTCCCGTGAATCCCAGTCAGCGTAAGAGAGTAAGATTGCAAAACTCGCAATAATAATCATCATAACTGAACTGTAGGTTCTTAGAAGCGTATGTAGCCAAAACTGCTTCATCCTACTTTGTCGCCAATTTTTCATGGATACTTTCATAGACCGGTTCCAACATATCACTGATAAAGAAATGCCACATCCCAATTCCTACAAAGAAAAGAAGAGCAGGCATATAGTAACCAATTGCCACAAGTAACACTGTCCCAAGGAGAACCTTGGCCACAGCCGCTAAGCTCATAAAGATGCCAATCAAGGATAGTTTGAGACGATTTCGATAGGACAAATCAAAATAAACTTGTAATTTCAAAGATACTGTATAAGCCAGAAACAGCAGGGCAACTACTAGAACATTCAAAAAGGTCGCAATCAAATGAATAATAGTCTGATGAGGCAATTGCACCAAGAGATACAAGCCATAAACCAAAACTAGATCCACTCCTAGAAAGCTATAGAAAATCAGGTTGCTTGAAACAAAATTTTGCTTGTAAAGAGACCAAGCCTCCTTCAAACTGTATTCCCGAAAGCTATAACCATGTTCTGCATATAAGCTCATCAAGGTGGCACTAGCCGGCGCTAGACCAAGGATAATCCCTCCTGCCAATGTTAATAGCCAAAAGAAGGCTGTCGCAATCATCCCTAAAAAGAAACGATTAAAGACAAAGTCTAAAAATCTACCCATGATATCCCCCTAAAAATAACTATGAAACTATTATATCATATTTCAAGCGTTTTCAAAAACTTCTAGTATCCATTTACAATCCCTTCAAACCGTGATACAATGAGAATTGTGAAAAAATTATCAGGAGACAATTCATGAAGAAATCTATCTTAACTACACTGCTTTTTGCAGTTCTTTACTTCCTCTCTATGGGGATTGGTGTCCTTTTGGGCAATCTCTTTGACCAAACTGGAAATATGTTTTATGCGCCTGCCTTTACTGCCCTTGTCGGCGGTAGCATCTATATGATCCTAGTCGCAAAAGTTCCACGCTTTGGAGCCATTACCACTATCGGCCTTGTCATTGCTCTCTTTTTCTTGGGAACTAAACACGGTGCTGGTGCCTTCCTTCCTGGAATTATCTGTGGCCTCCTAGCAGATGCAGTAGCTAGCCTCGGAAAATACAAGGACCAAACAAAGAACTTCCTTTCTTTCATTCTCTTTGCCTTTAGCACAACTGGTCCAATCTTACTTATGTGGATTGCGCCCAAAGCCTATATGGCTACTCTTCTGGCAAGAGGAAAATCCCAAGAATATATCGACCGTATCATGGTTGCGCCAAATCCTGGAACCATCCTTCTATTTGTTGCAAGTGTAGTCATCGGAGCCCTATTGGGTGCCTTGATTGGACAAGCCTTAAGTAAAAAATTTGCACAGAAAATCTGATTACTAAAAAAGAGCCAGGCGGCTCTTTTTTATTTGGCTCTATAATATTTGTAGTGGGTAAATCCCCTATGGATATTATGGCGCCTATTTTATTTATGCCTCAATTTCTTAGTCAAGAAATCTCCCAAGAATTGGATTGCAAAGATAATCAAAATGATAATGATGGTTGCCAAGATAGTCACATCGTGATTGTAGCGGTTAATACTCAATGAAAATCAAAGAGCAAACTAGGAAGCTAGCCGCAGGCTGTACTTGAGTACGGCAAGGCAACGCTGACGTGGTTTGAATTTGATTTTTGAAGAGTATAAATCCATAAGCGACGGATACGTTACCAATACCACCAGCTCCAACCGCTCCGGCCATGGCTGTTTCACCAACAAGGGAAATCAAGGTCACAGTCGTCACACGAATCAAATCTGGCAGACCTTCTAGTAAGCCTGATTTTCCTAGGTTAAAATTTTTTACCCGAAAAACTTCTTTTTTCTAGTGATAAAATCAACCCTATCACACTCACTACCAAAAACACCCACCAACAAAGCCTGATATCTTGTAAAGCTAAGAAGGAAAATACAGACATCCCCAAGGGTAATGTTAGGGAAAAAATCATACTCAAGAGATTATTACTTCTAGCTAATACATCCGCGCTCAAATTAGACAATAACAGAGTATCTAATTTAGGCATTGATTTCGACATCAAATACATGACAAAAGCTAAGCAAGCAACACCTACTAGAGGAGAAAAATCTAAAATATTAGCAGTAGCAAGTAATACAAACAGAATTGCATTGAGCGATAGCAATCTTGAAAACGACCATTTACCAAAATAATCATGGGGAGTTAGGCTACCAATAATAGCTCCTCCCAAGCTAACACATTCAATTAAAAATAGGGCCTGAGCATAGCTGAGATGATAGATAGTATGGTCTAATAAGTAAAAGTGATAAATACCTCCAACAGCTCCTCCCAAAGTATTCATTACCAAAATGACAAGAATAATTTTAAACAATGATTTACTTTCTCTCTGTCTAAATATATCATCCATGTCCGCATAGATTGCCTTAACTTGTTGGAGTAAACTAATCGACTTATCCTCTACACTTACAGACAAATGCGTCAATTTTCTTCTATTTTTGAACAAAATAAGAGAAGATAGTAAAAAGAAGCCAGCATTCACAATCGCAACAAAAGAAAAATTTTGATTGCTGGTTGTGAGTAACCACACTCCTAAGGCTTGACCTCCTAGATTTGATAAATAGGAAACAAACTGAGTAAATGAATAAGCTTCATAGAGCTTATCTTCCGAAATATTATGCTGGATAATCGGCATACGAAGGCCTGCTGTATAATCCGATAAAATATCTGAACAGATATTAACCATACAGATAAAAGCAAACGTCACGAAGTTCTGGTCATGAATCACACTAGCAATCAAAAGAAATAGTAGACTTTGCACACAACCAACCCAGATAATTGTCCCTGCTTTATTCCGAGTATGATCAGCCTTAATCCCAACATAAAAAGTAAATAGGAAAGGTAAAATCGTAATCATATTCGCCATAAATACAGCTATATTTTTAAAGGGCAGACTCGCAGCATAAACGATAAATACCAGATTATAAATATAAGCTCCACTTGAGCTTAAAAACCTCGATAAGGTAAGTATTCTAAATAAATGATGTCTTAAGAATAGTTTCATAACAGACCTCCTTGGCAATCCAGTAAACTATCAATCTTCACTCTAGGAATAAGATTTTCTGTATTTAACCCCACGTCCTTTAGAATAGAACTAGTTATTAATAATTCTTTTGCTACTACAATAAATTCATTATTAGGAAAATATTTGTTAACTGCTAACAGAGTATCTGCTAACCCATCCATTCCCATCCAATATCCAGAAAACTGAGCATACTCAACCAATATACTCGAACTCAGATCCAAAATAATATCTTTGTATTTAAATGGATCAATATATAACAACATTCTTATGACCCCAGATGTTCCATCTAACAAATAAGGAGAAACTGTTGTGGTAGAATTTTTCAAAAATTTTCTACCACCTATGTCTAACAGATTGGATAATACAATCTCAATACCTCTACTTATAGTATATCTGCTGAAAGAAATTTTATGTAAAAAAATTAAAAATCCCGATAAACCATTTAAACCATAAGTATTAAAACTATCAAATATATCCAACGATTCATCAGAGGTTATATCTATACTTTCTGTAAAATCAAATCTTGACTCTAATAAATTCAGAAATTCTTCGTCACTTAGTGGTATAAATGCCGTACTTGAGGACGTAATTTTTGTTTCTTTCTGTCTCTCTGCATATATATTTGAAAATATTTTTTTAGCAGTATGTATATCTGGATTATCACTAAATAGATAATTTATTAGAATATCTATGTTCGTTACTATTCCTTTTTGAAGAAGTAATTCTTTTACTTTATTAGTTTTTAAAGCTTCTTCTTCTCTCAAGTGTAATCTCCCCAGTAAAAATAACATCAAGTTTGCAACTTTATAACAATCTGCTTTTTTACCTTCTATACAATTCCATTTTTTTAAACAAATGTCATTATAAATACCTACTGTCGGAGATTCAGATGATTGATATGAGTTTTCTAAGTCAATAAAATACAAATCTAACATTTCTGTAATCAGAATATTATCTGAATGAATATCATTCAACACAATATTTTCTTTATGAAAATATTCAACCACTTCAATTATTTTTTCAAAAATTCTTAATAAAGTAAGAAAATTGGAGTAATTTTTAATAATGTCACTACTAGAATAAGAATATAAGTTATAATCATCTACAAAATCTTTTAATGTGTAGCCGTCTATAAATTCATAAATAAAATATCCATTTGTCCATTCATTAATATTTTCAAGCGATTTGGGAATATATTTGATTAGCTTCTTAGATAACTCCCACTCTCTTTCTCTAAACTCCCTCTTTTCTACATTTATATATGATAAAACGAAATTACGGCATTCCTTTATCACAACTTTCCTATTATATTTTTTTGAATTAGCTAAATAGATATTACCGCCATTACTAGATTTTATTATTGAATTTATTTCATAATTATTAGACATGTATGTATCTTCAAATATTTGAGGTTCTTGAATATCTTCAATCCATTTAGGTAAGTCAAAATAAGATTTTTGATAATCTTGCCAAACTTCCCCATCTGGTCCATACATACTAGGTAAGCCGTCAATTAAATGCGCTTCATTAACAATATTACATCCAAATCTGTAGAAAATATTATTTGAATTTTTATATTTTCTATCACTTAGTATATAAATACCTTGGAAATCACAAGGTATTTTTTGATAAAGCTTTTCAAGTAAATCTATACAGTGATCTCTATTCTTTGGATAAATAGTTATAAACTTCCCTGATTCTGCAGATGATTCATTTTCTGAAAAATTTTTATAAATTTTATCAAAGTCAGACAAACATTTATACATAGTTCTTTCTCGTTCTAGCAACTTACTAACTATATCAAATACTTGTGTATAATTCTTTATAGTAGCAGAAATATGAATTTTAAAACCAAATTCTTCCAATTTATATAAATTATCATTATAGTATGTGAAGTCCATTCTATCCATAGTTCACCTTTTTACAAATAGATAAAGGAGTATGATATACAAATCTATACTCCTTATAAAATATTGCCAATCTGAGTTCATTATCCTTTATGAACTGAACATTTGTAAGTAGCTACAAATTCTTTGACTGGTTCTGCATGTTTTGATGCAGTCATTGCAAATTTTGTCATTTCTGTTACCTCCTTTGTTTTATGGAACCAGTATAACAAAAAAAGTGGGGCTCCCCACTTTTTTGTAATATATTTTTTCTGAAAATAGAAACTCTAGCGCCTAGAAACTACTAATTATCAATCCATCTACAAGGCTATTTATTTTTCATCAGTCGATGTAACGAGAATATATTACAAATCTTTATTTGAAAGTTGATTTGCAAAATAGTTTTCATAGTATCTTGCACCATCTACATACTCTAAATCTTGTAAGATTGTAATGCCTCTCTGGATTTTTTCAAGACCCTTATTTTTTACATTAAAAATAGTATCATAATACCCTTTAGCAATCATATAAATGATTTTAAGATAAGCTTGAGATTCTGGCAATTCTCGTTTTTCAATCTGAAAGATAAAATAATCTGCTTTTAATTTATCCTTTTCCTCTATCGCTTTAAAGAGTCCATTAATTAAAATGGTGTCAATACCAACTTTGTTACTAGGTAAAGAGCCTAATAAATCCGTCTTTTGCAACATCTCCCTAGAATATTTAAAATAGAGGGGCAGAGGAAACAAAGTAGAAATCGTTGAAAATAGTTCCAATTCATAATTTCCCCAGATGTCAATAGTAAAAAAATAGTCATAGAGAAAAGTCAGTTCTTCATCCGTTGCTCTTATTTCTGAATCAAAAAACACAAGAAGGCTTTTGATACGAATCATTTGTAAAAGATAGCTTGTTTCACCACTTGATCTATACTTTTGAGTCGTCTCTTCATACAAGGAATGGAGAGAATCAATCCCTTCTCTATCATATAAATCCCAAAGATTTTCTTGAAAAGCCAAAACCTTTTTCTGAGAAAAACCACGTACCAAGTACATAAATTCATTCAAATCAGAGTGGATGTTATCTAAGGCAGTAATCAATTTCATAGATGATAGGTCTGCTTCTCCACGCTCAAATTTGCTAAGCATGGAATAAGTAAACTCTCCTCCCGTCGCCTCCTGTAGAGATACATTCCGACTCTTTCTCAATTCTTTAAAAACTTCTCCCAGATTTTGCATATTGACTCCCCACAATTCTTAACTCTCTAACTCATAAAAGTAACGGTTGATAGCAACCAGTACAGAAAATTTCAAGTCTTGACTATAACGACAACTCCTATGAATGATGTACAGATTGCCTAGATCTCTTTATTTATGGCTCAATTTTTTGGTCAAGAAATCTCCCAAGAATTGGATTGCAAAGATAATCAAAATGATAATGATGGTTGCCAAGATGGTCACATCGTGATTGTAGCGGTTAAATCCATAAGCGATGGCCACGTTACCAATACCACCAGCTCCAACCGCACCGGCCATAGCTGTTTCCCCAACAAGGGAAATCAAGGTTACAGTCGTCACACGGATCAAATCTGGAAGACCTTCTGATAGGTAAACACCTACGATATCCCAGAATGTCGCTCCGCTAGCTTGAGCCGCCTCAATGACACCACCATCTAGCTCAGCCAATACCACCTGTACTTGACGGGCAAAGAAGGCAAAGACTGCAAAAGATAGCGGTACGATAGCCGCATTTGGACCAATACTTGTCCCTACGATTAGATGAGAGAAGGGTGACAAGACTGCCAAGAGAATGATAAATGGTACCGCACGGAAAATAGAGGTAATCTTATCTAAAATCCAGAAAACGACCTTATTTTCCAAGACACCACCTGGCGCTGTCAAAACAAGGAAAAGACCTGCCACTAGCCCCAAGAACCCTCCGATGATGAAAGAAAGAACTGTCATATAAAGAGTTAGATAGATGGCTGTTCCCCAGCCTGCCTGACCAGCCCAACCCATTTTATAGACATTTGGCAAATAGGTTTGAATCAATGATTCCATCTTACTGTCCTCCCTTCAATACTTTTAGTTGTACGCCTGCTTGACGAATGGCTTCTTGGGCACCTGCCAACGCTGCTTTTTCACCTGACAAGACCACAACTAATTCTCCAACAGGAGTACCATCGAGAATTTCGATATTTCCATAGAGGATATTAGCCGTTACTTGATAATGCTTGTACAATTCATTCAAAAGTGGCTCGTCTGTTGAAGCACCTGCATACTTGAGTTGCACCAAAAGGCTGTTTTCAGACAGATGTTGCACGATTTCTTGCTTCTCTATTTTGACCATGGCTTCGTCAATACCTGTAGCTGTTGAGATAAAGTCTTGAGTCAAAGGTTGTTTAGGGTCTGAGAAGATTTCAAGGACGCTGCCCTCTTCAATCAAATGCCCATCCTGCATAACTGCCACACGATTGGCAATGTCTTTGACAATCTGCATTTCATGCGTAATCAAGACAACCGTCAAGCCTAATTTTTGGTTCAAATCTTGCAACAAGGCCAAAATTTGCTTGGTTGTCTTCGGATCAAGGGCAGAAGTTGACTCGTCTGAAATCAAGATTTTTGGATCATTTGCCAAGGCACGCGCAATGGCCACACGCTGTTTTTGCCCTCCAGATAATTGTGAAGGGTAGTTTTCAGCACGGTCTGCCAAGCCAACCAAGTCCAACAACTTAGCTACTTTAGCCTTCTTTTCTTCCTTGCTAAGTCCAGAGTGTTTGAGTGCAAAGGCTACATTCTCCTCTGCTGTCTTTTGGCTCATCAGGTTAAAATGCTGGAAAATCATCCCGATATCTTGACGTTTACGACGCAACTGCTCTGCTGTCAAGGTCACCTTACCATCAAAAATCACATCGTCGTCAATGGTAATTTTCCCTGCAGATGGTTTTTGCAAAAGGTTAATCACCCGTACAAGGGTTGATTTCCCTGCTCCAGAATATCCAACGATTCCGTAGATATCCCCTTCTTGGATGTGAATGGTCACATCCTTGACCGCTGTGATGGTTCTCTTCTTCTGATGAAAAGTCACATCGATCTGATCTAACTTGATAATATCTCTACTCATAGCTTCTAATCAGCTCCTCTACTAATTCAATATGGGTGTAATAATCGGCGATTCGCACATTTTCATCTCCACCGTGGTCTCGACTATTAGCATTTCCTAGACCGAAGGCCACCATTGGCACCTCTAGGGCATCAAAGACCGTATGCATTGGCCCTGTCCCAGCTGTAGTCGGCAAGACTGAAACGCCCTGTGGATAGAATTTCTTAGCCAACTCGATTACATTGAGAATGGCTGGCGCGCTCATATCGCTTCGATAGCTCATCTCTCCCAAGGTATAGTATAATTCTACCTTATCAAAACCATTTTTGTCTAGCTGTTTCCGAATTTTTTCCAGAACATCATGCGGTTCTAGGCCAGGAACCAAACGAACTTCTAGCTTAGCGCTGGCTGCTGCAGGCAAAATCGTTTTGACTCCTTGTCCTTGATAACCTGACTGAATCCCTTCTATATTAAGAGCTGGCTCGAAAAAGAAACGTTTTAGAAAGGCTGCGCGGTCCTCTTGTAAGAGAGGCAATTCCAAACCATAAATCTGGCTGATTTCCCCTGGATTTCGTTGGGCGTAAGTGTCCACCAAGGCCAACTCTCGTTCATTTGGCTCTTGTACTTCTTCGTACAAACCTTCAACCAAGATACGACCATCTTCGGCACGAAGAGACTGTAGGGCTTGAAGGAGGTACCAGGGAGCTGACTCCACAACCCCACCATAACTAGAGTGGATATCCACATCAGCACTTTTAACCTTGGCATCAAAGGTCACAATTCCTTTATTTCCACCAGAAATTTCCAGCTGTTCCAAGGCATTTTTTGTCCCTTGTTCCCAGACCAACAAATCTGCGCCACGGAGTTTATCCGCATTTTTTTCCAGATATTTATCTAGGTCTGTCGAAGCCGATTCCTCCGCTCCCTCCATGATAAAACTGATATTGACAGGCAGGTCATCGTGGTGCTGCATGTATTTTCTCAAAGCACTCAAACGAGCTGTGATATGACCCTTGTCGTCATCAACCCCACGCCCATACATGAAGCCATTACGCACCGAAAGCGTAAAAGGATCCTCTGTCCAGACCTGATCCCCGTCCGCTGGCACAGTGTCATAGTGGTTATAGAAAATTAGGGTCTTGGCGTCTGGACGCGAACTCTTGAAATGCGCCATGACAAAGGGCGCCGTATAAGTCTCATCAATCTCCACTTCGGCCCCAACACGCTTGAAAATATCACCCAGATAGTTGGCAACTTCTTTGAGACCCACCTGTTGGGCAAAGACCGACTTCTTAGAAATTAAGGTACGCAAAACCTCAAAATAATGCTGGGCCACATGATCATTTTCAAATTTTTCAATCTGTTCTTGTTCGCTAGGAAAAACCATATTCTCTCTACCTTTCTATAAACTACTCTTCCTGACAATCCATGCTCTATACAAAAGCAAGAGGTGGAATTTTCTCTCCCACCTCCCTGTTTCTTATTACCAAACTGGTTGATCCAAACCGTCTGATGTTTCTTCGATAACTTTTTTCACGTCATCTGTGTGGTAAGCTGCGATCACTTTCTTGATAGCATCAGCTTTTGGTGATGTTTCCCAATCTTTTTTCGCAACGATGATGTTGTACCATTGTTTTGAATTTTCATCAGCTTGTTCTTTGAAAAGTGCTTTCTTGTAGTCCAATTTTGCTTCTGTAACGAAGGTATTGTTTACAACGGCAGCGTCAACTGATGACAATGAACGAGCTGTTTGGCTAGCGTCCAATTCAGTGATTTTCAAGTTCTTTGGATTTTCTTTGATGTTAGCAACTGTTGCAAGAGCAGTTCCTGAAACATCCAATTTAATCAAGCCAGCTGATTGAAGCAAGTAAAGCGCACGGCTTTCGTTTGTAGCGTCATTCGGTACAGCGATTTCTCCGTTTGCTGGGATGTCTTCTACTTTAGTGTACTTGTTATCACTTCCATTCAAACCTGAGTAAAGGCGAATTGGAGAGATGTAAGTATCTGCAATCGCTACAAGGTCTTTTCCGTTTTCTTTGTTCCAGTTATTCAAGAAGTTATAGTGTTGGAAAGCGTTCAAGTCTACTTCGCCATCAGCAGTTGCCTTGTTTGGTTGTGAGTAGTCTGTGAACTCTGTAAATTCCAAGGTAATGCCGTCTTTTTTAACCAATTCTTGAATTTTGTCCCAACGTTTTTCTTCAGAACCGCTACGGTTAACCGTTGCGATTTTGATAGTTGTTGCATTGTCTGCTTTCTTTTCTGAGTTTCCGCAAGCTGCAAGAGCCAAACCTGCGACTGTAGCAAGGGCTGCTAGGCCAAGCCATTTTTTGATTTTCATGATTCTTTCTCCTTAAAAATAATACCGTACTAGTATCTCACAATTTGTTTTATTTCACAAATTGTTATTAGATAGTCAGATATATAGTTTAAAACTATATCCTTAAAAACTGAGAAATCATCCACCTTATTCAGAATGGATGATTTCAAGAAATTATTTAATATCAGCTTCTGCTGGTAGGTAAGTGTCTCCGAAGAATTGTTTAGACAATTTTTCAAGAGTTCCGTCTTTGTAGAGTTCTTGGATACGTTTGTCTACAAATGATTTCAACTCATCTTGACCTTTAGCAAGAAGTGGGTAAACGTAAGGCTGTTGGTCGCTTGGAAGTTCGATCACTTTCAAGTTGTCCAAACCTTGGTCCTTAATGACTGTTTCAACACCGATTTTATCAAAAATCTTGTAGTCAAACTGGCCATCGCTCAAGCGTCCCATGATTTGTTGGAAGTCCGCTTTAGTATACTTTAGGACAGTTGGATTATCTGAGTGTTGTTTGTTGTAATCTTCTAGCTGTTTAGCAGATGTTGTCCCTTGAACAACTTCTGTTGATTTTCCACCGATATCATCAAGCGATTTGATGCTAGGGTCATCTTTTTTCACTACAAGAACGTTAGGGTTTTTAGCAGTTGGAGCTGCGTAAAGGTATTTTTCAGCACGTTCTTTAGTGTAGCTGATGTTGCTAACAGCCATATTGTAACGGTCGGCATCAAGTCCTGCAAAGACTCCTGACCACTCTGTCTTCTCAAACTTGACATCATACTTGTCAGAGTCTTTAAAGATAGCGCGAACCACTTCAATTTCGTAACCAGTCAATTCGCCATTTTCTTCATAGTTGAATGGTTTTGGTGTAGCATTAGTTGCAACGATAATTTCTTTCTTGCTAGCTGCTTCTCCTTCTTTCTTAGCACCACCTGAGCAAGCTGCTAACACACCTGCAGCAACAAGCCCTAGGGCAGCAAGAGATGAGTATTTAACGATTTTTTTCATGTCATTTCCTCCAAAATAGAATACCTTATAATCTTAACAGAAAAAGACCATTTACGCCATTATATGATATCTATCTCTGTGATAGGTTTTCTTTATGGCTGATTTATACTCAATGAAAATCAAAGAGCAAACTAGGAAGCTAGCCGCAAGCTGTACTTGAGTACGGTAAGGCGACGCTGACGTGGTTTGAATTTGATTTTCGAAGAGTATTAAAAGACCAAACGCAAGAGTGCAATTAAGACCACTCCAAAGAGAACTGTTCCGACTAGATTGCGGTAGCGAAAGGCTACCCAAGCTGTTGGAAAGACGGCTAAGAAGTCTAGCAATTTAATTTGAGGAAGGCTCCCAACCTTACCTGTCACTACGCTTGAAAGAATCAAGGCAAAGATAATAGAAACAGGCAAGAACTTCAAAAAACGCTCAACGATCGCAGGCAGGCCCTTATACTTGACTAAGATGAAGGGAATCATACGGGGAATCCAAGTCACCAAGCCAGAGAAAATAACTGCTAATAAAAGATACTTACTGACCATCTAAAACCACCCCCATTGTACAACCAAGTAGCGTCGCAAACAGAACAGCTAGTGACTGAGACACCACTGTCAAGAGCAAAAAGAAGGACACCGCAACAACTGCTAGGATAATGAGCAGATTGCGGACAGGAATCCGTCTTTGCATAATCTGAAATTGCGAAGCAAAAATACCAATAAACATCCCAACCAGGGCAAAATCCAAGCCAAAGATTTCTGGATTTGGCAGCAGACCACCCAGAGCCGTTCCGACTACTGTTCCCACAAACCAAGCCACATAGCTGTTAAGATTATTTCCGTGCATCCACATCGGATGGACCTTGTCTGCATGGGCTAACTCGCCCATCAAAACGCCATAGGTCTCATCCGTCAAGAGACTAGACATACCGATATTTTGCCAGAGGCTGGTATGACGGAAATAGGTTGACGCATGCAAGCTCAACAAAAAGAGACGCAAATTAATCAAAAAGACCGTCATAGCAATAGCCGCTACAGGTGCTTGAACCGCAATCAAGGCCAGCATAGCAAACTGGGCGCTCCCAGCATAAACAAAGAGGCTCATCAAGCCCATCTCCACAGGTGTCACATAGGGCGCACCAATAATTCCACAAGCCAGTCCGATACTGACATAACCAAGGGCAGTTGGCATGGCTGCCTGCGCCCCCTCCCAAAATCCTTTTTCTTTCATCTTTCTCCTCATATTGTCTTAATAATACTCAATGAAAATCAAAGAGCAAACTAGAAAGCTAGCCGCAGGTTGCTCAAAACATTGTTTTGAGGTTGCAGATAGAAGCTGACGCGGTTTGAAGAGATTTTCTAAGAGTATAAGTAGGCTGAACAAGCTCCAGCCACAGCATGGACTATTATAACACATTCAGGAAAGAGAAAAAAGTCTGCTGATTGTAATCAGACAGACTCCATTTTATTCCATCGTATCAAAAGCAAGACTTGGTTTGGCATTGAGGTCCAAGTTTGCAAAGTTTTCTTTGTTCCACTCGCTGACGCTGGCATAGGCAATCATACCTGCATTGTCTCCGCAAAGACGCAGAGGTGGAATGATGACCTTGACATCTGTGATTTCAGTTGCTAGGCGTTCTCTGAGGCCTTTATTGGCTGCCACGCCACCTGCCACAACCAGGGTTTTAACAGGGTATTTTTCCAAGGCCTTCTTGGTTTTTGCCATAAGAATATCCAAGACAGCTGCTTGAAAGGAAGCACACAAATCCTCTGTGGACAAGCTTTCTCCCTTTTGCTCGGCATTGTGGTGAAGATTGATAAAGGCCGATTTCAAACCTGAGAATGAAAACTCCAGATTATCTTCCTTAATCATGGCACGAGGGAAATCATAAATATCCTGTCCCTGATGAGCTAGCTCGTCAATCTCACGACCAGCAGGATAGGTCAAACCCATGACACGGCCAACCTTATCATAGGCCTCACCAACCGCGTCATCTCGCGTTTCCCCAACAATCTTGTAGTCACCAGCCTCCGAAACATAAACCAACTCTGTGTGCCCACCGCTAACCAAGAGGGCTAGCAAGGGAAACTCCAAAGGCTCCACACTCTGAGCGGCCATGAGGTGGCCAGCCATGTGGTTAACGGGAATCAGCGGAAGCCCATGTGCCCAAGCAAAGGCCTTGGCAGCTGACAAACCAACTAGTAAGGCTCCGACCAAGCCCGGTCCATAGGTAACCGCCACAGCTGTTACGTCCTCTTCGGTAATTCCTGCTTCTGCTAGAGCCTCCTCGATACAGGCTGTAATGACCTCGACATGGTGACGACTGGCTACTTCAGGCACTACGCCCCCAAAACGTTTGTGACTCTCAATTTGACTAGCAATGACATTGGACAAGAGCTGGTCGTCGTTTTTCAAGACGGCGACACTGGTCTCATCACAGGATGTCTCAAATGCTAAAATATATCTATCCTTCATCTATTTCTCTCTTCATGATGATGGCGTCCTCGACTGGATCATGGTAGTAGGCTACTCTCTCCGCGATGACTGCCATTTTTTCTTTCTTGTAAAATGCTTGCGCTCGGTGATTTGACTTTCTGACTTCGAGGAAAATCTCCCTGTCTGTCGGCAATTGAGCAAACAAGGCTGACGCAATTCCCTGACCCTGATAAACTCCTTTGACAGCGATTTGCAGGACTTCTGCCTCAAAGATATTTTCCTGCACAGCTAGAAAGCCAATCACTTCTGCCCCATCATAAGCCAAAGCATACCAAGTCTGGTCTTGAGCCAGGTCTGCTTGAATTTGTTCCAGCGTCCAAGGACTGACTGGGTAAACATCCGCCATAACAGCATAGATGGCTTGAGCCAGGTCAGACTGCTGTTGGATTCGTTTGATTTCTATCATAGACGTTTAATATAAGACTCACCAGACTCGGTATGGTTCTTGAGCCAGTTTTCCTCAGCCTCAACACGTTTGAGGTAATTCGGCACAAAGTCATGCAAGGAGTCTGCTTCCTTGTCCCAAGCCAAAAGAGCAAGATTGGCTGCATTAGGCAAGGTTTCTTTGTAATTAGTCCTTGGCAAGTGTTCTTGAATCTGCTCAACAAAGGGGCCAACTTCTCCGACAAAGGTTACTTGACTAGCACCCTTGATTAGCTCAATCACTCGCTCAAAGGGCAGGTGTGCTTCTGGCATGACAGGTTTAGCATTTTCATAAAATCCTGCATAAACATTGTTGCGACGAGCATCCATCAAAGGGACGAACAAACCTTCTTGTTGGTAGGGCACCAGAGCCAAGAGGCTCGACATACCAACTAACTCAATGTTCAGAGTATGAGCCAAAGTCTTAGCAGTGGCTACCGCAATTCGCAAGCCCGTGTAGCTACCCGGTCCTTCAGCCACCACGATTCGATCCAAGTCCTTGGGTGTCCAATCTAAACTTGCCATCAAAAAATCGATGGCAGGCATGAGGGTAATACTGTGATTTTTCTTAATATTAATCGTCGTCTCGGCAAGAACCTGCTTGTCCTCTAAAATAGCGAGAGAAAGAGCCTTGCTGGACGTATCAAAAGCTAATACTTTCATAACACATTCCTATCTTTTTGTCTGCTTACTATTATACTACAAAAGCTGGCACATGGGAATTTTCTTTATCCCCAAACAAAAACGCCCCAGCATGAGCAAGGCATCTAAGCATTTAATCCAAAGTAAAATACAAACCAAACGACATAGGTTACGAGGAGGAGAAAAAGCGAGTAGAGAGTCACAAAGGTAATTTTCCACAAGAACTTGCTTTGTCGTTGTTCCAGTTTGGCAAATAGAAGATTCCCCGCATAAACGCAAGCAACAAAAACAATAAAAGCTACCAAGCGAGCTCCGATAGCAAAAGAAAATAAGTTATACATAGGGCAGCCTCCTTGACTTAAAATCTATATGGAATTATGACAAGCGATAAAAATCATTCCCATTATCAAAATAACATATTTTCTTTATTTTTGCAAACGATTACCAAAGAAATCGTCCTGTGACTTTCTCGTTTCCGTCTTTTACTAATTTTTCATTTTGTGGTATAATTGAAATAATTGTAACGAATCAAGGTCAATCTAGACACAAAATGGAATGAAATCAAGCAAATCTATGCTAAAAGTTTGGAATAAGCTGACCTGTAAAATAGAAAGGAACTATATGATTTACAAAGTTTTTTATCAAGAAACAAAAGAACGTAGCCCACGTCGTGAAACAACACGCGCACTATACCTAGACATCGATGCTAACTCAGAACTTGAGGGCCGTATCGCTGCTCGCCAACTTGTCGAAGAAAATCGCCCAGAGTACAATATCGAGTATATCGAACTCTTGTCTGACAAATTGCTAGATTACGAAAAAGAAACTGGCGCCTTCGAAATTACGGAGTTCTAATATGGCCTACACTCTTAAACCTGAAGAAGTCGGCGTTTTTGCCATCGGTGGTCTGGGAGAAATCGGGAAAAACACATACGGAATTGAATACCAAGACGAGATTATCATCGTCGATGCTGGGATTAAATTCCCAGAAGATGACTTGCTTGGTATCGACTATGTTATCCCTGACTACTCTTACATAGTCGACAATATCGACCGCGTCAAGGCTGTTTTGATTACCCACGGACACGAGGACCACATCGGTGGGATTCCTTTCCTACTCAAGCAAGCAAATGTCCCTATCTATGCTGGACCGCTTGCCTTGGCTTTGATCCGTGGAAAACTCGAAGAACACGGCCTCTTGCGCAACGCCAAACTTTACGAAATCAACCACAATACTGAGTTGACCTTTAAAAATCTCAAGGCAACTTTCTTTAGAACGACTCACTCTATTCCAGAACCTTTGGGGATTGTCATTCATACTCCTCAAGGGAAAATTGTCTGTACGGGTGACTTCAAGTTTGACTTAACACCAGTTGGTGAACCAGCAGATTTGCACCGTATGGCAGCTCTTGGTGAAGACGGTGTACTCTGTCTCCTGTCTGACTCGACAAATGCAGAAATTCCAACCTTTACCAACTCTGAAAAAGTCGTTGGCCAGTCCATCATGAAGATTATCCAAGGCATAGAGGGACGTATCATCTTTGCATCCTTTGCCTCAAATATCTTCCGTCTCCAACAAGCAACAGAAGCCGCTGTTAAGACTGGACGCAAGATTGCGGTCTTTGGTCGTTCTATGGAAAAGGCCATTGTCAACGGAATCGACCTTGGCTACATCAAAGCTCCTAAGGGAACCTTTATCGAGCCAAATGAAATAAAAGACTACCCTGCAGGCGAGGTTCTCATCCTCTGTACAGGTAGTCAGGGCGAGCCAATGGCAGCCCTCTCTCGTATCGCCAACGGAACCCACCGTCAGGTACAACTCCAACCCGGTGATACGGTTATCTTCTCTTCTAGCCCAATCCCTGGAAACACTACTAGCGTCAACAAGCTGATTAACATCATTTCAGAAGCTGGTGTCGAAGTTATCCACGGTAAGGTTAACAATATCCATACATCTGGACACGGTGGCCAACAAGAGCAAAAACTTATGCTCCGCTTGATTAAGCCAAAATACTTCATGCCTGTTCACGGTGAATACCGCATGCAAAAAGTCCATGCTGGACTTGCGGTGGATACTGGTGTTGAGAAGGACAATATCTTTATCATGAGCAATGGTGATGTGCTTGCCCTTACTGCTAACTCAGCTCGTATTGCAGGTCATTTCAACGCCCAAGACATCTATGTCGATGGAAATCGTATCGGTGAAATCGGCGCAGCTGTCCTCAAAGATCGTCGTGATCTATCTGAAGACGGTGTCGTTCTGGCAGTCGCAACTGTTGACTTCAAATCGCAGATGATTCTATCTGGTCCAGACATCCTCAGTCGAGGCTTTGTCTACATGAGAGAGTCTGGCGACTTGATTCGCCAAAGCCAACGCATCCTCTTCAATGCCATTCGTATCGCACTGAAAAACAAGGATGCTAGCGTGCAATCTGTCAATGGTGCCATTGTCAACGCTATTCGCCCCTTCCTTTATGAAAATACAGAACGTGAACCGATCATCATCCCTATGATTCTCACACCAGATGAAGAATAATACTCTTCGAAAATCTCTTCAAACCACGTCAGCTTCGCCTTGCCGTATATATGTTACTGACTTCGTCAGTTCTATCTACAACCTCAAAGCAGTGCTTTGAGAAACCTACGGCTAGCTTCCTAGTTTGCTCTTTGATTTTCATTGAGTACAAGTCAACAAAACAGCCCCGTTTTTCGGAGCTGTTTTTCTCTATGCTTTCTTTTGAGATTAAAACTCAATAAAAATCGAAATCAGACTAGAAGGCTAGGCGAAAGCATAACTTGAGTTAGGTGAGCCGAAGCCGACGACGTATCATTTTGATTTTTGAAGAGTTTTAGAAATACTACGATTTTTACCTTCCAAATACACCATCAAAATAGAAATATCTGCTGGGTTTACTCCCGAAATACGGCTGGCTTGACCGATGGTTTCTGGATTGATGAGTTTGAACTTCTGACGGGCTTCGGTTGCAATAGAATCAATGTCATCCCAGTCAATATTGGCTGGAATGCGTTTTTCTTCCATGCGTTTCATCTTGGCAACCTGATCCATAGCTTTTGAGATGTAACCTTCGTACTTGATTTCTGTTTCAATCAATTCGATAATCTTGTCATCCAAGTCCTCAGCAGCTGGCCCGATGAAGGCCACCACATCTTGGTAAGAAACTTCTGGACGGCGAAGGAATTCCTTGGCCGTCACTGCATCGGTCAACGGCTTGAAGCCCATCTCCTCAACCTTGGCATTGATTTCCTTGACTGGTTTGAGTTTGATACTATCTAGGCGCTTCATCTCATTGTCAAATTGATTTTTCTTGATTTCAAAACGAGCCCAACGTTCATCATCCACAAGGCCAATCTCACGTCCCATCTCAGTCAAACGCATATCAGCATTGTCATGGCGGAGAATGAGGCGGTATTCAGCACGACTGGTCAAAAGACGGTAAGGTTCAATGGTTCCTTTGGTCACCAAGTCATCAATCATGACCCCAATGTAACCGTCACTACGCTTCAAAATCAACTCAGGCTTGCCTTGGACTTTCAGAGCCGCATTGATACCCGCGATAATCCCTTGGCCTGCTGCCTCTTCGTAACCTGACGTTCCATTTGTTTGACCAGCAGTGAAAAGTCCGGAGATTTTCTTGGTTTCCAGAGTCGCACGCAACTGGTGAGGCAAGACCATGTCATACTCAATGGCATAACCAGTTCGCATCATCTCAGCATTTTCCAACCCTTTGATGGAATGAACCAAGTCACGCTGGACATCCTCAGGCAGACTGGTTGAAAGTCCTTGGACATAAACTTCCTCAGTATTGCGCCCTTCTGGCTCAAGGAAGAGTTGGTGACGTTCCTTGTCTGCAAAGCGCACAATCTTGTCCTCAATCGACGGACAGTAACGAGGCCCCACTCCCTTGACCACACCTGTAAACATAGGCGCACGGTGGAGATTGTTTTGGATAATCTCATGACTGGTACCATTGGTGTAGGTCAACCAGCATGGCACTTGGTCCTTGACATAATCCTCATCTCGTGAAGTGTATGAGAAATGATTAGGCGCTTCGTCTCCTGGCTGAATCTCTGTCACGTCGTAATTGATAGAAGAAGCCTTGACACGTGGAGGTGTTCCTGTCTTGAAACGACCGATTTCGAGTCCTAATTCCTTGAGATTATCAGCAAGGTTAATAGAAGCCAAGCTGTGGTTAGGACCTGATGAATACTTAAGGTCTCCAATGATAATTTCCCCACGGAGGGCAGTCCCTGTCGTCACGATAACAGCCTTAGCAGCATATTCTTGATGGGTCGCTGTACGCACACCGACAACCTTGCCATCTTCCACCAAAATCTCATCAATCATGGTCTGACGAAGGGTCAGATTTTCTTGATTTTCAACTGTCTTGCGCATTTCCTTAGAGTAAAGTTCCTTATCAGCTTGCGCACGAAGGGCACGGACAGCTGGCCCCTTCCCTGTGTTGAGCATCTTCATCTGGATGTAAGTCTTGTCAATGGTCTTAGCCATTTCACCACCGAGGGCATCGACTTCACGCACAACAATTCCCTTGGCAGAACCACCGATAGAGGGGTTACAAGGCATGAAAGCCAGCATTTCAATGTTGATAGTCGCAAGCAAGACCTTACAACCCATACGGCTAGCGGCCAAGGAAGCCTCGACCCCAGCGTGTCCCGCACCAATTACAATAATATCGTATTCTTCAGTAAAATTATATGTCATTTCTTAACCTTTCAAAAATTTCTCGTAAATAAGGAACTAACTTCTCCTCCTCTAGAGCTTGAGCCATAGTAACCCATTTAAAGTGCGTATGCTCTTCAAGATCTAATCTGATAATTGGCTTCTCCCCAACCCACTCTGCTTTATAAACTAAGCGAGTAAAGACCGTATCCTTAGAGGTATCCAGTTGACTATCTTCATGAAGAAGTTTGAGCGAACTGTTATCTAGCCGAACTCCCGCTTCTTCAATACATTCTCTAAGAGCTCCATCTCGCGGAAGTTCACCCTTTTCAACCCCGCCACCAGGAATATCCCAGTAAGTTGGATAAACATTGGGTTGTCCTCTTTTAATTTCCGAACGCTGAATGAGCAAATAATCATCACCACTATGAACAAGTACATGGGCAATAAGCTTAACCATCATTTTCTCTCCTATTCCTCAAGATGGATGTGTCTTAGTTGGCCGTCCCAATCTTGCAGGGCTGTTTTCAAAAAGACTGGAACTAGATTGATACCCTCAAGCTTGTCTATGTCAATCCATTCACAGGGCTGCCTTTTCTCATCTTCCTGCATGGTCAATGGAGCATCTTCAAGCAAATCCACCAGATAATGAAACTCGATATTGTGATAGGAAACACCGTCCTGTTCAAAACGATTTTCAACCACAAAAGCTAGCTGCCCAGCTTGAGCTTTGACACCCAGTTCTTCCCTCACTTCACGGACTACTGCGTCTTCCGTGCTTTCATTGACTTGAATTGCACCGCCGATAGTATAATACTTGCCCTCATCTTTGGTGACTAGAAGTTTGCGATTTTGGAGAATCAAGGCTGTCGCCCGAACACCAAAAACTGTATTTCCTACTTTTGTCCGAAAGTCTTGTTGAGTCATTCTTGTCCTTTCCCTTAAACGACACAAAAACAGTCAAAACTCCAAAGAAGTGCAGGACAAAAAAGCCTGCAACATCCATGAGCTTTGACCATCATTTCTATTGCTTTTATTATTGTAGCAAATTGAGAAAATTTGTCAATCTAAATGTACTGACAAACTTGTCCATCTCGATAAGCATTGTCAATCAAACCACCACCTAGACATTCTTCGCCATCGTAAAAGACAACTGCCTGTCCTGGTGTGATCGCACGCTGTGGCTCCGCAAAGATAACCTCTGCCTTGTCTCCTTTGACATGGACGGTCACCTTAGAATCAGGCTGACGGTAGCGGAATTTAGCCGTACATTCGAGCGTAAACTCTTCTGGCATCTCACGAGTAAAGTGAACTTGGCTAGCCTCTAGGCTGGTTGACATGAGCGAATCATGATAGAATCCTTGTCCTACATAGAGAATGTTCTTACTTAGGTCTTTTCCGACAACGAACCAAGGGGCATTGTCACCACCGTGTTGCCCACCGATACCAAGTCCACCACGCTGACCAATCGTATAGTACATAAGCCCAGCATGCTCGCCCATATCACGACCATCTACAGTCATCATGCGGCCAGGCTGAGCTGGCAGGTAGTTGCTGAGAAAGTTTTTAAAGTTCTTTTCTCCGATAAAGCAAATCCCTGTCGAGTCTTTCTTCTTAGCAGTTGCAAGGCCTGCTTCTTCTGCTAGTCTGCGAACTTCAGGCTTTTCCAAATGTCCCAAGGGGAACATGGTTTTTTGAAGTTGTTCTTGCGAAAGCTGGCTAAGGAAATAGGTCTGATCCTTGCCATTGTCCACGCCACGAAGCATGTGAACTGTTCCATCCTCATCACGCGCCACTCGGGCATAATGCCCAGTCGCTACATAGTCTGCTCCCAAGGTCATGGCATAGTCCAGAAAGGCCTTGAACTTTATTTCCTTGTTACACATAACATCTGGATTTGGCGTGCGCCCTGCACGGTATTCCGCTAGGAAATACTCGAAAACGCGGTCCCAGTACTCTTTTTCAAAATTGACAGAGTAGTAGGGAATGCCAATCTGGTCTGCCACCGCAGCCACATCCTTGTAATCTTCGGTCGCCGTACAGACGCCGTTTTCATCTGTGTCATCCCAGTTCTTCATGAAGATACCGATCACATCGTAGCCCTGCTCCTTGAGCAAAAGAGCCGTCACCGACGAATCAACACCACCACTCATCCCCACGACAACACGTGTTTTAGAGTTATCACTCATGGTAAGTCTCCCATCTATTCGTTTATTTATACCCCTCAAAATTCTATTTACTATGACTTTCAATAGAATTTATTTGAGTATAGTCATTTCGTTTGCTTTTAGTACTAGGCAACGAGTCGTAGGCATAACCTGAGTTAGGCAAGACGAGTTAACGACGTAATAAAAGATAAACGAAATGACTAGTTCACGATTGAAGGTCGTGTGTGCTTAACGATTGAAGGTCGCTTGAGCAGTATTCATTATAACATGCTTGGTTGGAGAAGACAAGAAAGAGGCTGATAATCGACCAACCTCTTTCATAAAATAATCAATCCTTGAACAAAATCCATTGTTGAAATGCTGTTCTAAACCATTGATCGCTCAGATTTCCCAGAATAGAGCTGTTCTAACTATCGAACAGATTAAATCCATACATATCCACGCAATTCTACGTTTAGAATTGCTATAAAATAAATGTTTTAGGGATATTCTAAGTCTTTGACTGCTTAAAATTTTACGTTCTAAAGGATTTTAAAGCTAGAATAGCATAAAAATCATGAAAACTGAACTATTCGAAGCTTCAGAGTCATACGATTTCCATAGGAAGTATCTTTTTAGTACGTGTGGTTAGGAGGTGATTTTAGGGAATCTCCCAAAAACAACCAATTTCCTATTTTTATCAATCAAAAAATGTTGATAAATGAGTGTTTTAAAATTAAATTTTAAAGGTATCCTTAAATCTAAAGATTTTTGATAAGATTTCTGTATTTTTCACAATTCAATGATTCGATGACATTGTTGGGCTACATAAGCATCGTGGGTCACAATAATGACTGTTTTCCCTTCTCGATTCATCTCTAAGAGAAACTTCAAGACCAAATCTCTATTTTCAGGATCCAGAGAACCTGTTGGTTCATCGGCTAAAATCAGCTGGCTGGGTTTTAAGATGGCTCTAGCAACTGCAATTCGTTGTTGTTCGCCACCAGACAACTCGGAGACCTTTTGATGCAACGTAGCTGACAAACCTACTCTCTCTAAAATCTCTTCCACCTTTTTGAGCTTGTCTTTCTTGGACAATTTCACATATTTCAGCGCCAGCATGAGATTGTACTCGACCGTTTCATCATCAATCAGGGCAAAATTTTGAAACAGATAAGAGATATGTTCACGGATTATTGTTTGCGACTTGGCAGAATTGACCGCTAGATTTGTCTGACCAAAAATCTCATACCGTCCGCTATAATCACCATCTATCAAACCTAATAAATTTAACAAGGTCGACTTACCACTACCACTTTTTCCAACGATGGCAACCAAATCTCCCTGATCAATCCTGAGAGATAAGTGATCCAAAATCACTTTTCCTCCAATGGTTTTGGTAATATTTTCCAACTCAATCATAAGATGCCCCCTTTCAATAACTCTACTAGACTTCTTTTCTCCATCCTAGAAGCCAAGACTAACACAAATAGTATATCCAGACATGTAAAGCCTGCAAACAGCAGGAGTGGCAAGAGCGCATGGGCAAAGAAAATCAATACTAGAAGAGGGAGACTATAGCCCAACAAAAGTAGAACGAGGAGAGGACGGTAGCGATCGACCAGTTTCCACCCCATAAACTTCTTGGTAATGATATCCCTGCGCTTCAACAAGAAAGTGGTAATGAGTAAAAAGTAGGAGACAATCATACTGAGAAGAGCAAATAAGGCAAAAAGAACGTTAAAATTACGAACAGAATCCCGATAGGTATCAACTATCTCCTCTTGAATTGCTTGAATCGATGAAAATTTTAAATAGCTACCATCAGATAAGTTATCGACTAACTCTGTAATCACTTTTTGATTTTGTTCTGTATTTTCAACTTTCATCGGATTGTTTAAACCTGTCGTTGACAAGTGAGTCTTTTCTTCCCACATCATGTCTTGATCATTTACCAGACTAATGATTGGATTGTGGAGATTTTCCTTTCGCTCATTATTATAAGGGAAGAAAGACCAATCTCCTTCATAGTAGGCAATTTCTACATCCATATCTTCTATCCTTTGCTTTTGCTGATCTTCATACCTCATAGAAAGATAGGCGATGGATTTTCCCAAGAACTGATTCTTGCCTTCTTGTCCTTTGTCACTGGCTGGCAACAAAATCACCTTTTTAGTGCCGATATCAGGTAACTTAAAGCCCTGACTCTCTAAAAATTGACGGTTTGCATAGTAAACATCTACCTTATCAGGCAGTTGGTACTGCTGTACTTGTTCAGCTTTGATGACTGGTTTGATAGGAAGACTCGCACCTCGCACATAGTTTACTTGTGTTTTTGCTAGCAAATCTTGATAAAATTGGTAGAAATAATCTGTAGATTTTCCTGACCCTGCTAGCTCTTCTTGCCACAGGTTATCATTGAGTTGGAAGGTTTCTAAGGTCAGGTAATTCCCTTGGCTTACCCACTGTTGCTGATAAGCAAGTTCTTTGTTTTCTTGTTCTAAACTTCTGCCCACCCCAATCAGTAAGGCCGTCAGTAAAATAGTTGTCCCTATTTTCATCACATAATTGAAGATGAGACCAAGTTTGACAGATGAAAAACCTTTCAACATGGAACTGACTGTCATTTTCTGAATCATCAGGTAGGTCAGCCAACTGATGAACAAATACAACTGTAAAAGCAGAAATTGGGATAAGAGTAAACTTGGAAACAAAAGTTTTGGTCTGTAGTCCAGCACTAAAAATAGTCCCAAGTCAATGATAAGACTTCCACCCAAGAGAAGATAAAAATTAGTCTTTACAAAACCAGCTAAAATCGCCCTGCTTTGAAAACCAAGTAACTTTTGAACCCCCACTCGTTTCATCTCCATCATCGGCTGATAAACTGTCATTAAAATCACAAGCAAGATTGCTAAGATGAAGATAATGATAGATAGTAACAAAGCTTGATTTAGCACTCCAACCTGACTTCGGTAAGTGGGTTCTAATAAAATCGTCTTATCTATCTGGAAAAAATCACTCCACTTTTGTAGAATGGTATCACGATCTATCTCTTTGCTGGAGGTAATCATATAGCGCCCATTTACAGTATGAGATTTATCCTCAATATAGGATTGGAAGGTCTGGAGTCGAATGAGTTTCACCTTTAAAAAGGTGGGAATGGTTCCTAGATTATTGGGAAGGTTCTGGTTGCTGTAGACTCCCTTCTCATTCTTTGAAAAATCAAGAGAAGTCAGACCGAACTCCTGATAGGGGAAGGTTTCCTTATCAAAAACACCAGCCTTGACCACCTCATCGCCATTATCTACTTTGATAATAGAGACCTTGTCTTGACTTGTAACCTCTTCAAAAAACTGGAGAATAGTTTCTGTCGGTTTAGTGACATCTTTCAAGTACAAGTCAAATGAATAAGCTGTCTTACCCATCTCCTGAATCCGCACTATTTCTCGTGTAACATTTACATTCAGGACAAAAAACGTAGTACACAGCAAGAGCAGGAGCATACAAAGATGACTGATTTTTTTCATAGAGATACCTCCCGTGAAGAGACGAAACTGGGAAAAACTAACTTTCCAATAAAACCACATAGTGATTCTCTCAGCTTAATTGTGTTCAAGGCTGCAAACACTGCGTGGCTTTTGAATATTTAGAGGTTAGTTTTTTGGGCAATTGTCAATCAGAATGTTCTTTTATCTGTCAATAATCCTAGAAAATCTTGTCGTTTCAAGTCTGAGAAATGTTTGGTAGAGAGACTTCCCTTTTGAAGTCCATCATCTCTAACCTGCAAATAATAGCTATGTTGGCTTGTTTTAATTGTCAAAAAATCGCCAAATATAAAAACTCTTTTCCAGTTGCGAATCTCAAATTCTTTCATCTCTGATTTTGGAATGCGGATAAGTCCTTGCCGCAAATCGCGATGATGCTCATTTGTGAAAGTCATCCCATTTCCAAGATTTCTTATTAGCAATTCATCTAATGTTACCATCACTAGTGCTATTTTAGTTAAGAGAATTTCAACTGTTGGTGGTAAAATCGCTAGATTAAACCAAGGGTGTAAGTAGCGATAAGCTAAGAAATAGTTAGGTTCCTCACCCAATCCTAGTTGTTTATATAAGGTCTTGACTTCACTATCTAACCTCGCTTCAAAAGACACATCCGAATGCTCTTCTTCCTTCCTCTGATTAAAATAACGCATCCAGACTAGAAAACCTATAAAGACTATAATAAATATTCCTGATAAGAGATATTTTACATTGTAGTTCATCACTTAACCTCCTGATTCACGCCTCTGCCTAAAACAGAGGCCTATCTATTTTGAAAATAGTTCCATAACAACTTTAAATAAGACGGGTAATATTGTATCAAACTAGAATTCTTTCTTCTTTTAGCTAAATCATAGTGCCCGTTAAACCCATTTTAAAATTATACCAAGCTTATTTTAGTTTTCTTTTCTACTTTTTATATTACTATGATACAATATTTTTAATAGGATTTTATTATTTGTTAACTTTTTTCACTAAAAGGAGAAAATCATGCGTTATGATTTTGGAAAGGTCTATAAAGAAATACGTGAGTCAAAAGGATTGACCCAAGAAGAGGTCTGTGGAAATGTTCTCTCAAGAACTAGCCTATCAAAGATTGAAAGTGGTAAGGTAACTCCCAAATATGAAAATATGGAGTTTCTTCTCCGACAGATTAATATGAGTTTTGAAGAGTTTGACTATATCTGCCACCTCTATCAACCTAGCCAACGAACAGAAATCATGCAAACCTATCTCAATATGAATTCCATCATTGGTAGCAGTGATCTAGTTAATTTTTTTGAAACATGCCAAGACTATCTCAAAATCCACCACGACCTGCCCATAGAAGAAATCAGAGATATGTTGGAAATTATCATTCATATCCGTCAACATGGGACTGGAGAACTGTCAGACCAAGTGAAACAAACTATCAAAAAGCTTTGGGAAAAAATTGAAAAACAAGATACATGGTATGAAAGTGACCTAAAAATCCTCAATACCATCCTTTTCAGCTTTCCAATTGAACACCTCCATCTCATTACTGGAAAAATCCTGCAACGCTTAGAAGTCTATAAAAACTACCAACATTTATACGACTTACGAATGGCAATCCTACTCAACCTTTCCACCATTTACTTATACCATCAAGACAAAAACATGTGTCAACAAATCTGCTATACTTTACTAGAGGATGCCAAGAACAAGAAAAGCTACGATATGCTTGCTGTCTGCTATGTCCGTATTGGGATTTGTAGGGATGATGCCAAACTTATCCAAAAAGGGTTCTCCCTTCTAGAGCTGACCGATGAAACTTCCATTCTAGCCTTTCTCAAAAAAGAAGTAGAGACCCATTATCAACCGAAGGAAAGAGAAAAAAGCTTAGCTTCTAAATAAAACCACACTGTCATTCCAATCTTGAATACAATCAAGTTGAAAGAAACACTGTGTGGTTTTTGAATGTTTGAACGTTCGGAGATTTGTTTTTTGGGCAATTGTCAATCAGAATGTTCTTTTATCTGTCAATAATCCTAGAAAATCTTGTCGTTTCAAGTCTGAGAAATGTTTGGTAGAGAGACTTCCCTTTTGAAGTCCATCATCTCTAACCTGCAAATAATAGCTATGTTGGCTTGTTTTAATTGTCAAAAAATCGCCAAATATAAAAACTCTTTTCCAGTTGCGAATCTCAAATTCTTTCATCTCTGATTTTGGAATGCGGATAAGTCCTTGCCGCAAATCACGATGATGCTCACTTGTGAAAGTCATCCCATTCCCAAGATTTCTTATTAGTAGTTCATCTGGAGTTACCATCACCAGCGCTATTTTAGTTAAGAAAATTTCAACTGTTGGTGGTAAAATCGCCAAGTTGAACCAAGGATGTAGGTAGCGATACGCTAAGAAATAATGAGGCTCCTCACCCAATCCTAGTTGTTTATATAAGGCCTTGACCTCACTATCTAACCTCGCTTCAAAAGACACATCCGAATGCTCTTCTTCCTTCCTCTGATTAAAATAACGCATCCAGACTAGAAAACCTATAAAGACTATAATAAATATTCCTGATAAGAGATATTTTACATTGTAGTTCATCACTTAACCTCCTGATTCACTACTCCGCCCAAAGCAGAGGCCTATTTATTTTGAAAATAGTTCCATAACAACTTTAAATAAGACTGGTAAGATTGTCAAACTAGAATTCTTTCTTTTCTAGCTACATCATAATTCTCGACTAAATACAAAGTTAAGGTCACTGAATTTGTCAACGCTTGCACACCTCCCGTTTCACCTATATTATAAATCAACATATATAACCTGTCAAGCAATTAAAGCAAATATTAAATGTTTTCAAAAAGAAGAATTATAGTTATATTTTACACATAAAAAAGATAGCTTTTGCTATCCTTATACATTATCTGACTGCTTATCCATTAGATATTGTTCCACCTTGAGCGCCTTGACTTCATTATTTTCAATTAGATAAAGCACCTTAGCTTTCATATAATAGTCCTTAGCAACAGAGATATCAAGATCTTCTGTTACATTTCCCAATAAACAATATAAATCTGCTAACCTAAAGCTACTATGATATTTGTTACAAAATTCAATTATCTCCAATAATAGCGCTCTGGACTTATCCATCTCCTCCTGTTTCCAAAGGTGGTAACAATAATTGTATTTTATTTTGATATACAACTCAATTTGTTCACGCACACTAGTATCGATTTTTGAAAGGGCTACGGAAACCTGATCATATAGTTGCTCAAATTTCTCCTTATCCTCATCATAGCCTAAGAAAATCAGCAGGGTATTCAAAATATATAAGTAATCCACTTTATCAATACTAATCCTACTAAGGATGTCCTCTATTTTTGAAATAGCTAGTTTTAATTGATGTTCACATTGATAAGTTAGAATGGCATCTATCCAGTCCAGATAAATCTTTTCATCAAAAGATAAAGAAGTCTGTTGCTTTCTCTCTCCCTCAAAAGCATATTTCAAAGAGGCATAATCTTGATTTTCCAATAATGTTTCAGACAATCTCTTGAAAGCAGACAAGCCTAGAAACTCTTTCGAAATTTCTCCTGAAAAGAAATAGTCCATATTTAAGCCCATTTTTTCAGATAATTTATATAACAAATCTGCTCCTGGCATATATTTGCCTTGTTCCATTCGACTTATCTGAGTTTGTTGGCAAATTCCTTCTGCCAACTCTTTTTGCGACCACCCCAACTCTTTTCGCTTATTTTTTAATCTTGTTGCTAATAATGCATGCATGCTAACCACCACTATTTATATTCTATAAAAACATTATACTACTTTTTTGAGAAGATTATATCAGATTGTCTACATAGTGTGAACAGGATTCTAAAAAGGAAAGAAAAAAGAGCTATTCAAAGCTCTTTCCCCTATTTCTTAATACCAGCCGTTGTTAAGCCAAAAGTTTTTAGCGGCTGACCATGAACCGTAACGTCCTGCAACGTAAGCATCTGCTACACGTTCTTGGTTTTCAGCTGAGTAGTCACCGTTCAAGTATGAATCTGTCAATTGGTAACGTCCAATGTAACGTCCATTTGTAGCTGTATAGCTACCACCTGATTCTTTTTGTGCAATCCATTCTTTAGCTTCTGCTTCAGATCCGCTTACAGTTGCGGCTGGTGCTGAAGTTTCTGCTGTAGCAACAGTTTCTTCTGCTACAGGAGCGCTTGCAGCTGGTGCTGCTTCTTCTACTACTTCTGTAGTTTCTGCTGCTGGAGCTGAAACAGTTTCATCTTGAGCAGCTGGTGCCGCATAAGTAGCTGGCGCTGGTGTTGCAACAGGTGCTACAGGACCATCGATAACCAACTCTTGACCAACATAAATCAAATGAACGTTGTCGATGTGGTTGTTTTCTGCCAATTTCTCAACAGTTGTGTTGTGAGTTTCAGCGATTTCTGAAAGTGTATCACCTTCTTTAACAGTGTAAGTTGATGATTCTTGAGCAGATACAAATGATGGAGCAAATACTGCAAACAAGGCAGCTACTCCTGCAAGAGTTGTTTTAATCTTTTTAGTTGTTGATTTCATATTTGAAAATTCTCCTTCTTTCTATAGTTCTATCATACCCTTTAAATATTACCGTTTCTTGACACTTTTATGTAGAAATATTACAAAATTATTTTTTATTTCCCTAAATAAGCTATTTTTTGTTACAAAAGATGCTTTTTTATGCTATTTGTAGTGTAAAAAGGTTTTCATCCACAATTAAAGCCAAGACCTTCATTCTTTGATATAATAGAGATAAGAATTTTTATAAGGGGAAACTGATGAAATCACTTCGTTTTCAATCTGTCTTTGATATCATCGGACCAGTTATGATTGGCCCATCTAGTAGCCATACAGCTGGTGCTGTTCGTATTGGGAAGATTGTCTCTTCCATTTTTGATGATACTCCGACAGAAGTCGAATTCCAACTATTTAACTCATTTGCCAAAACCTATCGTGGTCACGGAACAGACCTAGCCCTTGTTGCAGGTATTTTGGGCATGGATACAGATGATCCTGAAATTCCAAACAGCCTGGAAATTGCCCACAAGCGTGGCATCAAGATTGTCTGGACCATTCAGAAAGACAGCAATGCCCCTCACCCAAACACTACTAAAATTACCGTCAAAAATGCGCACAAGACCATCAGCGTGACTGGTATTTCTATCGGTGGAGGAAATATTCAGGTCACCGAACTCAATGGCTTTGCCGTCTCTCTCAATATGAATACACCAACTATCATCATTGTTCATCAAGATATTCCAGGTATGATTGCCCTCGTAACAGAGGCACTTTCCCGCTATGGTATCAATATCGCCCAGATGAATGTCACTCGTGAAAAAGCTGGTGAAAAAGCCATTATGATTATCGAAGTTGACAGTCGCAACTGTGATGAGGCTATCGAAGAAATTCGAAAAATCCCTCATCTCCACAATGTCAATTTCTTTAAATAGGAGGAAGCATGTTTTATTCTATCAAAGAATTGGTCGAGCAGGCAGAACTGGACTTTCAAGGAAATGTCGCAGAACTCATGATTACAACAGAGTTTGAATTGACTGGTCGCGAACGTGAAGAAGTCTTCCTTCTCATGGAACGCAATCTAGAAGTCATGAAAGCCTCTGTCCAACTTGGCCTCAATGAAAATAAATCTCGTAGTGGCCTGACAGGTGGAGATGCTGCCAAATTGGATCACTACATCAAAAACGGAAAAACTCTGTCAGATTACACGATTCTCTCTGCTGCCCGAAATGCCATTGCAGTCAATGAACACAATGCCAAAATGGGCTTGGTCTGCGCCACTCCGACCGCGGGAAGTGCTGGCTGTCTGCCTTCCGTTCTCACTGCTGCTATTGAAAAATTAGACCTCAGCCACGAGCAACAGCTGGATTTCCTCTTTGCTGCCGGTGCCTTTGGACTAGTCATCGCAAACAATGCCTCTATCTCAGGCGCTGAGGGTGGCTGTCAGGCCGAAGTCGGCTCTGCCTCTGCTATGAGTGCTGCTGCCTTGACTCTAGCTGCTGGTGGAACACCTTATCAGGCCAGTCAAGCCATTGCCTTTGTCATTAAAAATATGCTAGGCCTCATCTGTGACCCTGTTGCCGGTTTGGTCGAAGTTCCCTGTGTCAAACGTAATGCCATGGGAGCTAGCTTTGCCTTCATCGCAGCAGATATGGCCTTGGCAGGTATCGAATCTAAAATCCCTGTGGATGAGGTTATCGATGCTATGTACCAAGTAGGATCAAGCATGCCAACTGCCTTTCGTGAAACAGCTGAAGGTGGACTCGCTGCCACCCCTACTGGTCGTCGTCTCCAAAAAGAAATTTTCGAAGAATAAGCTTATCAAATAGGAGAAACCATGACCTCTATCACAGCGATTTTTTTCGATCTGGATGGAACCCTCGTTGACAGTTCTATCGGGATTCACAATGCCTTTACCCATACCTTTAAAGAGCTAGGGGTGCCTAGCCCTGATGCCAAAACCATTCGTAGTTTTATGGGACCGCCCCTCGAAAGTAGTTTTGCGACCTGCCTTCCCAAAGACCAAATTTCTGAGGCTGTCCAGATATACCGTTCTTACTATAAGGCAAAAGGCATCCATGAAGCTCAACTCTTTCCTCAGGTCGTAGACTTGCTTGAGAAGTTATCGAGCAATTACCCTCTTTATATCACCACTACAAAGAATACTCCAACCGCTCAAGACATGACTAAAAACTTGGGAATCTATCATTTCTTTGATGGCATTTATGGTTCCAGCCCTGAAGCACACCATAAGGCAGATGTCATTCGCCAAACCTTGCAGACACATCAACTAGCCCCAGAACAAGCTATCATCATCGGAGATACCAAGTTTGATATGCTGGGTGCTCAAGAAACAGGCATTCAGAAATTAGCCGTCACTTGGGGATTTGGGGAGCAAGCAGATTTGCTAAACTATCAGCCTGATTATATCGCTCACAAACCCATAGAAGTTTTGGCCTATTTTCAATAACATAGACTGGGCGACAACCCCATCTCAGAAGAAAATGGAGCAAGTTTCTACATAACAAAACGCATATTACCAAGATTCTTCAGAACTGATAATATGCGTTTTTCTTTTTTATTCAACGTGGGTGGTTTGATTTGCAAAAGCGATAATGGCTTGCTTCAATTCATCTCCACTAAGAGTGCGGAACTCTTCAATCTTTTGATCGATGGCTTCTAGAGGCATGACATTAACCTTACCAACGAAAATCTTATCCATAACCTGATTATCAACAAGTTCGGTCGATACCAAGAGTTCTTCGTAAAGTTTTTCGCCTGGACGGATTCCAACTTCAACAATTGGAATTTCGCTTTCGGTGTGGCCACTTAGAAGCACCATTTTCTTGGCCAAGTCATAAATCTTGACTGGTTTGCCCATATCAAGGATAAAGACTTCTCCATCCTTGGCATAAGCACCAGCATGGATAACCAGACGGCTAGCTTCTGGAATGGTCATAAAGTAACGGGTCATGCGAAAATCTGTGACCGTTACAGGCCCGCCTTCAGCAATTTGACGTTCAAAGACTGGAATGACACTACCACGGCTACCAAGAACATTCCCAAAACGAACTGCACAGTAGGTTGATTGGCTACGTTGGTTAAAGCCAGTGACAATCAACTCAGCCACGCGCTTGGTTGCTCCCATAACATTTGGTGGATTAACCGCCTTATCTGTCGAAATCATAACCATCTTAGGTACTTTAGCTTCATCAACAGCCTTAGCAACGTTGTAAGTTCCACGGATATTGTTTTTGAAGGCTTCTTTTGGATTGCGCTCCATCATAGGAACGTGCTTGTGGGCAGCCGCATGATAAACAATAGCTGGCTTGTACTGTTCAAAGACTTGCAACAAACGGTCATAGTCTTGAATATCGGCAATAACCGGTACATAATCAATCCCTTGGAACTTGCGAATCAATTCATGATAAACAAGGTAGATTGAGTTTTCCCCATGACCGAGCAAGACGATGCGTTCAGGATTGAAGCGACTAACTTGGCGACAGATTTCAGAACCGATTGAGCCACCAGCACCTGTGACTAAGATTGTCTTACCTGTCAGTTCTGCGCCCAGACGCGATTCGTCAAGACGAATTTCCTGACGTCCCAAAAGGTCCGTAATATCAATTTTTTGGAAGCCAGTACCTGCTTGGTGAAGTCCTTGAACAACCGTTTCAACCTTAGGCATCTTGTAACACTTGACACCCAGCTTATTACACATCTGCAAGATACGTTCATATTCTGACGGGTCAAGCGACGGAATCGCAACGATAACACGCTCGATTTGATGGCGTTTGGCTAATTCAGGCAGATCATCATATGAACCCAAAACAGGGATTCCACCAAGTTTTTGGCCCTTTTTCTTAGAATCCTTGTCCAAAATACCGACAAGTTCTAATTCACTAGTTGGATGTTGGTAACTATCCATAAAGAGGGCTCCACCATCACCGGCACCAATCAAGAAGGTCCGACGGTGTTCTCCATCACCACTTCCCTTTTTGCGTTTAGAGTAGATTAACTGCCAAGTAATCCGTGGCAATAAAATCAAGAAAGTACTCAACAAGATAAAGAGAATGATGAAACGGATTGAAAAAAGTGGCAAGAAGGCATAGCAGATACTATATGACAAGATACTGCTAGCAGTCACACCAAAAAAGATTTTCATGAAATCCGTAATCTTGCTGTAACGACTAATACTAGCGTTCAGCCCCCAAAATCCAATCATCAATTGATAGAACAGGAAGGCCAAGCTCGTATAGATAATGTAGTCAACAGGTGCTGGATTAATCAAGCCGTAGAATAAAATATAAGATACAATGATGGAAACCACCATACTCAAAATATCAAATATTCCCCAGAAAACCTGTTTTTGTTGTTTATTTAAAATTTCCACCAGATCAATCACATAATCTGTGAGTTTTTTATTCATAGAAATTTACTCCTCCTTTAAAAGAGCTCGATGGTTATACTCAATGAAAATCAAAGAGCAAACTAGGAAACTAGCCGCAGGTTGCTCAAAACACTGTTTTGAGGTTGTAGATGGAACTGACGTAAGTCAGTAACATATACCTACGGCAAGGCGACGTTGACGCGGTTTGAAGAGATTTTCGAAGAGTATTATATTGTTATTATAACACTTTTTCTAAAGTTTACGATTTGCTACAATCTTTTACTTGCTTTTTCGTAACAGTTTCATAAAAATAAACTGTCGGATAAATCCTGGACAAAGAGCAACAACCATCTGAATGGCAACACTCTTGGCATACTCCATGTAAGAAATTTGCCCTCTCTTCAGCATGCGCTGACGAGCCTGACGATAGAGTTTAAGGTAACGCAGTCCCCCACGACGCTCAAACATCCCTGCTCCAACACGAACCTTACACAAGATTTGATCCAGATTTCCAGTCTTGGCTCCTGCAGCAATCATATTGAGCCAGAGGAGGTCATCCTCCATATAAAGGCCATCCTCATAGTTGCCTGCCTTGAGAACCATGTCCTTCTTGAACATGACAGTCATGTGGTTAAAGGCACTTCTCATCCTTTGATAAGCCACAATCTCTGCATGCTGGGTTGGAACACGACGGTAAGAAACAATCTCATCAGGATTGTCAATAAATTCTGCAATATGTCCACCTAATAGGTCGAGCTTGTCCTTCTCCATTAGCTGAACCTGTTTCTCAAAACGGTCTGGAACTGCTATATCATCCGTATCCATACGGGCAATAATATCATACTGACACTGCAAAACACCCTGTCGAAGAGCCAGACCCAAACCTTGATTCTGCTCAAGAGGATAGCGTTTCACTGGAATTTCAGACTGGGCTTCCACTTGGTTTAATACCTGATAGAGCTCAGGTGTCAAAGGCCCATCCTCAACCAGAACCAATTCGCTCGGTTTCAGAGTCTGATTTTGAACACTCTCAATAGCATCCTTTAAAAATGTCGGATTTTCCTTGATATAGACCGACATCAATACGCTGATTTTTTGCTTTTCAGACACAGTTTTTCTCCAATGTATAGATTTCCTTCCACTATTTTATCATAATTTTCAAGACTTTCCCATTTTTATCTTGAAAGCCCAAAACCTTACTTGACATTATAGGGAAAAAGCCTTAAAATAAGCTGTTATTAAAATCAGCTAGAAGAGGTATTATATGAAAAAGCAATCACTCTTTTTTGTTCCAGGTATTATCCTGATTGGTGTTTCCTTGCGGACTCCTTTTACTGTTTTACCCATTATTTTGGGAGATATTTCGCAAGGGTTGGGAGTAGAAGTTAGTTCGCTTGGTGTCTTGACCAGCCTTCCCCTCCTCATGTTTACCCTCTTCTCACTCTTTTCTACCCGACTGGCTCAAAAAATCGGCTTGGAGCATCTCTTCACCTACAGCCTTTTCTTCTTGACCATCGGTTCTCTCATTCGACTAATCAATCTGCCCCTGCTCTATCTAGGAACCTTGATGGTTGGGGCAAGTATCGCAGTCATCAATGTGCTGCTTCCTAGTCTCATCCAAGCCAATCAACCAAAGAAGATTGGTTTTCTGACCACCTTATATGTAACCTCTATGGGGATTGCGACGGCTCTGGCTTCCTATCTAGCCGTGCCTATTACACAAGCCAGTTCTTGGAAAGGACTTATCATCCTCCTCACCCTGCTCTGTCTAGCAACTTTTTTGGTCTGGCTCCCAAATCACCGCTATAATCACAGACTAGCTCCACAAACCAAACAAAAAAGCAAAGCAAAGGTCATGCGTAATAAACAGGTCTGGGCAGTGATTGTCTTTGCAGGTTTTCAATCCTTACTCTTTTACACCGCTATGACCTGGCTACCTACCATGGCCATCCATGCAGGCCTATCCAGTCACGAAGCTGGCTTGCTGACCTCTATCTTCTCCCTGATTAGCATTCCTTTTTCAATGACCATCCCAAGCCTGACAACCAGTTTATCTACTCGTAACCGTCAGCTCATGCTCACTCTGGTTTCACTAGCTGGTGTGGTCGGTATTTCCATGCTCTTTTTCCCAATCGGTAATTTCTTTTACTGGCTTGCCATCCATCTCCTCATCGGAACCGCAACCAGTGCCCTCTTCCCTTATCTCATGGTCAATTTTTCACTCAAGACAAGCGCTCCTGAAAAGACGGCCCAATTGTCCGGTCTATCTCAAACAGGAGGCTATATCCTAGCAGCCTTTGGACCAACCCTCTTTGGTTACAGTTTTGACCTTTTCCACTCTTGGGTACCAGCTGTAGCTGCCCTCTTACTCGTCGATATCCTGATGACTGTGGCCCTCTTTACAGTGGACAGAGCTGATAAAATCCTCTAAACTTCTAGTTTTGGCTAGAAGTTTTTTATATATAAAAATTTTACACATTTCTCTTGACAGGGCTTTCATTTAGATGTACAATGTATGTGTAGAAAAATTATATATAAAAATCTTACACATTAGAAAAGGAGGTTCCCCATGTACTTTCCAACATCCTCTGCCTTGATTGAATTTCTCATCTTGGCCGTACTGGAGCAGGATGATTCTTATGGTTATGAGATTAGCCAAACCATTAAGCTGATCGCTAATATCAAAGAATCTACACTCTATCCCATTCTCAAAAAATTGGAGGGCAATAGCTTTCTGACAACCTATTCTAGAGAGTTCCAAGGTCGCATGCGCAAATACTACTCCTTGACAAATGGTGGTATAGAACAGCTCGTGACCCTAAAAGATGAATGGGCACTTTATACAGACACCATCAATGGCATCATAGAAGGGAGTATCCGCCATGACAAGAACTGAATACCTGACTCAGCTAGAACTCTATCTCAAGAAACTACCTGAAGCTGATCGCATCGAAGCCATGGACTATTTCAGAGAACTCTTTGACGATGCTGGAGTCGAGGGAGAAGAAGAACTCATCGCTAGCTTGGGAACTCCTAAGGAAGCAGCCCACGAAGTTCTATCAAATCTTCTAGATAAAAAAATCAATGAAGCGCCTGCTCAAAAGAATAACCGACAAATTTTGCATATCGCCTTGTTAGCTCTCCTTGCAGCCCCTATCGGTATTCCTCTGGGAATCGCCATCCTCGTGACCCTGTTCGCAATCCTTGTGGCAGCCTTGACTGTCATCTTGGCTTTCTTTGCGGTTTCCATACTTGGTATCATCGGCGGATTCCTATTTTTAGTTGAAAGTTTCACTGTCTTAGCCCAAGCTAAATCAGCCTTTATCTTGATTTTTGGTGCTGGTTTACTGGCTATCGGTGCTTCTTCACTAGTCTTACTAGGTATTTCCTATGTAGCTCGCTTCTTCGGTCTACTCATTGTTCGCCTGGTGCAATTTGTTCTCAAAAAAGGAAAGAGAGGTGACCAGCATGCGTAAATTGACAAAAGGATTTCTCATTTTTGGTGTGGTGACTACCGTTATCGGATTTATCCTGCTCTTTGTAGGCATCCAATCTGACGGAATCAAGAGCCTACTTGCCATGTCCAAGGAACCTGTCTATGATAGTCAGATGGAAGAGCTGACCTTTGGCAAGGAAGTCGAAAACCTAGATATTACGCTCCACCAACACGCGCTCACCATCACAGACTCTTTCGATGATCAAATCCACATTTCTTATCATCCATCTATTTCTGCTAACCATGATCTTGTCACAAATCAAAACGACAAAACTCTAAGCCTCACTGATAAGAAACTGTCTGAAAGTCCATTGCTCTCTTCTGGAATTGGCGGGATTCTCCATATCGCAAGTAGCTACTCTAGTCGTTTTAATGAAGTTATTCTCCAAGTTCCAAAAGGAAGAAGTCTAAAAGGGATCAACGTGTCAGCCAATCGTGGACAAACCACCATCATAAATGCTAGCCTTGAAAATGCAACTCTCAATACAAATGGCTATCTCCTCCGAATTGAAGGAAGTCGTATCAAAAACAGTAAACTCACAACCCCTAATATCGTTAATATCTTTGATACAGACCTTACAGATAGTCAACTAGAGTCAACAGAGAAGCACTTCCACTCTGAAAATATCCAAGTCCATGGTAAGGTTGAACTGACTGCCAAAAAGTATCTCAGAATCATCCTAGACCAGAAAGAGAACCAACGAATTAACTGGGACATCTCAAGTAACTATGGTTCTATTCACCAATTCACAAGAGAAGAGCCTGAATCAAGAGGTACGGAATTAAGCAACCCTTACAAAACTGAAAAAACCGATGTCAAGGATCAACTCATTGCTAGAGCTGATAATAATATTGAGCTAATATCCATACCAAACAGACGTTGACAAAAGCGCTTACATCTGCTACTATGGAAGCATATTTATCTAACTAAAAAGGAGGTTCTACCATGAAACAAGAATGGTTTGAAAGTAATGATTTTGTAAAAACAACAAGCAAGAACAAACCTGAAGAGCAAGCTCAAGAGGTTGCAGACAAGACTGAAGAAACGATAGCCGATCTCGATACACCAATTGAAAAAAATACTCAAGTAGAGGAGGAAGTCTCTCAAGCTGAAGTCAAACTGGAAAGCCAGCAAAAAGGGACAATTGGAACGCCTGAAGACAGTGAATCGAGAACAGAAATAGAAGAAAAGAAAGCATTAGATTCTACTGAAGAAGAGCAAGATCTTTCTAAAGAAACAGAAAAAGTCACTATAGCTGAAGAGAGTCAAGAAGCACTTCCTCAGCAAAAACCAACCACGAAAGAGCCCCTTCTTATCAGTCAATCCTTAGAAAGTCCCTATATCCCCGACCAAGCTCCAAAATCTACGGATAGATGGAAAGAGCAAGCGCTTGATTTTTGGTCTTGGCTAGTGGAGGCTCTCAAATCTCCTACAAGCAGTCTTGAAACAAGTAGCACACACAGTTACACAGCCTTTCTCTTGCTCATTCTGTTTTCTGCATCTTCCTTTTTCTTTAGTATCTACCACATCAAACATGCTTACTATGGACATATAGCAACTATGCATAATCACTTCCCTGAACAATTTGCTTCATTAAATCTCTTTTCGATTATCTCTATCCTAGTAGCAACAACACTCTTCTTCTTTTCATTCCTCTTGGGTAGTTTCGTCGTGAGACGATTTATCTACCAAGAAAAGGACTGGACGCTAGAAAAGGTTCTCCAACAGTATAGTCAACTCTTGGCAATTCCAATCTTCCTCACTGCTATTGCTAGTTTCTTTGCCTTCTTTGACAGCCTACGATTTACAGCCCTCTTGTGTGTGATTAGCATTGGAATCATTCTGCTTGCTAGCCTCCATGTCATTACAAGACCTAGTCAAGCAAGTGAAACCGACTCCTTCTATCAGTTATTCTTGTCTGTCCTTGTGAACGGAGTCATTATCCTCCTCTTCTTTGTAGCTGAAGTGGCACTGATTGGAGATTATCTCCGTATCTTAGCCTTTCTTTAAACTTCATACTCTTCGAAAATCTCTTCAAACCACGTCAGCTTCGCCTTACCGTACTCAAGTACAGCCTGCGGCTAGCTTCCTAGTTTGCTCTTTGATTTTCATTGAGTAGCAATCCTGTCTTCCATGGCAGGATTTTTTATATATCAAAAAGCAAGTCGATTGACCTGCTTCTGCTTTACTTTTCTTGTGCTAATGTTTTAAAATCTTTGTCTAAGATGGGTTGCACTTCTAATTGATTGGCGTCTAGTTGGTGGTAAGATGCTGATGGTAATGACTCTAGGAATTTTGCATAGTCCAAGCGGGCAATGGCTTCATAGTCTTCTGGTTTAGAGCCGTCTCCTGTGATTTGAACCAAGTCAATCTCCCACTGGACTTCCTTATCCACCAATTGCTCAATATAGGCAGCAGGAACAAATGGTTCTCTCGGTAATACTGTCTTGACTCCTTGAGCCAGATGGTAAACACCGTGCACTTGGCCTTCTCCATCCTGATAGAAGGAAACTCTTGCAAAGTAGGCGTCTGTCTCTTGAACCGCACGCACACGCGCTTCAAACTGAGCCAAGCCATCTTCCCCTAAAAAGCTTTTCAAATCCTCATGACTAAAGAAAACAGGATTAAAAATTCCTTGGCAAATCGTAAAACGAGCCGCAGTGTCTGCAATATGAGCTTGAATACTTGCTTGGAAATAAGCTTCAAAATCAAAACCATCTAGTCCTTCAATCTCAGTTCCTGTATAAGCAAGCAGAGCATCTAAAAATGACTTGATAATCCGCCAGTCTGTCTTCGTTAGTAGCTCAGGAAGATCGACACGGTAAGCCTTTTGACCATCAGCATAACTAACTTTAAAGAGAAATTGCGATTGCCCCACTATCGCACACTCGATATACTCGAGACGATTAAGAGGCTGACGGAGATAGACGGCATCATAGCTATGTGACTCCAAGCCATCTACCAAGGCCAAGATCGACTTGGCAGTCAAAATTTCCTGCTCTCCTAAAATGCTCTGTTTATTTGGAATAAAAAATGTTTTCGTCATAATCGGACTCCTTTGAAATCGTTTACATATAGTATACCTTATTTTTCTGAAAGATACAAAAACAAACTTTATACTCTTCGAAAATCAAATTCAAACCGCGTCAGCTTCGCCTTGCCGTACTCAAGTACAGCCTGCGGCTAGCTTCCTAGTTTGCTCTTTGATTTTCATTGAGTATTAATTTTTGAGTAAAAAGCATAGAAAAACAGCCCCTAAGGACTGTTTAATCTTATACAGTAGCTGCTTGATCCAAGCTTTCACCGATAGCGGCTAGGCGCTCGATCACTTCAGCTTGTGTCAATTCATTTTCTGAAACATAGCGGTTACGTGGGTGAACACGGCACTCGTGTGAGCATCCACGAAGGTACTTGTCTTCATTTTCTTCTGATGTCAAGATACGACGGTTACAGAATGGATTTCCACAGTTGACATAACGTTCACATGGTGTTCCATCAAACCAGTCTTTCCCTACGATGGTTGGGTTGACATGGTTTACATCTACGGCAATACGCTCGTCAAAGACGTACATTTTCCCATCCCAAAGCTCACCTTGAACTTCGGGGTCTTTACCGTAAGTTGCAATTCCTCCGTGCAATTGGCCAACATCTTTGTAGCCTTCACGGACCATCCAACCTGAGAATTTCTCACAGCGAACGCCACCTGTACAGTAAACCACGACACGCTTGTCCATGAATTTTTCCTTGTTATCACGAACCCATTGTGGCAACTCACGGAAGTTGCGGATATCTGGGCGGATAGCCCCACGGAAGTGTCCTAGGTCGTACTCATAATCGTTACGTGTGTCAAGGACAACGGTATCTTCGTCAAGAAGAGCTTCTTTGAACTCTTTTGGAGACAAGTAAGCACCTGTTGTTTCAAGTGGGTTGATGTCGTTGTCAAAGTCGTTGTCTTCCAAACCAAGGTGGACAATCTCTTTCTTGTAGCGAACAAACATCTTCTTGAAGGCTTGTTCACTTTCTTCGTCAATCTTGAACCAGAGGTCTTCCATACCTGGGAGGCTGTGAACGTAGTCCATGTATTTTTGAGTTGTTTCATAATCACCTGAAACTGTTCCGTTAATTCCCTCGTCAGCGACTAGGATACGACCTTTAAGGCCAATTGATTTACAGAAAGCCAAGTGGTCTGCAGCAAATTGCTCTGCATTTTCAATTGGAGTGTAAAGGTAGTAAAGTAAGACACGAATATCTTTTGCCATAAGATTTGTTCTCTTTTCTATTCTTAAATTTTCAGAATTTTTCATCTAACTATACTAGTATACCTGCTTGAGAAAGCGAATGCAATTTATTTGACTGGAAATTGTAGAAGATGGCCTGTCCCTGCACTTCATCAGTAACCATAGCGAATTGCAGATAGTTCTCTCAATTTTTTGATCTGCTCAGCTTGATTTTCTGACAAACTTAGCTTGTTATCAATCAATACGCGCGCAAGGTCAACATTCATTTGACTCAAAATAAATGGAGTAGAGGTCCCATCGTCCTCTAATCGTCTTTTATAACTCACTAACAGATTTTTCAAGGGAGTCAGTTGAGGCGTATCCTTTATATCTTCCAATAGATGATCTATGATCGTCATGGCTTCACAACGTCTTTCGCTGCCTCCTGCAAACCATTTTAATGGTGTCATTCTTATTTCCCTCCTTAAATTGAAAAGCTATCATTCCTAACTCTCGCGTCAGTATTTACCCAAACACCCTATGTAAAAAAGTCAGCAGAAATGGTAGAGTCGCGAAAATATTATTAATCACATGCACCGCATAGGAAGGATAAATGCTCTTGGTATAGCGGGTCAAACTAGCAAAGATGATGCCAGATGTTGCAAAGACGAAGATATCTAACAAACTAGGCAGACTTGAAAAATGAGGAAGAGCAAATAAAATTGACGGAAGAAGCAAATCAAGGCCAAATCTCGAATGCTTAAAAAAGGCGTGTTGCAGTAATCCTCTATAGATTAGCTCTTCCATAAGTGGAGTCAGAAAGAACAAAGTTATATAGATACCTAGCTCAGCAAAGTTGGTCCCACTATAACCGATCAATACAGCCCAACCCTCAGCAGTTGACTGAACATGTTTAGCTGTCTGAACGTTAAAAGAGATATGGAGCACTACCACTAATACTGTCAAAATCGAATACCAAAGCCATTTTTTTCTTGGAATACGAAAGAGGTAGCCATGGCCTGTCTTAACCAGAATCCAAATCATGACTCCGCTAAATAGTAAACTCAAGATATTTTGAATCCAGACGAAATTGCCAATCTGGGAAGAAAATTGCCAATAATTTTGGACAATAAGCGTCAACTGAGAAAGACCAAATACGAAAAATAAGTAAGACAAGACTGCACTTATTTTGAAGACAAGCTGATACTTTTTCATGTGAACCCTCCTTTGTAAACTCGTAACATCTCTAATATAAACCATATTTACCCAAATCCTTACTCTAAATCCTAAATAGTGCTTGAGATTTCCTGAATGGTTACAATAAGGGAAATGAGGAAACATAGATATCTATGCTCTCGTTTCAAAAAATCACTGCTTTCCCCAGATAAGCCTGAGGAAAACAGTGATTCAGTTTTTAGGAATTAGGAATGAATACACGAAATCAATTAATCTTATGATTTTTTGTTTTTCAAGAATTCATCGTATTGTTTTTGCATTTCGTTCAATACTTTTTCGTAGGCACCTTCAGATTTCAATTTTTCCATCAATTCTGGAATAGCTTTGTCTGGGTCTACAGTACCAGTGTTGATAGCTGTATCGAATTGTTGCATTGTGTTAGAGATTGCTGAGATTTCAGATTTCACATTGTCAGTGTTAAAGATGAATCCAAGTGCTGGAGATTCTTTAGCTTCAGCCAACTGTTTCTTAGAATCTTCGATTTGTTGGTCTGTAACGTTTTCGTTGATGTAAAGAATCCAGTTGTTACCAGTATTCCATCCACCCATGTGAGTGTTTCCTTTGTAGCCATCAAGGACTTTAACACGGTTTTCTTTACCTGCAATTTTTTCCCAGTTCTTGCCTTCTGGACCATAAACAAGACCATTCAAGAGTTCTGGGTTAGTGTTCAAGAGGTTCAACACTTCCATTGATTTTTCTTTGTTCTTAGAGTTGTTTGAGATAACAAAGTTAGCAACTTGTGTTGTTTGGTTTTTCTTGATGAAGTTAGTAATTGGTTTGATTTGGATGTCTTTGTTTGCAACACGTGAAAGCAAGCTGTTACCATAGTCAGCTGGTCCTACTGTTTCTTCACGAACGAACCAAGTATCTTGTTGAAGGTCAAATGAAGTATCGCTTGTTGCTACGTCTTTTGGAATGTATCCAGCTTCATAGAATTTGTGGAGAGTCTTCAAGTGTTCTTTAAAGCGAGGCACTTCGTAACGGTTTACGATCTTAGTAGTGTCCCCTTCAAGGTCGATAACGAATGGAAGTCCATTTGGAACTGGGTAGTCAAAGTTATCAGATGGGATGAAGTTCTTAGTAACCGCAAATGGCACTACATCTGGAGCTTTTTCTTTGATTTGTTTCAAGACTGGTTCAAGTGTTTCATATGAAGTGACACCTGAAATATCGATACCGTATTTAGCAAGAAGAGTTCCGTTGAAAGCGAAGTTTTGAGATGATGCAACGTTGGCTGCAACTGGAACTGCGTAAATTTTACCGTTAATGCTGTTACCTTTGATGTAAGCTGGGTCAAGTGCTTTATAAAGCTCTGCCCCTTCTTTCTTATACAAGTCAGTCAAGTCAGCATAGGCACCTTTTTGAGCATTTACAACATAGTTAGATGCAAAGGCGATATCGTAGTTTTCACCAGATGATGTGATAACTGACATTTTCTTATCATAGTCACCCCATCCAAGATATTGGATATCCAATTTAGCACCAACTTTTTCACCGATGATTTTGTTAGCATTTTCTAGCAATTCATCTAAGTTATCTGGTTTGTCACCGATTTGGTACATTTTGATAACAGTTTTTTCACCTGAAGCTGAGTCAGCAGCTTTTTTACTGTTACCTGAAAGGTTTCCACAAGCAGCGAGACCAGCAGCCAAAGCGACTACGCTAGCAGATGCAAAAGCATATTTTTTCCAGTTTTTCATGACAAAAACTCCTTTTTTTATTTTTAAACTTATAAACAATATAATGATCTTAACTTCACGCAAGGGAAGTTTGGAAATGAGAAATGATTTTTCTCGACAAGTACTATTCTTTCACACCACCGATAGTCAAACCTTTTACAAAGTAGCGTTGGAAGAATGGATACAAAATCGCGATTGGAAGGGTTGCGACCACAACCATGGCCATACGACCTGTTTCTTTTGGAAGAGCAACTCCCAGTTGACCAGATAGGCCGACTGCTTTGGCGATGTAATCCATATTTTGTTGGATTTGCATGAGCAAATATTGCAATGGATACAAGTTGTCACTCTTGATGTAAAGAAGGGCATTGAACCAGTCATTCCAGAAACCAAGAGCTGTCAAGAGCGTGATGGTTGCAATACCTGGTAGTGACAATGGCAAACAGATTTGGAAGAAGATCCGGGCCTCACTAGCACCATCAATACGAGCGGATTCTAGAATAGCTTCTGGAATGGTCTTCTTGAAGAAGGAACGCATCAAGATGATGTTAAATGGTGAGAGAAGCATTGGAACAATCAAAGCCCAAACTGTATCACCAAGTTGAAGTAAACGAGTTACCACGATATAGCCCGGTACCAAACCAGCGTTGAACAACATACTAAGAAGGGCAAAAATCGTAAAGAATCTGCGATACTTAAAGGTTGTCCGTGAAATAGCGTAGGCATAAGTTGTTGTGATAAAAACGTTTGTGATCGTCCCCACCACTGTTACAAAGACTGAGATGAAGAGGGCTTGGAGAATTTTATCCTTAAACTGTGCCAAAAACTCAAAACCGTCTAATCCAAATTGGGATGGGAAGAAGCTATATCCATTTTGGAGGATACTCTTTTCATCTGTCACCGAAATAACGATAACGAATACAAAGGGTAGGATACAAGAGAGGGCAACCAAACCAGAAATGGTACTGAAGAAGATATCTGCTTTCTTACTGAAGGAGTGAATGCCGACATTATCAATTTTTTCTTTTTTAATTTTCTTTTCTGCCATATTCTCCTCCTTTCTAGAACAAGGCTGAGTTTGGATCAACTCGTCTTGCAAGTAAGTTTGATAGGATAACCAGAATCAAGCCGACAACTGATTGGTAGAGACCTGCTGCTGAAGCCATCCCGATATCCGCTGTCTGAGTCAAACCGTTATAAACATATACATCCAAAACGTTGGTTACGTTATAAAGCTGACCAGCATTGTGGGGGATTTGGTAGAAGAGACCGAAGTCTGCACGGAAGATATTTCCGACTGCAAGGATGGTCAATACAGTTACCAATGGTGTCAACTGCGGAATGGTTACATTGCGAATTCGTTGCCATTTGCTAGCCCCGTCCACTGTTGCTGCTTCGTAGTAGGTTGGATCAATTCCCATGATTGTCGCATAGTACATGACACTGCTATATCCAAAACCTTTCCAAATACCTAGGAAAAGTAGAAGATATGGCCAGATACCCAAGTCAGCGTAGAAATTGATTTCCTTCATTCCGATAGACTCTAGGAAATGGTTGAACACCCCTTTATCAATGTTTAGGAAGGCATCTGTAAAGAAACTGATGATAACCCAAGACAAGAAGTAAGGGAACAACATGGAAGTTTGGAAGATCTTGACCATTCTCTTAGAACGGAGTTCACTGAGGATAATCGCAATCCCTACAGATACAATCAAACCAATAAAGATAAAGCCTAGATTGTAGAGGACGGTATTTCGTGTGATGATAAAGGCGTCTTTTGAACTAAATAAGAATCTGAAATTATCGAGTCCGACCCATTTACTATTCACGATACTATCTATAAAACCATTACTGGTCATGTGGTAGTCTTTAAAGGCAACCACGTTCCCAAATACTGGAATGTAGAAGAATAGAATCAACCAGAGTGCCCCTGGTAAAACCATCAAGAGAAAGATCCAGTTGTCTCTCAAGGTTTTTGAAAACTTATTCATAATTTCCTCCCTTTTTTATTTTGATATCCATCTAAAAATTCCTTTTTAGATTTTTGATAACGATTACATTATTAGTATACTCCTATTTGAAGGTTAGGTTAAACTACTAATTATAGAAAAAACTCCACAAATTATTTTATGTGGAGTACTTTTTTAAGAAAGGAATGTTTCACGAGAAACACTCTGCCCAAGGTAAGGTATTCTTGTTTTTAAGTTGTATAAATGGTTGAAGCTGTCGCAATGGTATGCCACTGGTTAGCTGTTGTTGCTGCGAAGTCCTTGTCTGCGTAGAAGTCAGTAAATGGCAAGATGTCTACTTCTAGTTCTTCGATGCGGTCAATTTGACCAGCAAGATAAGCCTCGATACGACTTTCTGCTCGCTTGATCCGCTGCAAGAGTCCACCCATGCGGATATCAACCGTGTCCAAGCCAAAGACCTTGTTTTCCTTCAGCCATTGGTGGCTAAAGAGGGCATGGAAGTGTTCGATTTGGCTTCTGAGTTCTGGTAATTCTTGTCTTGCGATTTCTTGCAGACTTTCCTTATCGTTTACTTGATAGGCTTTACGAATACGCCGTCCCACGTCCACTTTGCTACTTAAAATCTGATTCAACTGGGCCTGAGTTTCAAAGAGGTAGGCATAGTTGCCAGCTTTTTCTTTAATGTTAGCAAGCGCCTCAGCAGCCTGAGCGAAGTGCGGTTTGTCCTGTTCAGGTGTCATGTGTCGGTCAAGGATCGGACAGAGAACATCCTGATAAAAGACATAGCGGTTGGGATTGATGCCACTGAGATTACCTGGTAGGTCTGGCAAGAGGTTGGCAAGGTCAATCTGCATAAAGTCCTCAACCGATAAACCTGTATTGGTTTTGAAGTGTGCAGTCAAACGGTCTAGGTCATTGCGGTAGCAGAGTTCTGCCCAGATTTGCAAGCTTGGTAGGATAGAAAACTGAGCAGTTTCCCCACCATTGTCCCCCCAACCCGTCACGATAACTTCTTTGATATCATTGGCACGACAGGCCTTGTTCGCTTCAAGAGCGATAAGACGGCTAAAATGGTTATTGGGTGTGAAACCAATCCACTTCCAAGCACCACCTGCAAAGGCAAGGTCATGGCTAATCTTGTGATGGTTACGGAAGTTGCGATTGTATTTTTCCTCGCTATCCTGATAATAGTCCCAGTAAACCAAAGTCACTCGGTCTTTGAGACGGTCTAGGTAGACACGAGTTTCTTCTGGAATTTCCACATCACGGTCGTACTGGCCATCTGCTGACATAAGTTTAAAGAACATATCGCTCCACATCTGGCAGTGGAAACCATATTTGTCAGCAATATCCAGCACGCGCTCCAAGTGTTGGCACATGAGGAGACTACGATCCACAACACCGTTCAATATCAAGTAACGTCCCAAACCAACCAAGTGGGCTTCGTCCATCCCGATATTGACCTTGCGAGTCTTCAGTTTAGATAGAGTAGCAAACATGCCATCAATCAGGTCATAAACCTTTTCTTCGCCAATGAGAAGAATATCCTCCACATCACGGAGTTCCTGCACTTCCTTGACACCCCATTTGACAAAGGCTGACAAGTGGGCCAAGGTCTGGATACAAGGCACAAAGGTCATATCAAACTGCTGGGCATAGGCTTCGATCTCCTGCAACTCCTCAGCCGAGTAGGCTCCACGGAAATATCCAAAGTAAGGCTGCCCTTCAATCTGGTAAGTGTCTTCCATGTAAAGCTCAAAGGTTGAGTAGCCCATGAGAGCCAAGACCTCAATCATCTGCTTGGCAGCAGCCACATTCAGCACCGCATTTCGAGAACAGTCAGCCATGTAGGCTAAATCTTCATAAGCTGCCTTCTCCTTAATCTCTACTTTATCACCTTCTGCTAGAGCTGTTACCAACAAGGACAAGGCGCGATAGAGTTGGTGAGGTTTGCGATAGGTTAGTTGATAGTGTCCACCCTCACCCTTGATAGAGATAGAGGCTTGGTCAGATTGGGCGACAGCTACTTCGACATCTGGTAAAGAAATGTGCTTTATCAGCAAGTCGATTGCCTGAGTTTGTTTGGAACTAAGTCCTGTAAATCTTACCATTGGTTTTCCTCCTGTAGCCAGTTGACAAGGGCTCCGTAGAGATTAGCATCTGCATGATAGGTGCAGGCTTGGATAACTGGTGCGACCGTGTATTCTTCGTAGGTATCGACAAAGTCTTCAACAGCTTCCTTGACACCTTGAATAAAATCTGGATTTTGGCTGATAGAGCCTCCCAGACTAATGACATCTGGATCGATCAGATACTGGATATTGAGCAAGCCTTGCGCCAGATTACGATTCATGCGCTCAATGGCTTCTTGACAAAGGGCATTTCCTGCTTCGGCCTCTTGGTAAATCTTGCGACCGTCCCAATCAGTCTGACCAAACTTTTCAATCACGTATCGTACCATATTCCCAGTTGACGCTAGTTGCGACCAGTTGTTGAGTTTTTCAGCAGGGGCAAGGGTTGTCATGTAGCCAAATTCTCCACCCAAGCCGTGGCGACCTCGGTGAAGTCTGCCATTGATAATCATGGCTCCGCCAATCCCTGTCCCAATCACGACACAGGCTGCATTTTCAAGCTCTGGATGAGCTAGCAGTTCACTAAGTCCAACACAGTTGGCATCATTCTCTAGATGTACAGGCAGATGATGATGGGCAAGGGCTTCATACCAAGAAAAGCCGTGGATATAAGGGACAGCACTGAAGCCATCAATCACACCTGTTTCTTGATTGACCGCACCTGGAACGCTCATAGCAATCCCGCTGTAATCCTGTTCTGACAATCGCTGGTCTAGCCAAGCTAGTAAATCTTCCAAACTTTCTGGCGTTGGAATGCTTGTCTTATCCAGTATTTTCCCATCAGGAGTCAGACTGGCAAACTTAATTCCAGTCCCTCCGATATCAATCGTTGCAATGGTCATTGTTTTTACCATAAAAAGGGGCGAATCAGCAGTTAGTCCTTACTTTTTCGCCCCTCCTTTCTTTTTATGTTTACTTTTTGAAATTAAATTTCTTCTTTTTTGAGGAATTCTGTACGAATCTCTTGTGGTGAAATGAGTCCTCTATGAACTGGGTATGGTCGTTCAAGTAGGTCAAGGAAGAGATGTTGACTTTCCGGTACACGTACATTTTCACTACACATATTGTAGTAACGAAGAACATAGCCTTCTTCATTTTCAGCTACCTTAAAGGCTGTTGGACAGATTTGTGGTATGCTGAGAACAGAATGGCTCAAGACGCTACCAGTCGCAGCCACGCTTCCTTCCTGTCTAGCAAGCTGAAGGCTGGTAAATGGTGTCTGCAAGGCCTTAGCACGACGGAAAGCTGAGAAGCGTTCTTGGGCTTGGTGGCATTCAAGCGCAAACTCAACTTCAAACTCACGCAAGCATTGAGCTTCTGGTGTTGGGAAGTAACCCCAGTCACCTAGCTCACCTGATGCACGCAAAATAGTCACTGCAATGGTGTCGTCTCCAAGGATTTCGTATTCATTTAATCCCTTGTTGGATACAGTCACCCCTTTTTCATCGTCATACAGACTGACAAAGGCTTGTTGGTGTTGAGGATTTTCAGGATTTTCCCATGAAGCTGCTGGTTTGTTTGGTCGTGTAACCACCTCATAGATACTTTCAGAATCATTGCTTGGACGCGTGTTGTGAGTCTTGACCAAGAGACGGATACGGTGGTCTTTGGCAGTGTTGGTAAAGCGAGTCTTGCAACGAATTTGTGGGTTGTCAACAAAGACAGTCAGCTCAGTTTCCAGAGGAATACTTGTCAACTCTTCTGAACGTCCAGCCTCACGCTTCATAAACTCGATGATGCCTTTTTGCTCTTCTTCTAGCTTTTCATCCGCACTGACAGGCACGGTCAATTCATGTTTGAGCAAAATCTTAGCGTAGCGAGCTGTGTTTTCCAAGACCTCGTAGCCCTTAAGCTCTGCATAGATTGGCTCTGTTCCTTTTGGTTGGAAATAGATATACTCGTTTCCGATGTCACCACGGTCTTCGAAGCGGATAAAGTCTTCATAGGCTTCGTGAGTTGTCTTATCATAAACTGTGATATTGTCATCTACACTCACCGTTACGAATGGTGTATCAATCACTCCGTTTTGGTAAATACCCTCACGGTGTGCTTGCTCTCCTTCCAGCAATTGGAAGGTTGTCCAAGAAAGTGGCGCTAGGTGAACTGGAATGGTCACGCGCACTTGGCGAGCAATACGAGCTTGGCGGAACTTGTCTTTTGGTAAATCGTACTCAAAATTAGCCCCAAGGTCTTCGATTTTAGCCTCTACAGGACGACCATCCAAATCCTCCACATGGTAACTTGGCAAGGTAAGAGCAGCCATCTTCTTGTAACCTTCTGTTGGGTGCAATTCCTTGAAATCACAAGTCGCTACATCAATCACTGTGCTGACAGTATCAACCTTATCATGCAAGCCTGTGTTAATGACAGTAAAGAGATAGTCACTTTGAGCCTTAGCCGTAGCAATTTTACCCTTCCACTCGTTAAGAAGATTGCTCTTAACAAAGTTTCCGACTTGATTGACCTTGGCAAAACGGATTTCCATCTCACGGTGAACCTCGTCCACGCTACAGCCACAGATACTATCATGCGGCGCGTTCTGCAAAAGTGTTTTCCAAGCATAGGTCAACTGGTCCTTGTGGTTATGACCCCCAGTGATAATCGTCAAGGGTTCTACAACTTGCTCTAAGAGATTGCTATTTTCTTGGAAGGCTTGTTTGAGATAAATACGAGATGAAGAAGTGTTGGCAAGTGTGTACCAGCCGTCTGTTTCCTGACTGGTCAACTCACCTGTAACTGTGGATAATTGCTCTGGTAGGGCACTTTCCACGGCTTGGACATATTCATCAAAAGAACTATGAACAAAGGTTACATCTGGGAAGAGTTCATTTGCCACACGAATGGCTTCGCTCAGATTTTTCTGTACAGGTTGGTGGTCACAGCCGTTCATCATCAACCATTGGTTGGTCGAAGCGTAGTCACGCACGTCTGCCAGTTTTTGTTTCCAGAAGGTCAAGGCTTTATCTTTATCAACTGGGATTTCATTTCCATTACTGTACCAGTTGGCAAATAGGATACCGAGAACACGACTACCATCTGCGCCCTGCCAGTACATTTCTGAAAACTGGGAAGTAAATTGCTCATCTTCAAGGACTTGGTTGTCAAATCCAATCGGCTTGACACCACGACCAAAGGCTGCCACGTGAATGCCTGATTTTTGCAGGATTTGAGGAGCTTGTCCCATATTTCCAAAGGTATCTGGGAAGTAACCAATCTGGGTGGATTTGCCCCATTTGGCAGCTTCTTGTTGACCGATAAGAGTATTGCGGACATTGGCTTCACTTGAAATCAAGTAGTCGTCCTGCAAGATGTAAAAGGGACCAATTTTAAGTTTGCCCTCGTCAATGTAGCGTTGGACTTTGTCGCGATTTTCAGGGCGAATCTCCAAGTAGTCATCAAGGACAATAGTTTGTCCATCCAAGTGGAAACTCTTGAACCCAGGGTCATTTTCAAAGAGATCAAAGAGATTGTCAAATAATTCCACCAACTGCATACGGTGGCTTTCAAAAGGCAAGTACCACTCACGGTCCCAGTGACTATGTGAGATAATATGTACGACAACATTTTCCATGAAGTAAAACCTCATTCTAAATTTAAATTTTTATTGTTAACGTTTTTGGATGTAAATTTATGATTCTTTCCAAGAATCAGTTGCGCTAAAGCATGTTCCTTAGCGGATATCCAAGTAATCCAAGACCAATTCACAGAACATCATGTTAGCCCAAGAGAACCATTCACGAGAGTAGAGAGTTGGGTCGTCCACGTGGAAGCTTTCGTGCATGACACCTGTACCACCATCGCAAGCAACCAGCTGATCCAACAAGAATTTCTTCTCTGCCTTATCTCTTGTTGTCAAACCTTGGATAGAAAGGGCAATTGGCCAGATATAGCGATAGAAGGTATGAGAACTTCCGAGACCGCTAGCGTATTCTCCTTGGTAGAAGTATGGATTTTCAGGGCTCAGAATGGTGCGACGAGTTGCTTGATAAACTTCATCGTTGACATCGCAGTAGCCCAGATAAGGCGCAGCCAACAAACTTGGAACGTTTGGATCATCCATGATGCTGGCATTTCCTAGACCATCCACTTCAAAGGCATAAATCTTTTCGCCCTTGCTGTTGGTGGTGTAAGCATAGTTTTCGATACCTTCTTGGATCTCTTCTTGCAGACGTTTAGCGTCTGCGATGACACTCTCGCTATCAGCTAGATTCAATTCTGTAAAGATTTCTTGCACATAACCCAAGACTACTGCTGCAAACATATTTGACGGAATCAAGTAACTATACTGACAGCAATCATCACTCGGACGAAAGGCTGACCAAGTCATACCTGTCACTGCAAAATCAGGTCCAAAGCCATCATTTACCAAGGTGTCTTCCTTGCGGTCCGTATCTCGGACAAAACGATAAGGAGAGTTCTTGTGGTCTTGTTCCACCGTCCACAGATGGAGGATTTCCTTGGTCGCTGCGACAAAAGTCTCATCAAACTGACTAGTCTCGCCAGTCTCTTTCCAGAGGAGATAAGCCAACTGCAAAGGATAGCAAAGCGAGTCCACCTCGTACTTGCGTTCCCAAATCCAGCCATTAAGGTCTGTATGGTCGGTCTCGTGGTGCCCCTTCCAGTTTTCCTCAATGTTGAAGGAATTGGCATAAGGATCCTTGAGTACCAAGGTCATCTGACGTTTGACCAAACCTGCAATGGTCTGACGCAGGAGGGCATCTCTTTTAGCCACATGAAGGTAGGGTCTGAGTTGAGCTGTCGAATCTCGAAGCCACATAGCAGGAATATCTCCTGTGAGCACAAAGGTTGAACCATCTTCTAGGATTTCAACCGTATTGTCCAAGGTGTCTGTGTAACAACGCTCGAAAACATCCACCCACTCTGGATGGTCCTTAGCTCGCTCTGCCACTTCATCTAGCCATTCTCTAACAATTTCTTTTGAATAAATCATCGTGCAGTATCCTCTTTCAAACAAGTTTCATTTTCAGTATATAGCTTTTGAGACAGAAAATACATACACAAATGATAGTCATTTTTCTACATAATAAAAGAATTATTATTTTAGGTTTCCTTAGGGCTTCCTGACCCTTATATCACGCGCTTTTTAACAAAAAATACTAACATTACTTTTTAATACTTGCTCCCCCAAAGTACGCAAAAAGGGGAGCAAAAAAGCCCCACAAAAGGGCTAAGATTTGACGAGTTCAGCAGGCAAGAAACTAGCACGGTCAAACGTGCTTTTTTTATTGCTGATAGGTTCATTATACCACGTAGTATATAAAAGGCAAAAATAACTCATATCAAAAAGCACTTAGATTGTTCTAGGTGCTTATTTAAATCGTTTCAAGTTTTAGACTCTTGACAAATTCATCCCATTCGGCATCTAACTCCTCAACAGTTTTATTCTTATTTCGTTCATAGGCTTTTTTTAACAATTCATCCAGATTGTCGTCTTCGCCTTCTGGCCAATCATAAATATCTTTTTTAACCATATCATTCAATCCTTCCAAATTCAAAGTCGAATGCTTGAGATAATAATTCAAGAGTTTTCTCTTGTGCTACAACTTCAGTATAATCCTTTTTCGCAAACTTTTCAATATTATCTTTATACAATGGGCAAATATGAAGTCTCAGACTACATTTGCCTACTTATACACTTCTAGCTCTCCGTTCTGGTGGATTCTCGCAAAGTTTAAGACGGCTATCTGTTTGTATCGGTGGTAGCTAGTGGAGCTAGTACCTGCCATCTCTACGCATTCACTCATTGTTTTCTTCCTCATGTAGCAATAATGGATAATAAAGTATTTTCTGGCTCGTTTGTTCTCTATGCTGTTGATGTCTTGGGCGAATATCTCCAATCCCTCACGGATTGCTTTTTCATGCTCACCGCTCAAATTCCACTGATCAGGTAAGATAAGTTCCCAAGCCTCTTCATCTATCGTAACTTGGTTTTCACTTCCTGCCATCCTCTGGAAACGTAGAAAGTAAGTCATCCGCTCTCTGACGTTCATCATCGTTTTAAACTTATCCAGCTCCATTAGTTCGCTCCTTCCACCTTGCTCAAGTGTTCTATAGCTTTTTGCCTAATTAAGTATACATTTGTTCTTGATTTTCCTATTTCTTCAGCTACTTCCAAAGCTACAAGATTATTCAAATAAAAAAGTCTTAGAACAGAACGCTCAAGCGGATTGACCAACTTATCAATCAGCCTAGATATTTCCATTCTCTCTTCAGTAAGTCGCTCAATCCTCTGAAGCGTATCCTCTTTTAGTTTTAGAACACTTATAAGATTGTTCTCTGTCTTGTTCTCTCTGCTTGCCTGTACCCTGCTATGGCTTAGTGTTGGCTTTTTGATAATACCACCTTCCAGGGCCTCCAATTCCAAATATAAGCCTTTGATTTCCTTGCTTATCCACTTAACGCCCTCTAGTTTTTCTTTTACCTGCTCTGGTGTCATGCCTCGGCCTCCTCTATGATATAATATTTTTATCGGAATATCACAAAGGAGTCAGCCCTGTGCTGGCTTTTTTTGCTATTTCTCTATGTTCGCTCTAGCTTCAAATGCTTTCCCGTGAGAAAAAATGTACAATGACGGGTGAAGCTCATAGAAGCGCGTGGGGAGGGAGATAGCCACTTTCTCGGCGTTCGCTCGGAGTTCAAGTATATAGACCCTTACCATTCTTCTGGTTCGCTAAACATACTTTCAGGCAAGCCACAAACTAATACAAGATACTGACACGCGCTATAATCTACCCAAAGCGCTCCATCTTCAGAATGGTTAAAATACTTGTCTGGTAGTGTTCCAAGGTATGCACCATTTTTATATATAGATACCCCACCTTCTCGGCTTGGTAACAGTCCAGTATATCCTCTGCGTAGTCCATGCTTCAAAGCGTTGCTATTGCCATATTTTGGCTTTCTGTTGCCCCTGTTGCCTTTTGCTACTTGGTTGCCTGGTAAAAATCTCCCTCGGCTATCACGTTCCATATTGCATCCTTTCTACGGTGTTCGTTTGGTATTTTTTTTGCCACTACTTCACAAAAACCTCACCTTTTCTAACCCTCGGTAAACCTCTCTACCTTGTGGTAACCTTGGGGTTCTATCACTAGAAAAAAGCCCTGTACCTTTGTAAAACCTTAGTATTTTGAAGTATGTGACCTTGTACTAACCTTGTACTTTTTATATATAACCTAATCCTTACCTCACCCTTTTTTGGAACGTTTACCGCACCCTTTTTGGAACGCTCTACTTACTTAAATCCTTGATATATCTAGCTTTTTTAACATTTAAACCGTCTAATATGTAGTATTTGTTCGTTTTGTAAATTACACACTACTTCATATTATCCTACAATCTCGAACCATTCAGCCAAAATCTATCCCCTTTTTCAATATACTTCAAAAACTTCTTATAGTGCTTATGATACCTGTCACGTTTCATATACCTTGGTCTTTCAGGGAAACCATCAAACATATATCTACCACGTCTAGGACTCCACCCTGGTTCTACCTTTCTGGCTTCTTTTAGTGCAAGCTCCCAGTAGTATTGGCAATCCGTTTTACTGCGGTTCAGAGTGCTCTTGTGGATATCTAGACAAGTACCGCAACTAAAATATAAATACCGTTTATAAAGCAACCTGCACCGTCTCCCACAATCAGGGCAAAGAAAGAAATATCGATTACCTCCCTTAGTTCCTGCTATTCTGTCTAATTCAAATGACTCTCCACCAAAATCAATCATTAAATTATCCAAATCAATCTCTAAACGTTGACCGTCCAACTCGGCTATACCCTTAGATATTCCTCTCAGCTTCATTGGTTTAGTGATTGTTTCTATTGCTAACTGCTTCATTATTTCCCCCTATATGGAAAAACCCAAAACTATTGGGTTGATAGCAAAAAGGGGATTGCTCCCCCTGTGTTCTACTTCAAATGCTCTGTATAACCAGCAAGTCCTTTATATTCGCCCTCTACGTCCAACTTTTGGAGTAGGCTAATACTTTCATCGCCTAGCTTTTCCAACGTACCAAAAGCAGTCATAGAGTCCATAGGGATAGGCGTATCAGAAAGCAAGCGATCAGCATAGTCTAATAGTTCCAGCTCGTAGTCTGTGATCTTATTCAGCAAGCTCTCAAAGTCCTCTGACTCTTTGAGTTGAAGCACGCGCTCCCGTTTGTAACGTTCTTCAAATGCTTCAACCTCTCCTGGTTGTTTGTGGTAGTCTTTAAAACTGTCACAAATACGCTTAAAGGTCTTGTTTAGCTTGTGATCTTCCACATACTCAGCTACTAGCGTGCCTTTATCCTTGTAGGTCAATGAGATTACAGGCTGGCAATATGTCCCAGTCATATATCCCAGTAGCGCGTGACCTGCTACTTGAGCGGTCGCCTGATCACAAAAATAGTAAGTGAAAGTAAATGTTTTTGCTTTATCCGAAAATGTTTTTAATGTCATGTTGTTTTTCCTCTTTCTGTTTTTAAGGGTGTCACTAGTAGTTACACCATTGCAAGGGGGTCGGTACTATCTACCCCATTTTGTTATCTGTATAATACTAGCAAACCAGCAATCGCACCCATACCATCACTATCTCCTACGGTTGCGGTTGAATGTTTTACATCAATTACCTGCACGGTCGCCATAAAATCATTTACTTCCTGTTCAAAATTTTCTAGTGATTGTTGCCATTTGTAATAAAAAAATAGTTTAATTTTCATGTTTTTTACTCCTTTTGTACTTAATTGATTTTTCTGTCCCCTTTTTTATACGCTTCTTACAAATTTTATACACTTGTTTTTAAAAGTGTATAAAAAATAAAGTCAGTAGTACCAAGGGTTTTGCTATTGTTTTATACACTTTATACATTAAAATAAAAATATATATAGGGATAATAGGGACTCTATTTCTGAAACATGATATAAGGAAATTTTTTTATTTCCGTGTTTTTCGTATAAAGTGTATAAAACCCTTGATATGACAACGTTTTTAAGTGTATAAAATTTTTGCCCTACTGTGTAAAGTGTATAAAATTCTTATTTTCTTTTCCTTCTCTTTTTGTACTCTGGCCAATGGTTGTAATACCCGCGTTCATTCTTTGGCTTTTTCTGCTTTTCGGGTGTTGCCCTACCATTAGCATAGGCTACGCTTGCAAACGGCGGTAGGTCTTCTTTAGGATAAAAACCTTTATGGATCTGTTGCCCTGCAGGGATAACCTTCTGGCCAACTGCGAAACCTTCAGGCAGGTTGCTTTTGATTTCTCGATGTAAGCCCATTTCTGACCTGTTTTCTTTAATACCATAGTATTCTAGGAAACCTTTCCAAACGTGATAGACAAAACTATTAGGAATAAACTCACTTGTCAATTCATCAGTAAAAAACTTAGAAACAAAATCAATAACGGGGTTCATGTCCTTATGGTGTTCTTCAAGTATTTCAATAGACTTCGTAGGGTTAATGTCAGCGATTGGTGTTTCAATAGCCAACTTAACCAGGTACTCCAGCACTTCTTTGCGGTTAATGTAATCGTCTTTGATAGCCTTGTTAGGATTACCTTTAAATATTTTGGTAAAAGGTAAAATTCTAAATCGCCTATCAATAGCTGATTTATCCCCGTTCATTCTTGGTAAACCATTAGAAGATTGTACTACCGTCATATTAAGGCGTATGCTATAAGGGCGTTTCCCTTTGTCCTCTATGGTCATTATGTCGCCTGTTGCTAAGCTAAACATATCTGAAGTGTCTCTAATTACTGCGTCCTTTTGTACATCATCACCGATTACAAGCGACTTTCCCAATAATATAGACGTTGAAAATTGACTTTTTGTTAAACCAGTGATCTTCAAACTTGCCACATTTTCCATACCAACTAGGTTTATAAGTAGCTGCTGAAAAGTTCCTTTTCCTGTTCCACCTTCACCGAAAAGCCAAAAGATTTTTTGCAAAGACTGCCCTGTGACGCTTGCTTTTATAATCTGGATAGCAAGGTTATAAAGCTCCTTGTCACCGTCAAACAACTCTAAAAGCCAAGCTGTCGGCTTCCAGCCGTTAATTATAGGCTCTTCTGCTCCAGGGCTATAACCTGTTTTTATCTTTCTTGTTGCTGTAATCTCTGGTGTCGTTTCTTCAAAAATGCCTGTCTTAGCATTGTATAGCTGTTTCCCAATTACAGTATAATTGCCTTGGATTTCCCTCATTTGGCTCTGTCTAGCTATTTTATAAAGCGTATCAAATGCCTGTTTTTCCGTTGCGTTTGGATAAATGACAGAAATAAGATCTTGCAAAAATTCATTATCCTCTAACCAGATACCAAAATCAGGATTATAGAAATATAATGGGGCTTTTTGCCCTTGTGCCTCTGGCTTAATTCTAATAAATCGGACGTACTTTTTTAACATAATAGCAACTCCCAGCGGATTAGTTGGTAAGGCCTTACTGCTCTTTTCCTCGCCTTTCTGCTGGGCTAGTTCTTCATGCTGGGCCTCGGTCAACCTGCCTGCCTTTACATTTTCAAGGTGTTTGCTGTCTGCCATAACTTCTTCATAAGCTTGCTGATAAGCCTTGTCCTTGATTTCTTGACACTCTTTGATAAGCTGTCCCCTAACACCTTTGAAAGTCTTAAAGTGCTTATCTTCGCTTTCACGCGCCTCTAAGATTTCACTTTCTAGGTTTCCTAATTCTTCTAGTTCTATGGTTCTATCCTCTCTTTCTATATTCAGCCCGTGCTATACTGCTAAAAGTGCGGTCTAGCTCTTCAATAGGCAATGGTTCAACTGTCACGCTATTGGCTATCTTAGTAAGTTCATAGGCGGTCTCTAGGTCACAATCAACCCACTTATTAAAGAGTAAGCCTACAAAGCGTGTCAGTGCTACGTTGCGCCCTCCCTCGTCTCCAAAGCCATTAAAAAGCGTGTCAATGATCCTCATAGTCATTGACCTCTGGCCACTTGCTCTAGGCTTGTAAAGCTCAGTAGTTCCTTGCTTCGCTCTTGGTTCAACCTTGGGGACTGGATAATCTAGACCATGCTCCACAATCTTTTGATAACTTTCTGGGTCGCCTGTTGTTACTGGTAGCCCTTGGAGTTGTGACCAGGTTAGACTGGCCATGTCAAAGGGTAGCCCAATCTTATCAGCAATCTCTTTCACTACCTGCTTATAGGTTGCCTCATTCATCACATCATCAGGCTTCACTACAAGGCGAAAACGGGGCTTTTCTAAGCTATGCTTAATAGTTGGGTATAAGATATAGGAGTAGCCAAATAAAGCGCTAGAAACAGCCTTTATAAAGCCCTCAGTCGTCCCCTGTATATCATCATAATCAAGGAAAATCAAATCCCGATAGATTAGACTGGAGTTGTTTCGCTTGTAACTGCCATGCTTTTCTGGCGTCACTTTCCCACTGATACAGTAAGGCGCTTGTGTACGTTTAAATTCTTCAATGTTTGCCCCTTCAGGGACTACCAAAGGCTTAAAGCGTTCAATGTACTGGAACGGCTCAATTTTATCAAATGGATAGACAAGATTACCCTGAAAGCCTCTAGCCTCGTAAATCGTCATATCAGCTCCCTTTCCGACGTTTCTTCCTCAGTTTCTTCAGTTGTTTCCGTTCTTTGAGTTGCTTCAACTTTGGGCGTCTGACCTTGGTTTTATCTTCCTTGGCTAACTTCATACCAGCATAAGCTGGCTCTGTCATGTATCTACCCATTTTCTACCCCCAGAAACTTCCAGATGTCAGTTATTTTATAGTAAACCTTTCTTGTATCTTCAAGCGGTGGATGGTATCGTCTTAGCCCTGCTTTTTCCCATTTTTGGAGTGTCATGTATTTTATATCTAACTCGTCCATGACTTCCTGGGCTGATATTAAACCTGTCAGTCGTGGTTTGACTGTATCACGCGCTTCCAGGTATCTTTCCACTACCTCCAGAATGCCATGCGCTAGGTCTTGCTCGCTTTCTCGGCTTAGGCTAAACATATTCGTCCGCCCCCTTCAAGGTTTCTTTGTAGCTTTCTAGGTCGCTATTCATCAACACTGCTAGGCGCTTTTCTTCTTCTCGTATCTGATTGTAAAATGTTTTTGCTCCGTCCAGTAGCTCCTCTTTGTTAGCTGGGATAAAATATCCTCTAAATGTTCCGTGTCGAACCCCAACAATAGGAACGCTATGGCGCGTGATTAGACGGCTGATAATATCTTGCACGGTTCTTTCTGCTAGCTTAGTGATCAGGCTTATTTCTGCCCCTGTTATGGAGTTCTCAGCCCCCACTTTTATTAGTCTTAAGACTCGCTTATCATTCTCCGATAGGCTCATTCAGTTCCTCCTCTCCTTTGCTTTTATTCAAAAAGGTTATTTGTCCGCTCGCTACCCCTCGCAAAATATCTTTTTGAGTTTCTATAATGGTATCAAGGGTTTTCAAAATAGCTGTCTTAGTCTCTAAATCCAACGTTTGTTTTGTCAACAAGCCCATAGTTACAGCTAACTTTGTTGCATTGTCCATACACGTAGCTAGAAAAATATCTTTAGTAAAATAAGGTTCGTCTGATATTTTTTCAATAATCAGGGTATAAATTCATTGTGTAACTCATTTCATTCCTCCGTAAACTCTTACCCCTGCAAGCTGGATATATCGCCCATAATCAGGGCTTAAACTCTCGCTAGGTGTTTCTATCGTCTGTTGGTTTTCTCGCTCAAATTGGGCGCTTTTTTTGCGGTCTCGGTGGTTTAAATAAAGCAGTAAGCCAATCAATACAACCATACAGATTACCGCCTGTGTATTGGTCAAATCTAATTCATTCATGTCATGCCCTCGCTTTGTAATTCTTGATATAGTCCACTTGATCAGTTCGCTCCATCTTCAAAAACTCATCCACCTCTTCGGGTGTTACCTTTCTATCTAAAAAATCAGCAATAAACTGAAAGACGCTGGGGCGTTCTGACTTGATTTCAGCCATTACTTCATCAAATTCTGATTGTGTCATATTGTTTAGGTCTAGTGTCATTGCATTGCCTCCTCAAACTTCTCTATAAGACAACTTTTATTTGCTTTTTGAGTTCCTTTTTTAGAGTTAAAAAGAATATCTTTTAAGGTTATAGTAGCCTCTAAATACTCCTTTTCAGCATGTTCTATATACGCCTGTTGCTCTGCTTCATTGTCAAAAAAGTGCTTAGCTTGGCGTTTAAAGAATGCTTGTCGCATAGCGTCCATTTCAAAAATACCAGGGTTGAAAAACATTCCCGTAGTTCTTTTAGAGAGTGCTTCGATTTTATGGCTGTCATTCAATTCAGGAAGTTCAATCCAAAGTAAGCGGTGTAAATCTTCTTTGATAGACTTTATCTGATTTGCCAACAAAGAAAGTCCGAATAGATCATTTTTTTCGCTAATTTCTAGCATTTCTGCGCTAATTCTGTCTATACGTCTAGTCAAATTCTCGTATGTTGTTTCTTCCATGTTTATTACCTCTGTTTCTATGTTGTGTAATTGCCCTAAGAGCTTTTAATGCTTTTTTTCTTATACTAGATATCCTCACACTCAAAGTTGGGCGATGGCGAGTGTGGGGATTTTGAATGGTTGTTTCTTATACAGTTTTTCTTGCAATGAAGTTCCTCACGCTCAGACTCGCCAAAGTTTTGAGAGCGTGGGGCTTTTTGAGTTGTTTCGTATAGACGATATCTTCACGCTCAGAGTCGCCAAATTGAAAGCGTGAGAAAGTACCAGTTTTAAGAGTTGGCGCTCTCCGTATGGTCAAATTGCCCTAAATATGCTATAATCTAGGTATAAATCTTTACTAAAACCTCTTTGATAATAGCTTGCCTGCTTTGTTAAATTCGTTTTAGTGTTAGTGTGAAAGGCTCTGCGGTGTGGTTATTGCTAAGCCTTTTTTTGTTGCTATCACGCGCTTCTTTGGCGTGTTTTTTTATTTCTGAATGCCATAGCCTTGATTTCTTGGTAACTCATATTCAAGCCAATCATAGCTATGACCATGTCTTCAAATGCCTGGTATTGCTCCAGCTCGTCACTTGTCAAGCTATCGATGCCATTATAGCCCCCACGTTCTTCCCTTAACTGCTTAGCGTTCCTGTCGGTTACTGCTTTCAGTAGCAAGTTGTTCATGGTGCTATGCGCGTGCTTGGGTTTTGCCTCCCAGTTCTCAATACTGTCATGCAGTGTTTTTCTTTTTGGCTTTTCTAGCGCCCTCTGCATACGGAACTTAGAAAGTTCATCACGCATTTCAAAGAATGCTTTGACCAGGTTGGTTTTGAAGTTGGCCACTTGCTCGGTGTTCTTTAAGAATGTAACTAACAAGGTTGCTTGTTGCTCATTCAAAATATAGTCCTTGGTATTCTGGCCACTCTCCATAGCTTGGATTTTAAATCCAACCTTTCCGAACTGTTCAAATCTTGCTTGATGTTTGCGGATCGTCTTGGTGATTGTGTGATGTTGCAATCCCGTGCATTCTGCCACAATACTGCTCAGTGTATACGGCTCTTTTTTACCGTCCATGTAGACTAGTTCCATTGTGGTTCTACCTCCTGCATGAATTTGGTTAACTTGCTTGTCAGACGGCTCTTCTCGTCCATATTTTGAGCCTCTGCAATGGCTTTGGCTAGTGTATCGATATAATACCGCTCTGCCTCTGCCAACGTATCAGGGGCTTTTATAGTGGTCTGTGGTTCTTCCACCAGTTCCCCAGCCATGTAGTAGCCATTTAGTCGGATTTCTTTCAGAATGTGCTTGACCACTTTTTTAAACTCTTTTGCTAGTGGTTTGCGTGACTGCGATAAAACTTCATAGACTCCGAACTCTGTCAGCATATTCATTTCTCTTTTTTGACCTGCCCTAGATATTACATAGGTCAGCTTTTCATCATCATCTACCCGTTTTAGTAAATCCGTGGTGTTTTGGATTTCAATCATCTCAGCAACCTCTACCGCTACAAATAACGGATTTTGAATGTCTCCATAAACATCAAAGTGTTTAGATCCAAATCGTTGAGTTGTTACAACTTCCAAAACTTCCTTTTTGTTGTGTGGTTCTCCTTTGGGATAGAAGTTCCCAAAAAAATCACATAAATCTTTTTGCTGTGTTGTCATATCTTGCTTAACCTCTCTGTATAACTGATTTAGTCTTTTTCTGCTTTCCTTGTTGGGCTTATGTTTGCCCTGTGCCCACTTGCCAACTGTTCGGGGATCTATGCCTATCCGTTGGCCAATAGCTACCAAGTTCAGCCCGTGAGTGGTTCGCATTTCATCGATGACCCTTGTATAGTTCCTCTTCATTGCTTGCCTGCCTTTCTAGCTATAAAATAGTTCATCTATGGTTATATCTGATTTGACTTCTGCAACCATTGACTTAATCGCTAGGCGTTCCTTGTCGTTAAATGGCGTTTTACCTAATTCTTTGTTGTTGTATGACTGCAAAGAAATTTTTAGCTTGTCCGCCATCTGTTGTTGAGTTAGTCCTAACATAACCCGATAGCCTCGTAGTTTGCTCATAGGTTTCCCCCTTTCTAAAAAATCCCCTCCATGAATAGATTGAAAGTGTGAAAGGTTGGAGGGGGTTATGCACAGTTTTTCTATGCTTGATTTGTATAATACACAATATTTTTTCTGTTGTCAACTGTTTTTTTAATTTTTGCACAAAAAAATTGTACTTTTTCTAAGATATAGTATATAATCATCTGTGAAAGGTGTGATAAAGCATGAATAGATTGAAAGAATTAAGACAAGAAAAAAAGCTATCTCAAAAAGAGTTAGCTGAGAATATTGGGGTTCATTATCGGACTCTTCAAAATTGGGAAAATGGAGAAAGCCAAATCAAACCAGAAAAAGCAAAACAATTAGCTGATTACTTTGGGGTAAGTGTTGGATACTTACTAAATTACACAAATAGTAAAAAAGACCCATTTGATGGTTACATTCCAACACCAAGAGAGTATCGTTCATGGCAAGAATTTGACTATATGCAATTATCAAAAACCGATTTAGATTTTTATGACTATGAAAAATTAAGAAAGCATCTTGAACCATTCGCCCTAGAATTGATGCTTAACTACTTTTTCTGCACAGATGATGAGAGAGAACTACTTAGAACTATTGCAAAAAAATTTGCAAAGAAAGATGCAGTATCATTTAAAAAAGATAACGATTAATATCAAATAAATTTCCACTTTCCACTCTCTAAAGTGCAAAAACGGGGGAAATTGAAGAATAGAAAGCCGATTTTTCAAACTAAAGCGCAAAAATGGGCAAAATTGACAAATAGCAACAAAAAAAGACAAGCTAGCTACTGCCAACTTGTCTAATAGTACCTAACTGAAAATAAGCTAAAGGTTAGGTATTTACAACATCATTATACCACTCTTGCATTTAAAATGCGACCTATACCATACCCACGCGCCACAATGTTCAACAATCCTGAAGCGCGTGGATTCTCAAGCTTCGTTCGAGCTTCAAGCTCATATAAGCCCCATATCTACTAATTTTGTTGATGTCAACAAATGTCAACCACTTACAATATTTTAGAAAGGATTTCATGAACGAATTACAATTCTTAATCTATACCGCTGATAACGATAGCGAGACAGCTAGTGTCATCATCAAAGGCGAAACTATCTGGGCTAGTCAGAAAGAAATGGCTAGACTTTTCGATGTCGGTGTTCCTGCAATTAGTAAACACCTAAAAAATATCTTTGAAGAGGGCGAATTAGAAGAAGATTCAGTTATTTCCAAAATGGAAACAACTGCTACCGATGGGAAGAATTACTTAATTACTTACTACAATCTTGACGCCATCATTTCAGTTGGTTATCGTGTCAATTCCCAAAAAGCTACGAGATTTAGACAGTGGGCTACTTCGGTACTTCGTGAGTACATGATAAAAGGGTTCGCCATGGATGACAACCGTCTGAAACAAGGCGAAAACTTGCTGGAAAAAGACTATTTCCGTGAGCTCTTGGAGCGCGTGCGTTCTATCCGAGCTAGTGAGCGTCGTATATGGTTGCAGATTACAGATATTTTTGCAGAAATCTCTATTGACTATGATCCACAAAGTACATTGACTAAGCAATTCTATGCTGATGTACAGAATAAGTTTCATTATGCAATTACTGGCCAAACTGCTGCGGAAATTATCTACACGAAAGCTGACCATACAAAAGACAACATGGGACTTACAACGTGGAAAAACTCCCCTAACGGTCGCATACTGCAAGCAGATACCCAAATAGCAAAGAATTACCTTTCAGAAACAGAAATCCGTTCCCTTGAAAGAGGAATATCTAGCTATTTTGATTACCTGGAAAGACAGATAGAACAGCGAAAAGCTCAGACAATGCAACAACTAGCCCAAAGCATTGACCGCTTTTTGACTTTCCAAGAATACGATATTTTAGAAGGTCATGGAAAAATCACTTCCAAGGTTGCGAAAGATAAAGCAAAAGCAGAATACCAACTATTCAACAAAACTCAAAAGATAAACTCGGACTTTGAAAAAACTTTAAAACAGCTAACTGACGATAAAAAACTTTAAATACATGCCCGTTTACTATAAACAAGCCCATATTAGCCCCATATCCGCCTTGTTTCCTACTCTGGTATTATTTACCGTCTGACTACTTAAAAACGAAAATAAGGGGGATCTCGTAGCCCCTAGCATGATATAAAACCTTTTTGATAATGGCTTGCCTGCTGATGTATTTTAGAAAGGTTTATCATCATGAAAATAACTGAAGTTATAAAAAAAGACGGTAGTAAAGTTTACCGTGCTAATGTCTATCTAGGAGTTGACCAGGTAACAGGAAAGAAAGTAAAAACCAAAGTAACAGGTCGGACACAAAAGGAAGTTAAGCAGAAAGCCAATCAAGAAAAAATAGCTTTTCAAAAAGCAGGATCTACCAGACAAAAGGCTATTACCATAAAAAACTATCAAGAATTGGCAACTCTCTGGTGGGAAAGCTATAAGAATACAGTTAAGCCAAACACTCAAGGAAACGTTAGAGCGCTAATAGATAATCACATATTGCCTACTTTCGGGGAGTATAAGCTCGATAAGCTCACTACTCCACTTATTCAGTCAATTATCAATAAACTTGCTGATAAGGCTAATAGAGGGGAAGAGGGCGCTTTTCTACACTATGATATGATACACGCTTTAAACAAACGTATCTTACAGTATGGCGTAACCATGCAAGCAATACCGTCCAATCCTGCGCGTGATGTGGTTTTACCTCGTAACACTCAGAAAGCAAAGCGACAAAAGCTAAAGCACTTTGATAATCAAGAGTTAAAAAAGTTTCTTGTTTATCTTGATAATTTAGATAGTTGTAAATATCGTTATTACTATGATGTAACGCTCTATAAGTTCCTACTGGCAACTGGTTGCCGTATCAATGAGGCTCTAGCGCTTAGCTGGTCTGATATAGACTTAGATAATGCCGTTGTGCATATTACCAAAACACTAAATCGGGATCTAGAAATCAATAGCCCAAAATCTAAGGCTAGTTATCGGGATATAGATATAGATCAAGCGACTGTTAGCATGCTGAAGCAGTACAAACTACGCCAAACTAAAGAGGCTTGGAAGATAGGGCAACGTGAAAGTGTAGTATTTTCTGACTTCATTCATGAATATACTAGCATTGTAAAACTTAAAAAAAGATTACTAACACATTTTAAACGCGCTGATGTTCCGAATATAGGTTTTCATGGTTTCCGTCATACTCACGCTAGTTTACTGCTTAACTCTGGAATACCTTACAAGGAACTCCAGCACCGTCTAGGTCACTCTCAAATCAGCATGACCATGGACACATATAGCCACCTCTCAAAAGAGAACGCAAAAAAAGCAGTATCATTCTACGAAACTGCACTAAAAGCACTATAGGGGGAGCAAAAAGGGGAACAAATTCAAAAATTAACAATTCAAGACAAAGCAAAAAGCCAATAGCAACAGGGTTTTTGTTAGATTTATTTTGAAACAGGTTCATTTTTCTACAAAATAGTTATCTTTGAAACTCCTTCTCTAAAGGTTATCTTTTTCTGATATAATGTAGAAAAACAGCGAAAGGAAAGACTATGAAACCACTACTTGAAACCATCGATACCCGCTTTGGAACTGCCAGCAAGCATGCCTTTTCTCGGGGAAATACCCTGCCATACACAGGCGTGCCTTTTGGGATGAATTACTTTGTACCCCAGACCAGTAACCAGGAAGGATCTTGGTTTTTCGATCCGCATCTGCCTATCTTTCAGGGGATTCGATTAACCCACCAGCCCAGCCCTTGGATTGGCGACTACTCTTGGCTCCTCCTGACACCTGTCACAGGCCAGATTAGTGGAGACAGTCTCTTTCACCGCCAGTCTTCTTATGATATGGATAAGGCCTCTTTCCAACCTCATTATCTGAATATTTTCTCCCTGCGCTATCAGATTGAAAGCCAGCTTACACCGACTTGCTACGGTGCTTCTATTCGTTTGGAGCAAAAGCAAGGCAAAGCCCTCTCCCTCTACCTTCACGTAGCAGATAAGCTGACCGTGGAACAAGTAGATAAGCGAACTCTTGCCCTGCGACAAGAAGGGAAAACTGAAACCAACAAAAATCCACTAACGATGTTCACTACCTTGCAAATGAATACAGATATTCTTGCTATCAGCCAAGAAGGCGAAGACTGGCGAATCGACTTAGCAAGTAGCCATGCTGAAATTCAGCTAGGAACTTCTTTCATCTCTCCTTCTCAAGCACTGCTTAATCTACCTCAACAAGACTTCGATAATTGCAAAGCAAGTGCACAAAAAGATTGGGGAAATCTCCTCCATCGTTTTGACATTATAGAGACAGGAGAAGCTGACCGAACCTTCTTTGATCACTGTCTCTACAGACTCTTCCTCTTTCCTCAGACTTTTTATGAGGTTGATGAATCAGGACAAGTCATCCACATGGATCTGGCTACTGGAACTGTCAAGTCTGGTGTCCTCTTCAACAACAATGGTTTCTGGGATACCTTCCGAACCACCTTCCCCCTCTTTGCCCTTATCATACCGGAACACTACCACCGCTTTTTAGAAGGATTTCTCAATAACTACCGCGATACTGGTTTCCTTCCAAAATGGCTGGCTCCAGATGAACGGGGTATGATGCCAGGTACACTTTTAGACGGTATTATCGCAGATAGCGCCTGCAAGGACATGGCCCCCGACCTAGAAGAAGAACTCCTCCAAGCCATGCTTGAAACAGCCAGCAAGGCCGACCCTCTCGGCATCAATGGTCGTCACGGACTAGCCAAATACCAAGAACTAAGCTACCTCTCTACCGATCACCACGAAAGCGTCAGCCACACCCTAGACTATGCCTATAGTGACTTTTGTATCGCTAGCTGTGCTGAAAAACTAGGGAAAATAGAAATCGCTGAAACCTACAAGGCCGCATCACAAAATTACCGACATCTATTTGATGCTGAGACAGGTTACATGCGAGCGCGTGATAGTCAAGGCAACTTCCGCCCTGACTTTTCTCCTTATAGTTGGGGACGCGACTATGCCGAATGCTCTGCCATTCAAGCAACTTTAGGCGTCCTCCACAACATCCCAGACTTAATCCAACTTATGGGTGGAAAAGAAACCTTTAGCAACTATCTTTTGAAAGTCTGTCAGGAGGCTCCCCTCTTTGAAACAACAGGCTATAGTTACGAGATTCACGAAATGAGCGAAATGGCTACTGCTCCTTTTGGGCAACTCGCCATTTCTAACCAACCTAGCTTCCACATTCCTTATCTCTTCCGCTACAGCGATTACCCTGACTACACTGCCCTTCTCATCAAGACTCTCCGTCAGAAGGCCTTTCACTCAAGTTGGGAAGCCTATCCTGGCGATGAAGACAATGGCAGTCTCTCAGCCTGGTACATCTGGTCAGCTCTCGGTTTTTATCCGACCTGCCCAGGCAAACCAAGCTACGACCTCGGAATCCCTCTCTTTGACCATCTCAGAGTCTATCTGGCTAAAGAAGATAAATGGCTGGATATCCATACTAAACAAAACCACAGCCATTTTAACTTTGTAAAAGAATGCCGACTGGATAAAACACTCGTATCAACTATTCAACACCAAAACCTCTTAAAAGCTGAACAACTAACCTTCACCCTCAGCTGGTTACCAAGTCACTAGCTAGTAAACAAAAGAACCTTTGTATCGTGCAAAGGCTCTTTTATTTTATGAAACTTGTACTTGAAGTTGATCAAACAGTTGTCCATCCACAGTTAGATTTAGATAGAAATCCAAGGTCTTATCGGCAGCAAAATACAGGGTTGGTAGGCACAAATCTTTTTTGCTTTCCCCTGCTTGGAATTGAAGGAATTGAATCTCGTCCTGATAGGCGACACCATGGACACCTGTCCCCGGTTGAATCGAAATCTTAGCCTCTAAAGAGGAGCTACTTTCGCTACGCTCAATCCTAAAATGAAGAGTCTCTCCCTTTGTCACAGCTAGACTTTTTTCTGCAAATTCTAGCCCCTGAACAACTTCTTTTTTTGATAAGCTAGGAGTTTTATAGAGTGAAATTTTGGTCAGTACAGGTAAATCCTGTGACTCTGTAATCATCACGCGCACCTTCTGTGCCTCTACTAGCGGACCTCGCAGGAGGCGCTTATGACCAACTGTAAAGCCCTTACCAAATTCTTGCCAGACGCCGTCCACCTCTACTTGCACATGAAAAGCCGCAATTCGTTGCCCTAGCTTCAAATCTTCTCTTAACTCAATTACATCAAAAGTTTTAGGTGATCCTAAGTCGAGTTCTAACTGGATGGGCAAGCCTGCATCGCTTGCCCAAGAGCTGGTCTTAAGGCCATCTGTCAAATAGTGACAGGCAAAGTCTGCTGAAAGAGCAGGACCAAATACCTTAGCTCCCAGAGCCAAATCTTCTTTATAGAGCTCATTACGATAGGCCGCAAATTCATAGAGGCGTTCAATATCCTTTGCATCAAAGAGCCCATCTTGATCCGGCGGAATATTAAGTAGGAGCGGGGTTCCTCTCCCCACTGAGTGAAAATAGATTTCGACCAACTCCTCAAGAGACTTAGGATCCTGGTCTTCATGGTAAAACCAACCTGACCGGATGGAAACATCTGCCTCTCCGATTGAAAAAATCGTGCCTGAGGGATCTCCATGCTGAAGATAGGCCAGCTCTGCTTCTGTTCCTAGTTTGTCAGGATTCACCTTTTGCCATAGGGGATCACCTGCATATCCTCGTTCATTGCCAATCCAGCGGATACTAGTGCCTTCTGTTGAAAAAATTAAGCAATCGCCCTGCAGTTCACGAATGGTTTCAAACCATTTTTCAAATTCATAATTGACCTTTTGAGCGCCCTCTCCTCTGGCACCATCCATCCAGACCTCAGCAAATTTTCCCGCATTACCATAGGCAGGATTTGATAAGATTTCCTTCAGCTGAGCCAGATAATAGGCATTATAGTCCGCTTCTCGCTCCACATGATAGAGAGGACTGTGAGCATCCCACGGCGATAGGTAGACCCCTATATCCATATCAAACTCTGTGGCAGCTTGGGATACTTCAAGGAGCAAGTCCCCCTCCCCATTCCTCCAAGGACTGGCCTTGACCGAATAATCTGTATGAGCCGTCGGATAGAGGACAAAGCCATCGTGGTGCTTAACCACCAAAATCAACTTTTTGAAGCCCGTTTCCTTGAGCACGCGAACCCACTCACGTGCGTCTAACTGTGTCGGGTTAAAGCGTTCAGGATCCTCCTGACCTGTCCCCCATTCCTGGTCATAAAAGGTATTGGGTCCAAAATGGATAAAGGCTGCTAGTTCATCCTCTAGATAAGCTAACTGGACCTGACTAGGCAAAGGTCCATGCGGTTTTATTTCTCTTACCATACTACTTCCTATCTACATTTTTCTTTACTTTTTTTGCATACACTTGCAATTCTGTTAACGCTAGTGGATTTACCAAGTTTTCAAATCGAAGACGAACAGCATAAGTTTTCACCTTGTCAAATTCAAAACGAAACTCCTCATCCTTGTCGCTTGAAACTTTTCGGATAGCTGATACAGGGCGCCAATTCTCCTCTTGTTTGAGCAAGGAACCCTTATCCAAATGGTTGGGAGTCCGAGGCAAGCTAGGCTCATTCCCTACATAATAATCGATATGGGTAGGATCCACCGCCATGTAGTCTTGATTTTCAACATAATACAAGGTCAGGTTATCCACAAATCGCGGTTTTAAAATCCCTGCATCTCCAAAAAGAATGCCCACACTGGCTTGCTCTGACTTGACAATCCAAGTATTGGCTATCGATTTCTTCCGAGCAATGACCTTGTCATTGAGGTAGGAGGCTGGGTGATTCGGCTCTGAGTGGGAAGTAAAGACCAGAGGCAGATTGGACCCTGTCCATTGATTGGAAATGACTTCCCCATCTACACTTGCATCTGTCACATGAATGGTGACTGTTGCTGGCAACTCACAGCCTGCTACCTGCCCTGTGAGCACACTTTCTCCTACCTGAGCATAGACTTGAGGATCGAGTTCATCCCAAGTCACCTTGGCCGTATCTCTTCTGCCATCTGATAAGACTAGCTTGACTCGGTCTGGTAAGTGTGGGGCTTCCTTGACAAGCGTCCAAACCCTTTCAGGCTCAATAGCGCAAATCCCTTGGACACAAACCTGAGCAGAAGCCTTTAAATCCAACCCCTCTAGCTGACCAGATACCATAAACTCATGAAAGCTTGCTATATCTTCTTCGGATATTGCCTCCCAAACAACCTTGACTCGTTTTGCACTACCGGACTCATAGTCCACCAAAACTGAAGATGGAAGATGTGGATAAGTTCCCTTAGCTGTATACAAGCGAAGTGGTCGTACAAAAGCTGCCTGCCCTAGTGAGGTATTTTCTGCGACCTGCAAATGAGTTTGATAGGTCTTTCCTTGAATAGCCAAGTCGCCTGCAGACAAGCAATAAAGCACTCCCTGCTTGATAATGGCGTGGGCACTACCACTCGTCTCCCAAATCACTTCACTATTCCCCACCTTGTTCACAGGGTTATCCACAATTTGTGGATAAAGTCCAATCGCTGGGGAATTCTCTTCTTGTAATCCTGCCTGCTTGTCCACTCGAATCTCAAACAAGCTCTTATTTTTCACTGGTTGGGTAGCCAAAGCATCTCCCACTAGGAAATCAAAACTTGCTGGCTCTAGACCTCTGGCACTGGCCTTTACTCTTACGTGACCTGCCTGATCTAAACTCTGAACCAAAAGGACACCTCTGCCATGAAAGGCTTGCCGCTTAAACTGACCATTTTTCTGAGCCTGATAACGTTCACGACTAGCCTGCCTGCCATTATCCACACCCACAATGCGAGCAGGGCCCTCAATTTTAAAATGAAGCTGATTGGAAGCACTCGGCACCCAATTTCCATCCTTGTCCAATACATCAAAATAGAGATAGAGGAGGTCTTGCCCATCTGGCTCCAGTTTTGTTTTCTCAGCATGTAACCCGATTTTGGCTGGCTTACCTGCAGTCACCACCCTATCTTCTGCCACAATCTGACCTTGATGGTCATAGGCCACAGCATGCAATTCTCCTGGTTGATAAGCCAAACGCCATTCGATATAGAGTTGGTCAGAACCTTCTCCCTCTTGGTATTTTCGACCGTCTGAAGTCCATTTCTCCTGAAAAGTCTTCCTACCTTGGGATTTTCCATTAAGAAATAGCTCTACCGAACCAGCATTTGAATACACTCGAACAGGGATATCCCCATACTTATCCACAACTTGTTGATAACTCTTGTGGATTTCCCAATTCCAGTGGGGCAGGATATGAACCATGGGATGCTGATCTAGGTCCAACCACTGACTTTGATAGAGATAATAGTCATTTTTAGGAATCCCTGCTGTGTCCACAATCCCAAAATAGGAACTCTTGACAGGTGTATCATTTTGGTTGTGCCAAGGAGTCGGTTCACCGATATAGTCCACTCCTGTCCAGATAAACTGACCCGCATAGTCTAGCCGATTTCTATCTGCTATCCAAGAAGCCGTCGCTGTCTTCCCCCAAGGAACCCGATCATTGCCATAGTCTGACTGTTCAAAATTCCTCACGCGGCGATTATCCCCAACCCATTCCTTAGCTGGGCGAAAATAGCTATCACGCGTCCTTGTAGCCGATGAGGTTTCAGACCCATAAAGTCGCCACTTGGGATGTCTTTTGCGAATCGCGTCAATATTATCTTCCGAGTAATTCAAGCCCACCACATCCAGCAAATCAGCAATCTTTTCATGACCTCCAGAACCATCTCCGAAGCGGAACTGGTCCATTCCCATGGTCACAAAACGGCTATCATCAACCTCCTTAACCCTTTCTAGCAAGCGTTTGATAGTCTTCAATGAATGAGCATCGCCATTTGCTTCACTGACTTCGTTTCCCAAGGACCACATAAAGATAGCTGGATTGTTCTTGCCACGCTCAATCATGGTGCGTAAATCATAATCTGACCAGAAATCGCCTGCTTTCGCTTCTGGATGAGTCGCTTCTTCCTCAAAAAAGCGACCATAATCATATTCTTTCTTGCCTCCATACCATGTATCAAAGGCTTCTTCTTGAATAAGTAGCCCCATTTTAGCAGCCACATCCAGCAAGATACTACTAGCTGGATTATGGGTGATTCGGATTGCATTGACACCCATTTCCTTCATCTGGCGCAATCGTCTCTCGGCAGCTGACCTGTTTTCCACAGCTCCCAGTGCTCCGTAGTCATGGTGCAGACAAACCCCATGAATCTTCAACCAGCGACCATTTAGAAAGAAGCCCTTATCCACTTGCCAATCCATATAGCGGTAACCAAAATTCTCCTCTTCTTCATCAACCAAAATGCCATTTTTGTAGAGGCGAGTCTTCAATTGGTAAAGGTGAGGTGAATCAATATCCCAAAACAAAGGTTGGAAAACTGATATGGCTTGTTGGAAAGAATATTTGTCCCCAGACTCAATCACTAGAGAGTCTGTCGCCTGCCAGTCTGACAGCTGTTGTCCATCATACCAGATACTCTGCTCCAAATACACCGACACGGACTGAGGTCCATCATTTGAAACCTCACTTGTAAGCTGAGTTTCCACCCATCCATCTCTTTGTTCCTTTAGCTTGGGACTTTCTATCTTAATCCCATATAAATCCAGATGCACCAAATCTGTAATCAACAATTCTACTTCTCGGTAAATACCGCTACCCGAGTACCAACGACTGCTAGGTTGCTGATTGTCCACAAAAACCGCAAGCTGGTTGGCCGTCCCATCATTTCTTAGATAAGGCGTGATATCATAAGAAAAAGGTGTGTAGCCATTGGGATAATAACCCAGCACTTGCCCGTTGATATAGACTTGGGCATTCATGTAAACCCCGTCAAACAACAAACGCACCGATACAAGACTGGCATCTTCTTCCAAGTAAAACTGTGTCCGATACCAGGCCTGACCCCCGTTTAACTGACCACCCTCATTTTGCGCTGGCGAATACTGGTCAAAATCATTGTAAATACTCCAGTCATGTGGCACTTGAATAGCCTGCCAATTTCCCCTCTGAAAATCCGGTGCCAAGGCATCCTCTTTCCCCACCTCTTGACTAAAAAACCAGTGATTTCGTAAAACTTCTTCTCTTCTCATACAAGCATTCCTCTTTAAACAAGTCTATCAATTTGACTATATCACAAAACAAAAGCGCTTTCAATATTTCCTCCATCACTCCCTAAATACTCAGAAAAGATTCTATAATTTGTGGAGGAGGATTTTAATCCTCAAAGCTACAAGGGTAATACAAAAAGAGCCTGTTGCCAAGCTCTTTGTACTCAATGAAAATCAAAAAGCAAACTAGGAAACTAGCCGCAGGTTGCTCAAAACACCGTTTTGAGGTAGTAGATAAGACTGACGAAGTCAGTTACATATATCTACGGCAAGGCGACGCTGACGTGGTTTGAAGAGATTTTCGAAGAGTATTAGTCTATTATTTCTTCTCAGCACGTAGGGCTGACAAGATTTGTGTACGGATATCATCCACACCATTTGGAGTATTTGGTAAAAAGATAGTTTGATTTCCTTTAGAGGCAAAGGTATTCAAGGTATCCAAATACTGGTTGGTTAAGAGGATGGACATGATTTGTTCTTCTGTCATGCCAACATTGGCTTCCTTGAGTTCGGTGATAGACTCTGCCAATCCATCCACAATCGCTTTACGCTGTTGGGCAATCCCCACACCATGAAGGCGGTCTTTCTCTGCTTCGGCTTCAGCTGCAGTGACGATTTTAATCTTATCAGCTTCCGCCAATTCTTGCGCTGCGACCCGCTTGCGCTGCGCCGCATTGATTTCATTCATGGATTGCTTGACTTCTGCATCTGGTTCGACCTTGGTAATCAAGGTTTTCACGATAATATAACCGTAAGTAGTCATTTCTTCTGCTACTTGGTGTTGAACTTCAAGGGCAATCTCATCTTTTTTCTCAAACAATTCATCCAAGGTTAATTTGGGAACAGAAGAGCGAAGAGCATCTTCGATATAAGATTTAATCTGAGATTCTGGACGCATGAGTTTATAGTAGGCATCTGTTACGCTCTGCTCATTAACACGGTACTGAGTCGCTACATTCATCATAACGAACACATTGTCCTTGGTCTTAGTCTCAACCACAATATCGCTTTGCAACAAGCGCAACTGAATCCGCGCCGCAATCGAGTCAATCCCAAAAGGCAAGCGGATGTGAATACCGCTATTGGCAACCTTTTGGTATTTCCCAAAGCGTTCAATAATCGCCACCGACTGTTGACGAACCACATAAACTGTACTCAGTGTGACTATCACCAATAGGAGCACACAAACCACCACAAAAATCATCAAAAATGTTGTTACCATCGCGACGACCTCCATCATTATTTTTTTCTGTATTATAGCACATTTAAAGAAGGATGTGCAGTTTTTACTGCAATTTTTCCTGAAATGTCAATAATTAGAGGTGAATTGTCACATTGTCGTCAAATCTCTTGCTAAAACAACTCTTTATAAAAGGCAATCGTTTCTTCTAAGGTTGGCATAAATGGGTTTCCTGGTGCGCAGGCATCAATCAAGGCATTCTTAGAAAGGTATTCAAAGTCGAAATCTTTTTCTTCAATACCAAGTTCAGTCAATTTCTTAGGAATACCTACTGTCTCAGAAAGCTTCTCAATCTCAGCAATCGCATAATCGGCACACTCTTCATCTGATTTATCCTCTACATGGAGTCCCAAGGCTTTAGCAACATTGCGGAAAGCTTCTGGTACACGTTTAGCATTTTCACGTTCTATAACTGGTAGCAACATGGCACAGCAAACACCGTGTGGCAAGTTATATACTGCACCGAGTTGATGAGCCATTGAGTGAACATAACCAAGACCAGCATTGTTAAAGCTCATACCACCAAGGAAAATAGCATTGACCATACCTTCACGCGCTTCAATATCGTGTCCATTTGCTACAGCGCGAGGAAGGTATTCCTTGATAAGCTCAATAGCACCAATAGACAGTTTCTTGGTTACATCATAAGCACCAGGTGTTACCAAAGCTTCAACAGCGTGAGTCAGAGCATCCATACCTGTCGCAGCAGTCAAGGCTTGAGGTTTTGAAATCATCAATTCAGGGTCATTAACAGAGATAAGAGCAAGGCTATTCTTGTCAACCATTACCATCTTAACCTTGCGTTCTTCGTCGGTAATCACATAGTTAATGGTAATTTCTGCTGATGTACCTGCAGTAGTATTGATAGCTACAACTGGCAAGCCTTTTTTAGCAGACTTATGAAGCCCTTCATAATCCTGTGGTTTTCCACCATTTGTAGCCATGATAGAGATACAACTAGCTGCATCCTGTGGAGAGCCCCCACCAAGACTGATGATAAAATCACATCCATGTTCTTCCAAAGCAGCTACCCCATCTGTGACATTCTTACAAGTAGGGTTTGGCTCTACATCGCTAAAGATGACATATTCGATTCCTTCTGTATCTAGCGGTTTTAAAACCTTAGGCAAAATGTCACTTCCTTCGATAAACTTATCTGTCACCAAAAGTGCCTTTTTATAGCCAAGTTCCTTGATATAAGGACCCACTTCATTTACAACACCTTTTCCAATAAGGTTGACTGCCGGAACATAAAATGTAGCCATATAATTTTCCTCCTGCGCCTTCGCGCTATATATTTAACATCATTATATTACTTTTTGTATTCGTTTTCAATCATTTGTGAAATATCTAACAAATATTTTTAAAAGGAGTGGAATTTGACTATTATTTATGAGATCATTTTCCATCAGCAAACAAAACAAGTAGAACAGATATAGTTCAATCATTAAGCAATGTTGATGATCTGAATGTAGTGTGATATACTATTTTTGTCATCGGTTACCGATTACGTTCCTTACGGTTCGTGAGAGGAGGTGAAACTAATGAACCTTGCCCCAGAGCTCGTTCTTACTATTATAGCGGACGTCATAGCAGGAATTATCTTGTATTTCGTCTGCAAATGGCTAGATGGTAAGAAGTAGACCGAGTGACTAGCCTATCAACACCCGTTAAATCTCTAAGATACGTCAAAAAAGCCCTTAACTATGGCAGTAGTTAGGGGCTTTGGTGTTCTAATGAACCTTGTCCGTTAAAATTATTCTAACATATAAGCCCAAATATTTCAAGAGTTTTATTTATTGTTTAAAGTTCTGAAAGGTTTATAATGAAGTTACCATCTAGTATCCAAAAACCGACTAGCTCCTATGAACTAGTCGATTTCTCATCAATGCGCCAACATTTCTTGGGCAATTTCTTGGCCAGATAGGTTATCTGGGTAGTAGGTTGGCCAGTTATCCATTTCTTCAAAGAGGGCTTCTTGGCTTGTACCTCCAAAGAAGATATGGAAATGTTCTGCCTTAACTGGGGCGATATTGTGGTCACTAAACTGAACATACTTGAACTGTCCAGCGTCTGCATCCGTTGCTTCAAAGAGGAAGCGCACGCCACGATTGCCTTTCTTGTAAGTCAAGATTTTCTTACCAACATACTTGTAAGTATATTTCTTGCTTTGTCCACCTTGAACAAATTCCATAGTGTTATCAGTAATGTTAATCTTAGTCACATCTGTCTGATAGCCTTTTGTATAGTAGGCCTTGTACTCAGCCTGAGTCATCTTACCTGTCAACTTAGCCTTGTAGTCAAAGACTTGGTCAAACGTGCCATCTTCAAGGAAAGGATAAACTGATTGCCAGTTACCTGTATAGTCACTCAAGGTGCGGTCTTTGACGTCTGCATCCTCGAAGTAACCATTGTGGACTGTCTTGGTATCCTCTGCCTTTTCAGGCTCAATTGCTGGGCCTTCTTGGTCCGTTGTTTGTTTCAGAGCCTTGAGGTTTTTCTCCATAACAGAGATGTAGTTTTCGCCAGCCTTGGTATCCTCTTCTGTCAGACTTTCTAAAGGATTAAGGACATCTGTTTTGACACCTGCCTCTTTTGAAAGTGTGTTAGCAAGGGCTTGTGAAGCATTCTCTTCAAAGTAGATATAGGCGATTTTATTTTTCTTGACGTACTCTGTCAATTCTGCCAAACGAGCAGCTGATGGCTCGGCATCTGGAGAGAGGCCTGAGATAGCGACTTGTTTGAGACCGTAGTCCAAGGCGAGATAGTTAAAGGCTGCGTGCTGCGTTACAAAGCTCTTTTGTTTGGCTTGAGACAAGCCTTCTGCATAAGCCTTATCCAAGGCTTGTAATTTTTCGATATAGGCAGCAGCATTCTTCTCAAAGGTCTCTTTTTTATCAGGATAATCTGCTGATAAACTGTCACGGATGTGCTCTACTAGTTTAATGGCACGAACCGGTGATAACCAAACATGAGGATCGTACTCATGGTGATGTCCTTCTTCTCCATGGTCATGGTCTCCCTCTTCTTCCTCACCACCTGGCAAGAGCAACATATCGCCTGTCGCCTTGATGGTTTTTACCTTTTTCTTATCCAAAGTATCTAGCAATTTAGGAACCCAAGTTTCCATGTTTTCATTTTCATAAACGAAGGTGTCTGCATCTTGAATCTTGGCAACTGCCTTGGCAGATGGTTCATATTCATGGGGTTCTGTACCAGCACCGATTAGGAGTTCTACATTAGCAGTATCTCCTGCAACTTGCTTGGTAAATTCATAGACAGGGTAAAAGGTTGTCACAATATTTAGTTTGCCATCTGCCTGCTTTTGATTGGAACAAGCCACTAAAAACAAGGCACATAGACTGGCGAGTAATAAGCTAATTTTTTTCATGTTCATCTCCTATTTGATAAAACGTCTTACTAAACTAATGAGTAAAAAGACAGTTACAAAAATAATTGTAATGCTTGCACTTGCAGGTGTTTCTGCATAGTAGGAAATGTAAAGTCCTGCTACCATTCCCAAAAATCCAATAGCACTGGCAAGCAGCATAACCGATTTAAAGTTTTTCCCCAGACGCAGGGCTATACTAGCTGGCAAGACCATAATGGTCGATACCAGAAGAGCTCCCGCAGCTGGAATCATAAGGGCAATGGCCACCCCCGTCACCATGTTAAAAAGAATGGACATGGTACGAACTGGCAAGCCATCCACAAAGGCCGTATCCTCATCAAAGGTCAGTATATACATAGGACGAAGGAAGAGGAAGGTCAAAATCAAGACAACCGCCGCAATGACAAAGAGGGAAATGACCTGCTCTTCGCTAATAGTCACGATTGAGCCGAAAAGGTACTGATCCAAACTCATAGAACTAGAGCTTTTACCCTTGCTCATGACAATCAGAGAAACAGCCAGACCTGTTGACATGAGGATAGCTGTCCCGATTTCCATAAAGCTCTTATAAACCGTACGGAGATACTCCAGAAAGACCGCCGCAATCAAAACAATGGCAATAGTGGAAATAGTCGGAGAAATCCCCAGAACCAAACCAAAAGCTACACCCGAAAGCGAGACGTGGCTGAGGGTATCACTCATCAAACTCTGACGACGCAAGATAAGGAAGGTTCCCAATACCGGCGAGAAAAGACTCATGGCAATAACGGCCAGAAATGCACGTTGCATAAAGTCATAAGATAACAAACTAAGCATGGCCCACCTCCTGATCATTCTCATGAACGTTGAAACAACGCCATGGCGAGTCTTGGTTACGGACTAGATGGATATTGCGGTCCGCATAGTCCTTAACTTCTTCAGGGTCATGGGTAATCATCAAAACAGCCTTGCCATGATGATGGGCGCTGTGGTGCATGAGTTCATAAAATTCATTTTTACTTCCTGCATCCATCCCCGTTGTCGGCTCATCTAGGATAAATACATCTGGGTCAGAGGCAAACATACGCGCGATCACCGCTCGCTGCTTTTGTCCTCCAGATAGAGACCCCAAGCGTTTGTCTCGATGTTCCCACATACCAACTGAGTCCAAACTAGCCTTGATATGCTCCTCATCATGAGCATTCAAACGACGGAACCAACCCTTTCGTGGATAGCGACCCGACTTGACAAACTCATAAACCGTACTTGGAAAACCAGCATTAAAACTGGCAATCTGTTGAGGAAGGTAAGCTATTCTCAATTTCTTACCCTGCGTATTTGTCGTTGAAATAGTCACCTTTCCAATGCGTGGCTGAAGGATTCCAAGACTGGCCTTAATCAGTGTCGTCTTAGCTGCCCCATTCTCCCCTGTCAAGGTAACAAATTCCCCACTATCAACACTATAATTGATATGTTCAAGAACTGGCTCCTTATCATAATAGAAGGATAAATCCTCTACCGTAATATATCTCATTATTTGATTTCTCCTACTAAAGCAGTCAAAAACCGCTGAATCACTTTTTGTTCATTTGGAGTAAACTGAGTCGCCACTTGTTCATAGGTTAAAAGTGTATGCTCATGGTGATGATGGTGCTCCTCAGCGATTGGACGAGCCAAATCAGTCAACTGATAAAAAATCACACGCGCATCCTTAGGATCTTTAGATGTTTCCAACATTCCTTCCTTGACCAAAGACTTAATGGCCTTGGTAACCGCCGCCTGACTGACATTGAGGCGACGCGCTAATTCTGAATTTGTTAAAGATTCCTCTGACAAAAGCATGAGAATATGCTCCTGAGTATTGGTCAGGGCCACCTCGCTAGTACAATGACCTATTAGGATTTCATGCTGATTTTCCGCCTGCAAAATCACCTCATTTAAAAAGGCATCGATATCCTTCGCTAGCTGTCTCATATCTGACTCCTTTCCTTTTAGACTTCTCTTTTTTAAGAGAAAATACTATTCTTTAAAAAAAATTATTTACTGGTTAATTATATCACAACCAAAAAAAGAGTCAAGAAAAAACGTGAAAATAGGCTTCATTCTTGAACTCTTCTATATTATGATCTATTGAAATTCTTTGACATCTCCATCATAAGTCGCCCAATCTTTGCTGAAAAAGCGCTCATTCAGATGGTAAGTCGGAGCTGGTGTGGGATTGGATAGGAAAGGATCAACTGCCTTGTCAAAAGCCAACCAACCCAACCAACCAAGGTGAATGGTATCTTTCATAAAGAAAGGCTCCCCGCCATCCTTAGAAAAATCTGCTATATTGGTAAAACCTTGACTTTCTAACTGATAACGAATCTTTTGCACCGTTTGTTGGTACATATCCTCTCGTAGACCAGCGTAGTCCATCCATTTTTTATTAACAGGCGGAATGATAAAAATTGGGTTTACCTTGGATTTAGAAAACTGGGTTAACACCAACTGCAAATCATTATATTCTGGCGACTTGAGGTAGGTAAAATTTTTCTGAGAATCCTTTAATTTATTCAAATCCTTTTTAATCTGCGTATTATAGAAATAATTTTCCATTCCCAGATCATTATTGGAAGTATTCTTTTCTGCATCTGCTTTGACAACATCTTCTATAGCTTGATAAGAAAACTGATCTGGCAAGGTCTTTAAATACTTAGCTACATGCTTATCGTATTTGAAATAGCCTCTAACCGAAAACTGACCAAAAAAGGAAGCTTGGCGTTCATTAAAACGAGCCAATAATTCAATCATTTCATTGTCTGCCGTCGACAATTCTTCTTTACTCGCCAACTTCTGAACTAGATCCTTCAAAGCTACATTTGGAAACTGCTCTAGTAAGCGAGTTGCTGCATATTGACTAGCCTGATCTCCAGATTGATGTCCCAGAAAACTCGTCAACTGATCCCCATTAAAATACTGCTGGAAGGCTGCTGGCTCATAGCCATTTTTACTAAACCACTGGGGCGAGATGACATATACAACTTGTTTATTCTCCAGTTGTGGCAACATCTGTTGCATCCCGAAATACTGGTTGAGCGATGCAGCTCCCCTCTGTCCTAAAAGATAGGGGCGATAAGAGCGGTTGTATTTCTCAGCCAATACCGCAGGATGGGCACCGTCAAAACGAAGCCATTCACTGGAGCCAAAGAAGGGAACAAAACGCATATTTGGATCTGTAAGAGCCCTTACTTTTTGGCTTCTCTCTTTAAAACTCTCTACACTAACAGAAGCCGCCGAATATTTCTCCTCCGTCAGATTATGGCTTGTTGTACTTGGATAAAAAAAGATGAGTAGAAGAACCAAAAATCCAGCTATGAAGATGGGCCCGAAAATCATCCATAAGCGTTTAAGCATTTTGTAGCTCCACAATACCAGCTATGATTTTATTGGCTGTATTCCAGTCGTCGCGACCAAACTCTGTTACAGGAACGCGAATGTCAAAACGGTTTTCAATCTCCACAATCAACTCTACCGTTCCCATACTATCCAAGACACCTGCATCAAAAAGATCTTCATCCATCATGTCAGAAACATCTTCCATAAACAACTCATCAATAATTTCGATAACTTCTGATTTGATATCCATATTTTATTTCCTTTATTTTTTAAACCATAAATCATTCAAGAATCCAGAAAAGATTAAGAATGACAGCATGACGACATGGAAGGTGATAACCATGCCAAGCAACTGAATCCAGCGATTCTCAGGTAGAGCAGGCTTCCCTGCTTTTTTCCGTTCCTTATTGAGTGTTTTTTTCTTACGAACCCAAGCGTCATTGATGACCAAACCCAATCCATGAAAGAGTCCATAGGCGATGTAGTACCAGGTCACGCCATGCCAAAATCCCATAATCAGCATATTTACAATGTAGGCCACACTTGAGGTTACATTGCGATTTTTAAAGACCTTCTTTCTAGTCAACACCATGACCATTCGCATAAAGACAAAGTCACGGAACCAGAAGGACAGACTCATATGCCAACGATTCCAAAATTCCTTTAAATCCCTTGATAAAAAGGGCTTATTAAAGTTGATAGGGCTACGAATTCCCATCAAATTTGAAATGGCTAAGGCAAACATAGAGTAACCTGCAAAGTCAAAGAAAAGCTCCAGACCAAAGGTATACATAACTGCCAAGGCATAGTGGTTAAAGAAGCCACCTGACTGCAGGGCTAGATTCTTCAGAGGAGGGAGTAAGGTCTCTCCTAAAATATGAGCTAGGATAAACTTGTACAAAAATCCCCACATGATATAGCGAACAGATTCATCCAACATATCCAGCAACTCATCCCGCTCAGGAATGGTCTGATAATTTTCATTAAAACGCTTAAAGCGATCAATTGGACCACTCGAGAAAGTCGGCATGAAGAGAAGAAAACGGAGGAATTCCCAGAGGGTAAAATCCTTAATCACTCCATCTCTCAGCTCGATGATAATCCCAACCGAACGAAAGGTCAGGTAAGAAATTCCCAAAAATCCAAGCAAAGACTGCGTTCCATTGATAGCTGGCTGCACCTTGACAAAGATAATCGGAAGGAGGGATAGAAAGCTAACTAGGTAGAAGACCCACTTGCCATCCTTACTTTTTCGATAATGCTTATAGAAGAGTAAGAGCAATATCTCCCAGCAAAGGTAAATACCCAAGGCAGCCAATTGATTGGTCTTCCCACCTACCAACATGGTGACGATAAAGAAGAGACTAACCAGCACTTCATACCAGGCAAAGCGTTTCTTAAAAAAGAGGCCAATAAAGATGGGCAAGGTTGCAGCAATCACATAGACAAAATACTGAGGATTGGCATATGGCTCTAAATGAGGAAGCTGTTGAAAGAACTCCATCATCTCTTATTCACCTCGTTAATCAATCCTTTGATGTCAATTTTTCCATTTGGAGTCAGTGGCAAACTGTCTCGATAAAGGAATTTAGATGGCATCATGTAGGACATCATAATATCTGTCAAGTCTTCCTTGATAGCCTTGGTAATATCGATATCACGTTCAAACTGTTCACGAACACCGTCTTTTAAGATGACATAAGCCAATAGATTTTGAACCTTGTGGTCTTTGTTATAGCGCGGAACAGCGACAGCAGACTCGATATAACGAGACTTATTAAGATTTTGAGAGACATCTTCTAACTCAATGCGGTAACCGTTGAACTTAATCTGGAAGTCCATGCGTCCGCCGTAGAGAAGCAAGCCCTCATCTGTCATAGTTCCCACATCGCCTGTGTGATAGGCTGGCAGACCTTCAAACTCAAAGAAAGCTTCTGCTGTTTTTTCAGGATTATTCATATAGCCTTTTGACACAGCTGGTCCAGAGACAATGATTTCACCCTGTTCGCCATTTGGCAGTTTATTGCCTTCCTCATCAATGATAAATGTTGGAGAATCAGCCTTGGTATAGCCGATTGGTAGGCGTTTGAGAGTCGCCAACATCTCATCTGTCACGGCAACTGCTGACAGAGCCACTGTCGCTTCTGTTGGACCGTAGGCATTGATAATACGGGCATTTGGGAAACGCTCGCGCAGTTTTTGAGCTGTTTTGACCGTCAATTCTTCACCATCAAAGTAGAAATGCGTGATTCCTGGCATTTTCTCACTGTTAAAGTCTTCAGACAACATGGCCATATCCGCAAAGGATGGTGTTGAAGTCCAGATAGCGATTGGCAATGAAAAGATGGTCGCAAAGAGTTGCTTAAAGTCCTGAGTAATGGCAGAAGGAAGAGCGAAAAGCGTACCACCAAGTGCCAAGGTTGGTGCCCAGTACATGACAGACAGGTCAAATGAATAAGGTGGTTGAGCTAGCATTTGCGGACGACTCGGTGTCGCAAATTCCTTGTCCGTAATCATCCAGTTGGTAAAGCTGAGGAGGTTATCATGGGAAATCTGCACTCCCTTAGGCTTACCAGTCGTACCAGAAGTAAAGATGATGTAGTAGTTATCATCGCCCTTGACTGGATGCGTGATCTCATAGCTTGTCCCTTGAGCAAAGGCTTCTTGAACCTGAGCTAGAGTCATCATTGGCGTAGAAACCTGCTCCAATGGAAAGTCTGAGATGGCAATAATCAAGCTTGGCTCTGCTACTTCTAAAATAGCTGAAACTCGCTCCAAAGCCGAATGGCTATCAATGGGAATGTAGGCATGACCTGACTTAGTCAGCGCTACAAAAGTTGCCAACATTTCATATTCTTGGCCTCCAAAAACAACCACCGGAGATTTCTCTGGCAAATCTAGTTGATCAATGGCTACAGCCAAACTATCCGAATCAGCCTTCAAATCTCCATAAGTATGTTCCTGCCCTAAAACATTGTAAACAGTATAGGTAGGCTGTGTCTGAGCAAAATGCTCAATGGTTTCAATCATATCTACTATTGGTTTATTTGACACAATAGGAATTCTCCTTCAAGTTAAAATTCATTATAGATAAAGCTTCCTTGACCCTGACCAAGATAGCTAAAGAAGTAAAGCAGCCCTAGAAAGATAAGAAAATACAAGGCTGTCCGACCAAGAAAGAGGTACAATTCTTTTCTCTGTTTCATCAAGAAAAACCATTCATTTCTGTAATTTTTCGCTAAAATAAGAGTGATTCTTACTAGCTTATTTTTCTACCATTGTACCATTTTATAGGGTAATTTTTCAATTGTTTACCGTACATTTTCACTGCATTTAAGCTAATTTTAAAGATTATGCGGTTTTTCTATGTATATTTTTAAAAAAGCCTGAGATTTTCATCTCAAGCTTTATCAACATAATTGTTTTCTAGATTAGAAAAGTGAGAATACAAGCACGGCCAAGGCTGCACCGATAACAGGTCCCACAACAGGAATCCAGGCATAAGACCAGTCTCCGTCTCCCTTGTTTGAAATTGGAAGGATACTGTGCATGATACGAGGTCCAAGGTCACGTGCAGGGTTCAAGGCATAACCTGTTGTCCCACCTAGTGATAGACCGATACCGACAATCAAAGTTCCCACTGCAAAGGTTCCGATTCCTGCTTGAAGGTCATAAAGTCCCAAAGCAAAGATTGTCAATACCAATACAAAGGTGCCAAGGATTTCGCTAATCAAGTTTGATACAGTATCTTTTATAGCTGGGCCTGTGCTGAAAGTAGCCAAAATATTTCCTGCATTTTCTTCTGCCTCATAATGTGGCTTGAATTGCAACCAAACCAAAATCTGACCGAGCATAGCCCCTGCGAACTGGGCTAAGATATAAGGCAAAACGGAAGCCCAAGGTAAATCACCTTTTAAAGCCACACCAATTGTCACAGCTGGGTTTAAATGAGCTGGACTGAGCTTGCCAGATACAAATACTGCAACCGCAACTGCAATCCCCCAACCCATGGTAATCACAATCCAACCTGAGCTATTGCTCTTAGTTTTAGGAAGAACCACACCTGCAACAACACCATTTCCTAGAAGAATCAGGATTAAAGTTCCCAAAAATTCTCCAAATAATTCATTCATCATCTTTCTATCTCCATTAAAAAGAAGGGGCGGGCGACAAGGATTGTTGCCCGCCGCCTCTTTTATTTTTTCTTAATTTTTTAATTCTGCTAAATCGTTGTTAGCAAGAGCTGCTTCGACATCCGCACGGTAAGCGGCTTTTTCTTCTTCAGTCCAGTCATAGAATCGTCCCATTTCATCCAAAACTGGCTCAACGATGCTATCCAAACTATCACGCATAAAGAGCATGTGGTTGGTACGACGAAGGAGGAAGTCAACTGGGCTCAGAGCCAACTCATTGCGCATTGCATAGTGAAGGGACAAGGTATCTGCCAAGCTGAGTCCTGGTGCTTGTTCTAAACTATGAGCAAGAGCAAAGACTTTCGGTGCATTTGAACCATAAAGATTTGCTAGGTAATGAGCTTCCTTGCTATCCAAACCACGTGACACTCCAAGTTGCGCAAAGGCTTCGATTTCTGAGTCCACATTTGCTGGGTTCAATTCCCCACCTGAAACAGGGTAAGTCTTAGAATTGATGAGTTTAAAGCTACGGTCAAATTCTGCTTTGAGGATGTCAACCACGCGCTCCATAGCTCCTTCAGCCATCTTACGGTAGTCTGTGATTTTACCACCAGCAAGGGTCAAGAGACCATTATCATCTCGGTCCAAGCTAGAACCACGAGAAACTGCAGATGGGTCCAAATGTTTCTCAGAGGTACTGTTTTCAAGCTTGCTAACAGCAGCCTCTACATCTTCACGAGTTTTTTCTTTAGAGAGATAAGATTCAACAGTCGTAATCAAGTTGTTAAAGCTTTCATCACTGATGGTTCCGTTATTTCCTCCATTGTAGTCAGAAGCGCTATTGCCTGCGATCAATGGACGAAGACCTGCCCAGCTGCTTTCGATATCATCAATAGTAATGTTGGCTTCTGGGAAGCGGTTATTGACAATGCCAAGTAGGTAATCTACATCTTCCTGCGTCACTTTTGGATGTTCCAAATCACCTGTGTAGTCTGTATCCGTTGTACCGAAGTAAGTCTTGTTTTCACGTGGGAGAACAAAGACCATACGGCCATCACCCAAACCTGTATCAAAGTAAACTGGCTGTGAAACCTTGATCTTGCTTGAATCCACTACCAAGTGAACTCCCTTAGTTGGACGCATTTGTGAGAATTGTGTTCCCTTATTAGACAAATTGCGCACCTTGTCGCTCCAAGGACCTGTTGTGTTAATAACCAGACGGGCCTTGATTTCAAAGACTTGGTCTGTCAAGAGATCACGAGCTACAACACCTGTAATCTTGCCACTTTCGTCAAATAGGAAGCCTTCTGCCTTCACGTGGTTAGCAATGAGGGCACCGTCCTGGTTGGCACGTTTGATGTTTTCGATCACGAGACGCGCATCGTTGTTACGGAAGTCAAGATAAACTCCACCTCCTACCAAACCTTCTTTCTTCAAGTTTGGCTGGCGTTCCAAGACTTCTTCCTTGCTCAAAACCTTGTTAGCAGCTGGTGTGTTGTTGACACCTGCCAAGAGGTCGTAAAGATCCATAGCTACTTTAAGACGGAAGAGGCTAAAAGTAGCTCCATCTTCATCGTAAACTGGCAAGAGCATTGGGTCTGGTTTCGGAATGTGTGGAGCGATTTGTTGAACCACTGCACGTTCAGAAACTGTATCTGATACCACTTCTACATCAAATTGCTTAAGGTAACGTAGTCCTCCATGAACCAATTTTGTTGAACGGCTGGATGTTCCTTCTGCGAAGTCCTGCATTTCAATCAAACCAGTATCTAGACCACTAGCTGCCGCCTGCAAGGCTACACCAGCACCAGTGATACCTCCACCGATAATCAAGAGGTCCAAGGTACGTTCCTGCATTTTTTGAATTGATAATTCACGTGTTTTCTTTGAAAATTCCATATTTACACACTTTCTAACTGAGTCGCTTTATTCTTCCAGTATTAGTCGTCTACTTCCGCAAAGACTTGAGTTGCTTTTACAGCCTTCTTCCAGCCCTTGTAGAGTTGTTCCTTGCGAGATTCGTTCATAGATGGCTCGAAGAGCTCTCCTGTCTCGTTCAAGAGTTTCAACTCATCCAAGTCTTTCCAATAGCCCACTGACAAACCTGCTAGGAAGGCTGCCCCTAGAGCTGTTGTTTCCAAGTTTTTGGCGCGTGCGATATCGATTCCCAAAATATCAGCTTGGAATTGCATGAGGAAATTGTTCATAGCTGCACCACCGTCTACTTTCAAGACTTGGATAGCTGTCTGCGCATCCACTTGCATCGTATCGATGATATCACGGACTTGATAAGCGATAGATTGAAGAGTTGCCTTGATAAAGTCTTCTTTACTTGTTCCACGAGTTAAGCCAAAGACAGAACCGCGGGCATTTTGGTTCCAGTATGGAGCACCTAGACCTGTAAAGGCTGGAACGACATAAACTTCATCATTGTTGTGAGAATCACGGGCATATTTTTCAGATTCTGGTGAATTTTCAACCATGCGAAGTCCATCACGAAGCCACTGAATGGCGCTGCCTGCGATGAAGATTGAACCTTCCAAGGCATAGTAAACCTTGCCATTGATTCCGTAACCAATGGTTGTTAATAGGTTGTTCTCAGACAACTGCATCTCTTCACCAGTATTCATGATGATGAAAGAACCTGTTCCATAAGTATTCTTGACCATACCTGGTTCAAAGGCCAACTGTCCAAAGAGGGCTGCTTGTTGGTCCCCAGCCATACCTGAGATTGGCACTTCTCCACCGTAGAAATGGAATGGAGCTGTCTTACCATAGATTTCAGAGTTAGAACGAACTTCTGGCAACATAGCCTTTGGAATGTTGAGGATTTCCAAAATCTCATCATCCCATTTAAGTTCTTTAATGTTATAAAGCATGGTACGAGCTGCATTTGAGTAGTCCGTCACGTGAGCCGCACCGTCAGTCAATTTCCAAACCAACCAAGTATCGATGGTACCAAAGAGCAATTCCCCTTTTTCTGCTCGCTCTTGAGCACCTTCTACATGATCCAAAATCCAACGAACCTTGGTAGCAGAGAAGTAAGCATCGATGATCAAACCAGTCTTTTCATGGAATTTTTCCACATAACCTTGGTTTTTTAGTTGCTCAGCCAAAGGGGCTGTTTGGCGAGACTGCCAAACGATAGCATTGTAGATAGGGAGCCCTGTTTTCTTATCCCAGACGACAGTTGTTTCACGCTGGTTGGTAATCCCGATTGCTTCGATTTGATTTGGCTTGACACCACTTTCGATGAAAGCACCCGCAATAACTGACTGAACAGAGTTCCAAATTTCATTGGCATTGTGCTCTACCCAACCTGCCTGAGGGAAAATCTGGGTAAACTCTTTTTGACTCGAGCTAACTTTTTCTCCTTTTTTGTTGAAAATAATGGCACGAGAACTTGTAGTTCCCTGGTCAATGGCCATAATGTATTTTTCTTGTGACATGTGCTGTCCTCCTGATAAAGATCTTGAGGATGTTTCCTCTTTACACTAACTAGTATACAAAATAAAGCGCTTTCTTATTCATCAACTTTTTTTAATTTTTTAAAAAATGTGAGTAGATTGTGTGAATTTCACAAAAAAGACCTGGAACGACCAAGCCTTTTAAGTGAATAATAACTGACGAATAGCCGCCAAATCTTCCATATCCAAGTCATTTTTTAAATAATAGACTGGTGTTTGTTCCTTCTTATGAATCGGGTTATTGGTAACCAGCAAATCATAATGTCGAGTTCGGTCATAGGCTTCAATGGTAATAAAACGATTGTATTCCAAATACCGTTTTAAAATGGCTGCCATCCTTGAAAAGACAAGAAAACCAGATGTCAAATCCAGACCAATCCGCATATGCTGACCACCATTTTCTGCCATATATTCCATCAACTGAAGCCATTCCCAGAGAATTTTCTTATCCAAATCCGTCCCCTGCTGAAAGGCAGGTAGAGCATGAAAAATCTCCTCTGCCGTCCCCCTAAAATCATGTTCCATCAGTAAATATGGATGACGATTCTCTAACTTGTACTTGTAGCGATCCTGTAAAATATAGCCCTTATAAAGATAGACTTGAGCACAAAGCTGACTGAGTTCATAGGTAACATGGTCCTCTGTATAATCACCCAGTAACTCCTCCTTCTTCATTTCTTGAATCAATTGCGTCAGTAAAGCTGCCAACTGCCCTCCAAATCCAAGAATATACTCCATAGTATGAAGAGGAAGAATACGATGAGATAGGAGAAATGAGAAGAAAATCATCATCTCACCATCCTCAATTCCGAGAGGAAGGTGTTGCCCAGCAAAAAAGGACGGAGCCTTTCTCAGCAAACGAAGATAGGAAATATTGTCAAAATACCCTCGCATTTTCTCTTCTATGACTTGGAACTGACAGGCATTGACCCGTAGACGTTGTTGACTGATGTGGGACCAGAGAACCAAGTCTAACTTCTGCCCCGAAGACAAGCTTGCACCGCAGATTTCTTCTAAAGTGGCAATCTCCTGTTTTCTCTCTGGTTTCTGCATGTGACCTTCCCACTCCTGACTTGACCAGACCTTGCGAAAAAGACAGAAATAGAAATAGCGAATCTGATGCTCTGGACCTCGCCAACGTCCATTTTGGATGGATAAATCAAATTCTGACAAAATATGATTTAAACTAGCTAAGTGGCGACCAAGTGTTGCCTCACTAATCATCAATTCTTGAGCCAGCTGATGGGCTAAAAACTGTTGGTGGTAGAGAAGATAGACTAAAATTTGGTATTTAACAGCATTCTCCAAAAACAAGCTCCGAATATCTCTCCCCTTGGTAGCTGCACCGATCGACAGGCGCAGATTTTCATCCTCTAAGGAGATATTCAGCTCTAAGCCACTATCCAAAGCCTTGTCATTGAGAAGGGTGACATATTTGGTTAGGGTTGCTTTTGAAAATCCTGTTTCCTCCATTACAGCCTTGACGGTCGTCTGAGACTCTTGTAATAGAAAGGAAAGGATTGAAAATTGGCCAGATTCGGCCTTTTCCATCAAATCTCCTAAATACATTTGTTACCCCTTTCATTTTCTTCCTTTAGAATAACACAAAACTTAAAAATGATGAAATAATCTGTTTCTCTTTTTATTTTCATGCTGATTTCCTGGTCCATTATCCTGAAAATCAGCAAACACACGGCTCCCCCTTTGGGCATTTTTATGCTAAAATAGTAGCTATGGATAAAATTATTAAAACAATATCAGAAAGCGGAGCCTTTCGTGCTTTTGTCCTTGATAGCACGGAAACCGTCCGCACTGCTCAAGAAAAACACCAAACCCAAGCTAGCTCAACTGTAGCACTTGGTCGAACTCTTATCGCTAGCCAGATTCTCGCAGCCAATGAAAAAGGAAACACTAAACTAACAGTGAAGGTGCTGGGTTCTAGCTCCCTAGGTGCTATCATCACGGTCGCTGATACCAAGGGGAATGTCAAAGGCTATGTTCAAAATCCTGGTGTTGACATCAAAAAGACTGCAACTGGTGAAGTTCTAGTCGGACCTTTTGTTGGCAATGGCCAATTCCTCGTTATCACAGACTACGGTACTGGAAATCCTTACAACTCTATGACTCCTCTCATCTCTGGAGAAATTGGTGAAGACCTGGCCTTTTACCTGACTGAAAGCCAACAAACACCTTCAGCAGTCGGCCTCAATGTCCTTTTGGACGAGGAAGACAAGGTCAAGGTTGCAGGTGGTTTCCTAGTCCAAGTCTTGCCAGGAGCCAAGGAAGAAGAGATTGCTCGCTTTGAAAAACGCATCCAAGAAATGCCAGCTATCTCGACGCTTCTAGAGAGTGAAGACCATATTGAAGCCCTCCTCAAGGCTATCTACGGCGACGAGGCCTACAAGCGTCTTTCTGAAGAAGAAATCCGTTTCCAATGTGACTGTAGCCATGAGCGCTTTATGAACGCTCTTGCTAGCCTTCCAAGCTCAGACTTGCAGGAAATGAAAGAGGAAGACCACGGAGCAGAAATCACTTGTCAATTCTGCCAAACTACTTACAACTTTGATGAAAACGACCTGGAGGAACTCATTCGTGACAAATCTTAATACACCTTTTATGATTGGCAATGTTGAGATTCCCAATCGTACCGTTTTAGCACCCATGGCTGGCGTGACCAACTCAGCCTTTCGTACTATCGCAAAAGAGCTTGGAGCTGGACTCGTTGTAATGGAAATGGTCTCTGACAAGGGAATCCAATACAACAATGAAAAAACCCTGCACATGCTTCATATCGATGAAGGTGAAAACCCTGTTTCTATCCAACTCTTTGGTAGTGATGAAGACAGCCTAGCGCGCGCAGCAGAATTCATCCAAGAAAATACCAAGACCGATATAGTCGATATCAACATGGGCTGCCCAGTTAACAAAATCGTGAAAAACGAAGCTGGCGCTATGTGGCTCAAGGATCCAGACAAGATTTACTCTATTATCAACAAGGTTCAGTCTGTCCTTGATATTCCCCTCACCGTCAAGATGCGTACCGGCTGGTCCGACCCAGCTCTTGCAGTAGAAAATGCCCTCGCTGCTGAAGCTGCAGGCGTTTCTGCCCTCGCCATGCATGGCCGTACCCGTGAGCAAATGTATACAGGTCACGCAGACCTTGAGACCTTGCACGACGTAGCTCAAGCTCTGACCAAGATTCCCTTCATCGCCAACGGTGACATCCGTACAGTTCAAGAAGCCAAGCAACGCATCGAAGAAGTCGGTGCTGATGCAGTTATGATTGGCCGAGCTGCCATGGGAAATCCTTACCTCTTCAACCAAATCAACCACTACTTTGAAACAGGAGAAATTCTACCTGATTTGACCTTTGAAGACAAGATGAAAATTGCCTACGAACACTTGAAACGCTTGATTAACCTCAAAGGAGAAAATGTCGCAGTTCGTGAATTCCGTGGCCTCGCTCCTCACTACCTCCGTGGAACATCTGGCGCTGCCAAACTTCGTGGAGCTATTTCACAAGCTAGCACCCTAGCAGAGATTGAGGCACTCTTGCAATTGGACAAGGCTTAAAATGGTTCATACTGCTCTACTTGTTATCGATATGCAAAAAGCATTTGATAACCCTATCTGGGGAGAACGGAATAACCCTCAAGCTGAACAACAAGCATTGAGGGTACTGGCATACTTTCGTAAACACGTTCTTCCAGTCTTACATGTTCAACACATATCTGACAATCCCCAGTCGCAATTTCATAACAAACAAAATCAGGTGTTTAAAAGTGGATTTGAGCCAGTCACCTCAGAACCTATCTTTCAAAAAACGGTTAATAGCGCCTTTATTGAAACAAATCTTGAAACATATTTACGAAAAAAACAGATTTGTCATTTAGTCGTTGTTGGTTTGACTCTGCCTCATTGTATATCCACTACGACACGAATGGCAGCAAATCTTGGTTTTGAAGTCACTTTACTAGCAGATGCCACTGCCAGTTTTACCCTATCTAACAAAAACGGTCAGACCATCTCTCCTGAGACTATCCATGAGATTAATCTCCTTTCTCTACAAGATGAGTTTGCTCAAATTCTTACTACAGAAGAATTTTTAACCCAAGTACAAGTATAAAATAATCCGTCAACTCTTATTGAGCTGACGGATTTTGAATGCAGTAATGCAGTGAACCGAAACACAAATAGATAAATTTGGACCTTATACTCTTCGAAAATCTCTTCAAACCACGTCAGCATCGCCTTACCGTAGGTATGGTTACTGACTTCGTCAGTTCTATCCACAACCTCAAAACAGTGTTTTGAGCTGACTTCGTCAGTTCTATCTACAACCTCAAAGCAGTGCTTTGAGCAGCCTGCGGCTAGCTTCCTAGTTTGCTCTTTGATTTTCATTGAGTATTAGAACTGATGATTAACAATTATTCATAAATGTCTATAGATTCACTCATAACTGACCATACTAGTCTACCCCCTTTAGAGCACTAATCATGTCAATCTTTCTCATACGAAGACTAATAAAATAAGCAGTCCCTAAAGATGTAAACCAAACCAATAACGTAGCAGAAGCAAGGACATACATACTGACATAAGCGGTATACTCAATTCGAATCGTCGAAAATGTTGCTACATATTCTTTCAAAAACCATATGCCTAAAGGAATTCCTATTATCCACCCAATAAAGGTAGTTAGTATAGTCTCAAAAAGAGTTACCATCTGTAGATATTGATTAGAAAATCCTAATACTTGTAATGTAGCATAGTCTCTCATTCTCTCTACAAAGTTTAAAGAGCCCAGATTATAGAGAACAATAATAACAAGTAATAAGGCAAAGCCAATAATCATTAGAAATACACTCATCAAACTAGATACAAAATCATAGGCATTTTTTTCTTGGCTCCCTTTTTCAATGACAGATAGAACACCTTTGTCTTGCTTAATAGTATCTTCGTCCACCTCCGGCCCAACTAATAAAGTATGTGGAGTAAAATCTCCCCCTGATTTTTCAAAGACTCTAGCATGAAGATAAGCCCCTTGATTGGTTTCACTTGTGACAATCCCTTTTACTTCAAACTTGTAAGTATGACCATCTTGATAGGGAGTCACATTTAAAAAATCTCCGACTTTAATACCTGCTAAATGGGCAAATGATCTAGTTACATACAAACCATCATCTTTCAAAGAATCAGCACTCTCTGTTTTTGCTTGGATCATATCTCCATCATCAAATATAATCAATAAACGATTGTAGCTATCATCTGGATTAAAATGTGCTTGTGAGATTTGTACGCCTTGCCCACCATATCTGGACTTAGAAGTGGTATAATCCGCTACGGTCAGTCGTTTTGAATAAGAAAAATCTTCATTATATGCCTTATCAACAAGATGATTCATGGACACAGGCATACCAATTCCAGCAATCAGTAACATCATACTTCCTGCAACTCCCACGATTCCCATCAAAACTCGAATACGATTAAACGAGGCATCCCGAATTGCCCATCTTGAAGGATAAGAAATTCGTTGCCAGATAGAGGAAAATCTTTCTACAAAGACAGATTTAGCAACTTTTTCTTTACCTCTTAAAAATATTGCTGGTAAGCCTCTAGCTGACTCTCTAGAAGCTAAATAGGCAGCTAAAACACAAATAATAATGACTACAATACCAACGACTATTGATGAAGATGAATAAGAGATTTGCCAATTTGGAAGTGTAAACATTGACTTTTGAGTTTCTAGTACAAACCATGACATCAAGGGAGAAATAGCAAAGCCTGCAAAACTTCCTAATAAACTTACTACTAAGCCAAATAAAATATAATGTAAACTGATAGCCTGATTTGAAAAACCTAAAGCCTTTAATACAGCAATCTCTTTTGTTTGGCCATCAATCAAACGCTGAATGATTGTAAACATAGCCAAAATAGCTAACAAAATAAAGATAAAAGAAAATAAGTAAGATAAGTTTCTAATTTGCCCAACTCGATCGGTAGCTTCTGATATTTCAGTTAAACTTTTTTGATCTTGATAAGAAATTAAATCGCCCCCAAAAATAGACTCTAAATCTCCTCGCAAATCTATCTTAGAGCCATAAATTTCTAAGGCATTATCTGACGATAAACCCAGAATTCCTTTTGCAATTTCATTATCTGCAATATAACCATAGGCATCATTGTCAGGATTTGGAGCTATATATTCCATGCTACCTGTAAAATAAATCTTATCTGTTGCCTGAACAAATCCTACAATTTCTAAATCTATCTGTTTCCCCCTTGATGAAATAGAAATTGAATCTCCAATCTGTAATTGATTCTTCTTAGCATAATTCCCATCAATCCAAATCGAATCTTGTTTTCCTTCAGAAAAAGGACTTCCTTCTGTTACTGTAACCAGTTGATTATCTGTAATCGTTTCAAGATTGATTCGTCCATCAGTCTTGTCTAAACGAACAATATTAGCAAATCCTTTCTTTTTACTGATAACTTTTTCAACAGAAGATAATAGTTCAACCTGCTTAATTTTTGATTCATCAATTTGTCTCGCTTGAACCCAAACAACAGGAAGTTCAGATTGTTTCAAATAACTCTGTAGACTCTTTTCAAGTCCATGCCAAGCTCCTTGTAGACCTACAAAGATTAATACACTTAATAGAGACATCAGAAAAACAGAGAAAAATTGTTGCCAATTTTGCCGGAGATCTCTTAATAATTTTATATGAAGATACCTCATCCCAACACCTCTTCATTATTCTCTATTTTTTCAATACTTCCATCTTTCAAATATATAACTCGATCTGCAAATTTAGCAAACTCCCTATTGTGTGTAACCATTACAACTGCAGCATTCCCATTTCTAGAAACTTCCTTCAATAAAGTTAAAATACTATCGCCTGTCTTTGAATCTAACGCTCCTGTAGGTTCATCACACAATAATAGACTAGGCTCTTTAGCCAATGCCCTTGCAATTGATACACGTTGCATTTCACCTCCAGAAAGCTGATTAGGAAAATTATTTTTTCTATGAAGTAAACCAACTTGATCTAAATACATATCAATTTCTTTATTGTTTTTCACTAAATTTGCTGCAATACCTATATTCTCCTTGGCTGTTAAACTTGGAACTAAGTTATAAAATTGAAAAACAAAACCAATTTTATCTTTTCGATAAGCAGATAATTCCTTGTCCGTAAACTTTGTTACTAGTTCCTCATCAAATATAAAGGTTCCTGATGTCGCACGATCCATCCCACCAAGTAAATTTAGTAACGTACTTTTCCCTGAACCTGATGGACCTAAAATAACTGTAAATTTCCCTTTCTCAATAGAAAAACTAACTTGATCTAAAGCACGAACTTCTTGCTCCCCCACCTTATAAATCTTACTAATATTTTGAAACTGAATCATATATACTCCTAATATCTTGTCATAAATTTTATTTTTTCCTTTAATGTAGGCTCTTCATACTGCTCTATGATACGTTTAGATACTGCTTCCCTGTTTTCTCGTATAACCTTTTCAGCTAAGGAAATAGCCTCATCTACTGGAACAACTATTGGCAACTTATAATGTTGAATGATCTGATTTAACCGTTCTTTCTGACTACCTTTTACACAATAAGGTGTTAGACCCAAATTCCTATAAGCTTCATATAATTCCTCATCTGATAAATTTCGATACTCTTCAGATACTGGTCTATGCCCATCTGGATCCATTGCAAACTCTACTGGTAAATGAACAACATCTGTATACCACAGTTTCGCATGATTCTTAGAGACAACCCCATAAGCAGTCAAATATTTTTTGAAAAATCGTCGACCCGGAATACCTAAAATAGATTTCATCAATCGATGAATGAATGCTGATCCTGGATTAATTCCTACCCTCATTCGAACAGTACCGTAAATCCATTCATTCAATACTGAACCATCTGATAGAAAACTTCCATGTTCCTTGTATAAAATTCCCTCTGTACGAATTCTCTCCTCAAAACGCTTTAGCCCTAGTGCCATTAATTCAGTTGATGACATATCCTGAAATCTTCTGCCAGGATATAAATCTGTCAAAAGTTCCCTCGCAGACAAAGCGTCGATTAAGGGAAGTCCCGTTGCAATCGAAAGAGCTGTAGCAGTTGTTGTCTTACCTGTAGAATAAGTTCCCGATATGACTAACCTTAATTCTCTATTTCCCATCACTGTCCCCCTCCATCAGGTAATTTTTGAGCTATTTTACTTTTAAAGACTACCTTATGATCTATATCATATCCTGACATTTCGTAGACTTTCCAATGTTCTTCTCTAATTTTTAACAATCTATTTTTTGAAACACTACCACTAAGCTCTACTACTCCGTTCAAAATTGGTGAATTCAAGTCTGCACTCACTTGCTTCATCCACATGGTATTGCTCTCTTCTCGAGATATCTCTTCTATATGGTAGGCTAACATCTCTGCCATTTGAGAAAAAATAATCAGAAGCTCTAACAAACTATAATAATTCTTTTCTAGACTACCTACACCACTATATTCAATATCTTTGATTAATACTTGCTCTGCTTTACAAGATATACTACTATCTGAAAACTCAACATCGTATATATCATGTTGTCTATCTCTTAAATGCGTTGATAAAAAATCTCTACCTTGTTCTCCTATAGCAGCTACATTTTCCATACATTCTAATAATTGATATCCTAAACAAACTTTCATATCCATTACCAAGCAATCAAATTCAATCACTTGGTTCGTCATTTTGAAATTTTGTAATTCTAATTTTAAATTTACCAATTCTTCTATAGCTTTTATCCCTGACTTTATCTCAAAAATGGCTTAACCTATACTGATTTAATCTCACTCCCATTCTTTTCAGTATTTCACTTCCAAATAAATGAGCTAATACTATTCCATCTAATGTACTCAGGTGTTGCTGTATGATTTCAGATTGTTTACTAGACCACAAACCTTCTTGATGAAGAGACCCAACTCCTTCTAAAATATTTTTCAACTTAACTTCATAAGTCGTCTTCTTATGCCCTCTGCCAAAATAACGATTTTTATTGTCTCCAAGTAAATAATCTACTGTTAGCATATACTTCTCCAATCTTTTAAACTGACTCTATCTTAAACAAAAAAAGACAAGAAAGAATCCGTAATTTACGAAAACCTTCTTGCCTTTTTAGTATAAAATTATAAAGATACTAGATTTAATCGAATAGCCTCACGTACAGCTCCAACTCTACTCGTCACTCCCAACTTTGAACAAATATTTGAAACATGGGTATCCACTGTTCTCCTGCTGACAAATAAACTATTTGCTATCTTTTCATTAGAATATTCTTTTACAATCAGTTCCAATACACTTAACTCCGTATCTGTCAATAGATTATTTTCTTGCTTTTCTAACAAACCATCTGGAATAACGTGATTTCCCTTATAAACAGCATAAATTGCACTTTTAACATCCAAATAAGAACTTTCTTTGGGTAAAAAAGCTTGAATCCCAAAATCCATCGCTCTCTTATGTAACAAAGTGTCATAAAATCCTGATAAAAGAACTATCTTGGGAACTGTATTCAGAAATCTATTTATTTGACTAATAACATCAAATGCCGTTACTCCTTTCAACATAAAATCCATAACTAGCACATCTACCTTTTCATTCTTAAGACAGAGAAGTAAATCTGCTACTTCTGTATAGGAACCAACAATTTTAAAATCATCTTCCTTTAAAAAATAGTTCTCCAATCCTTGTAATACTAAACTGTGATCATCAATCAAAACCAAACGAATCATTTTTCTTCCCTTCTATAGGTATCCGTATCTTCACACTTGTAGGTTCTATATTTATCTGAACAGTTCCCCCCAATAAATGAACCTTCTCTACAATTCTATTTAAACCAAAATGATGTTCATTAGACTGATAGTTTCCCTTAAAAATACCATCATCTATAACTTCAATTGATAAAATCTTTTCTTTTGTAGATAAATCTACAGTAATTTCTCTAGCATTCCCATGAAGAATACTATTATTTACTAGTTCTTTAACTGTCCTTAATACAAACGTGCCCACTTTATCGTTAACTTTTTCTTCATCTATTGAAAAAGTTGTCATAATCGAAACAGTTTCCATCTTCATGAATTGGTTTAATATGCTAGTAATAGATTCTTTCAACCCTAATTCATGCACCATTAAAGGATAGATATTGGAACATAAATCTCTTAATTCAAAAACAATATCATCCAACATCTCTAATAAAGCTCCCCTATTAATGTGTTCACTAATTTCTAACTGCTTTTTATAATAAATAACCTTCTGAATTGTAGTATCATGTATAAACGTTGCAATTTCTTCCCTCTCTAATTCAGTAGCTACAAAAGTATGAAAACTACTAAAGATTCCCTCCATTTTATGGCTAATCAACATCATTTTCCTTATTTCAGGTAACAAAGCTAGCGAAAAAAGAAAAGTGTAAAGAACGAAAAAAATTGGAGAAAATTCTCTTAATAACAGACTAAAAAGAATAATTAGACTAGTAAAAAAAACGGAAAATATCAAGTTATATATGAATGGATTCCACTTCCAAGCAACATATATCATTCGCTCTAGTATCAAGTTATTTACAATAGAGAACAAAATAAGCAACAATAGAGGAATACTATAAATAAACGAAACTTCCTTACCAATCGGAAAAATATATCCAAAAAATAGAGGAAATAAGGCAAGAACTGCTAAAAATAAGGTATGAATTGGCAACATTTCTCTTATCTGAGAGTAACTTATAAGCATCTTTAACAGCAGGATAACTAAAAAGAAAAATACTAAATAAAATACCCCCCTAGAAAAAAAGATAGTCAAAAAATCAATGGGCTGTATAAGATTATAAACAAACAAAAGTTGAGTGATGAGTGAATAGCCCAGTATAATACGAGAAAAGTTAGAAATGGTTGAACCTTTTATCTTCAGGACTAACACTCTAATGAAAATATCCATGAATAATGGAAATAAAGTCAAGTATGAAATTAATAGACTACGACCAAATACATCTCCTATACTTGATGGAATAATCGATAATAACATCAGACTAGTATAAATAATAAAATAAAAATATCGTTTTCCAGTTTTTCCTCTACTTCTCCCTTTTATGTATAAGCGAAATAACAGTAGAATCAGAAAAGCAATGATTGATAAAACAAGAAAGATAATTTGGCTTGATTTCCCAGATTCTATTATTAAATTCTTTGAAATTCCTCTATCTAACACTGTCACAGAATGAAGCGGTTCAACAATTAAAAATCGAGATAATAAGAAATTACTATCTGGACTCTGACCGTCTATTTGTATAATTGATGACCCTATTATCTCTTGATGATTTGCAAAGCTTCCCAGATTATGGACTTGTCTAACTATCCACTCATTATCATGTTTATCTACGGTGATTCCACTGTACGTTCGGTTAAATATTGAAAACGAAAAATAAAAAAAGAAAATAAATAACAAAACAAAATAAAATCGAAACATTTTTGACTTCATTGTTTGCAACACTCCACATTTCACTTGATATTGATGTTTATTCTACCATTTTTTCATTCAATAAAACAGGTTTTATAGTTAAATTTATTCTTTTTTCTTTCGAGATATAACTGATACAATCTTCTAGTAGGTAAAATCCTACCTAATTTGACTTTTGAAGATAAGATGAAAATCGCCTACGAACATTTGAAACGCTTGATTAACCTCAAAGGAGAAAATGTAGCAGTTCGTGAATTCCGTGACCTCGCTCCTCACTATCTTCGTGGAACATCTGGTGCAGCTAAACTCCGTGGAGCCATTTCACAAGCTAGCACCCTAGCAGAGATTGAAGCCCTCTGGCAACTGGATAAGGCTTAATAGTTTAAAACCCGTAACTCTCTTAAAGGTTACGGGTTTTTGACTGTAAAAATTCAAATACTGAGGGTTATTATTGACTCAAAGCAACACTGGAAACCTTACCATCCGCTCCTGTTGTAATTTGGATGACTTTTCCTCCACCAATTTTGGCATTATACTTGCCATCATCAAGAGTATAAGAATAGCCTTTGAGAGAGTAATTTTCTTTCTTTCCATCGGAAGATTCTACTGTGAATTGACCGCCAGATGAAACTGTAATGGTTTCCCCATTTGCTCCCTTCCAATTGCCCGCTGCAGCTGAGAAATCACCATCTACCATAGTTAAAACACCCTTGTAGCGTTTATTTTGCTCTGCTTGCTTGTCTTGAAGTTTGCGGTCAGTTGTAGAATCATAGCTTGATTGGTTAGACTGGGCTTGAGGAGCCTGTTGAGTTGAAGGAGCCTGAGCAGGAGTTTGTTGACTAGCTGCCTGTTGATTAGCTACTTCTTGACCTTGTCTTTGCTCTGGTGCAGGTGCCGCTTGTGATGGCGTTGCAGTTGCTGAAGATTGATCAGTAGACGCCTTAGCCTTTTCAGATGCAGCTGAACTTGAGGATTTCTGAGTCTTACTTTCTTTATTAGCAGAAGCTGCTTTAGAGCTTGATGATTGGCTTGTCTTAGCAGAACTGCTTGCTTGAGTTGTTTCCTTTTTATTTCCACAAGCTCCTAATAGTAGGGTAGAAGCTAATACAGTTGCTGTCATCAATTTGATATAGGTTTTCTTTTTCATTTCCCTACTCCTTTGTAATATTTTAGAAATATAATGAAATCTTTTTGTAATACAATTGTAACATTGGAATTTAAATATGTCAACAATTTATCTAAACTATTTTAAAAATCTTAAATACTTTAGATACATTTACTCCTCCTACTCTTCTATTCGTAATAAAATAGAAAAACAGGAGATTTTCCTATTAAAAATTTGAATTTGTTTTTGTGTAATCGCTTGCATCTTTAAGTACAAAGGAATATAATAACATTGAAATAGAATATAGGAGGTGCATTCTTATGCTAAATAAGTATTACAAGTATCTTCCTTGGTTGATTTTGGGAGCTATTGGCTCTTATCAGTCAGCCACTCACTATGCGCGAACTGCATTTGATGTGTTTTATCTGACTACAATCTTTTTGATTGTTTATATTGCTTTGTTATTTTTACATGAGAACTATCTCAAGTATAGATACAAAGACTTCTTTACTCACATGTTGAGTAATTCTAAGAAAGATAGCCATCCCTAAAACAGTCGCAACAGCAAATCAAACTAATAAAGGCAAATAAAGAGGTCGGGAACTTTTCCCGACCTCGTTTTTTATTTCAATCGATAGGTTTTTCTTGGTTTCTTTTTAGGCACTCGTTTGAGTCCAACTTCTTCTACATATTCTCCGTATTTTACGAGAAAGTTATTGCTGACGATTGGGCGACCGGGGTTAATAAGATTGACCAGTTCAGTTCCTTCGTAGACAGTGAACTCCTCCTCCAGCAGATAAAGGAAGGTTGGATTCCAGTCGAGACGGCCTTGGATTCGTTTGATAGACTCTTGAATAATGGCATAATGGTCAAAAGCGAAGGCTTGTTCCTCCAACTCCACTCCCTCTAGGTAGCATTTGCCTGTCTGAAAATCGACATCTACAAAAACCACATCCTTGGCATCGTCTCCTGCTTGAACAAGTTCTAATGCACGACTAGGCAAATAAACCAAGTGGGCAATGGTCACTGTCCAGCCCCGGGGGTCACGACCGGGGGTCGATACGGTCATCAATTGCTCAATTTTTTCCAAAGGAAGCTCGAGATTGACTTCTTCTCTCACCTCGCGCTGACAGGCATGCACAGCATCTTCACCCTTGTCCATAAATCCTCCAACTAAGGCCAAACAGTTTTGATAAGGGTGAGCCTTGCGGCGAATTAATAAGAGCTTGATCTTTCCTTCGACAAAGCAGTAGGCTACCATATCCACCGTCACACTTGGTTTTTCGTATTGAGGAAGTTCCTGCTTGTAGAACCAATCCAAAAATTCCTCCTGACTTGCATGAATTTCAAAATATTCTCTTTCCGTCATCCCTGCTGGAATCATCGTGTCCGTCATTTTATGCCTCCTTACGAACTGCCTTGGTCCATTGGTACCAACCTACTAGACTATTGAGTGTGTAAACCCAGTACATCCCTTGGATGTGGATGTTTTCACCCCACCAGAGATAGATACTAAAGAGATTGGTTGCAATCCAGAAAATCCATTGCTCACGGTAGAGACGTGTCATCAAGAGCTGACCGACACCATTGGTCGCATCGGTAACACTATCACGGAAAGGGCGAGCACTATGGATACTTTGATAAGCTAAGCCCATACCAATCCAAATGATAGCAGTCAAATCCAAGTACTTGAGCCAGTCAAGCACAGATAATTTCTTGGCTTCAAAGTGAGATTCTTCTGCTTTTCCTTGGTCATTGATACGGTTGGACAGCCAAGCATAGAGACCAATCGGCTGCATGACAAAGAAGTAAACAGTCGTCAAAACTTCACCATAAAAAGTCGCATTCATAGCCAAAACCAAATAGATAGCAGAGTTAATGGCCCCAAAGAGATAATTGCTTGCACGCCCTTCTGCTACCAAGATAACACAGACAATCCCAGTCCAAGATGCAAACAAGCTCATCCAGTCATGACTTTCTGTATTTTGCGTGAATTCCAAGATCAAGGGAACACTTGACAGGACGATGAGATACAACCACTGGAAGAGGCTACGGCCGACAAAAAGATCTTTCCAGAGCAGGTTCATGATTCCTGCAAAACCGATCTTGCGGGCTTCCGCATGGACATTTTTAAAGTTTTCGATAAATTGTGTGATTTTTTCAGTTAGTTTTTTCATAATTTTCTCCTAATCTGCTTGGTAAATGGCATCAATAGCCACTTTGGCTGCTTCATAATTGCCTAGGTAATCCCCAGCTAGATAAACTAGTGGAATGGTGGTTAAATATCGCTCTCTCATCTGGTCCAAATGCTGAGAAAAACTATGACGAATATGGTCTTCTGCCATAGTCATATCTCTAAATCCGTCATTGACATAGGAACCGACAGGTTGCACAAAGAGAATCAAGTCCCATTTTTCCTTAGCCAAGATCGAGGCAAAGAGATTGTCAAATGTTTCTCCTGATAAGTCTTCTTGATCCTCAGTCTCCATGTAATAATCATAGTAGCCCTTGGTTACTAAAGAGTTTGTGTCAGCAATCACTAGGCCTCGATTGGCATTGCTATCGATTAACTTAGAGGTCTGGTCATACTGGCCCAACAGGAGATAATAGTAATCTTTTGGAGTCAATTCATCGTCGCGGACATTGTTTTTGATCTGGTACTCACGTGCGTATTCCAAACTAACTGGTGCATCGTAATACCTAGCCAAATCCTTGGCCAGAGTGGTCTTCCCATTGCTAGCACTTCCCATAATCAACACTTTCTTTGTAAACTGACGTCGGAAGGGTTGAGCAATATATTTCCAATATTTGCTTGGATTTTCTCGAATCATAGTCGCTGAAATACCAAACTTTCTTTCTTGCAAGACAGTCTCAAAGCCACGATTAGATAGTTCTTGCTGGTAGTCTGCTTCTCCCACAAAGAAAATTAGTTCTTGCTGGGTTTCATCATAGGAAATCTCTGCAAACATCTGATTCAACCACTCCTGCCAGCCCATAGGGTAACGGGGAAGATTGGTTTCATCTAACTTGCAGACAGAGGTCAACTCGTCATCACCAAAGGCCTCTCGGATATAGCGAAATCTCTTTTGAAGAGTTAAGCCTACCTGTTCCCCTCTATCTCCCTCATAGCCTGAAACTACAACCCAGACCTGGTCACACTGCCGCTTCGCTCGCTGAATCAGATCGATATGACCCTGATGAAGAGGGGCAAAGGTCCCAAATACCACTGCTGTTTTCTTTTTCATAAACGCATTACCTTTTTATATTTTTTGATATTTTCGTTGTCTATGTTTTTATTATAAACTATATTTTTGTTTTTTCAATAGTTTTTTATCATTTTTTATAAAAAAATTGCGAAAAAAAGAATCAAGATTGCTCCTGATTCTCCATTTTTATGCAATATCAAATTTTAACTGGCCTGCTTTAACACCAATCTTAAGTGTGCTGCCTGCCTCTAATTCTCCCTTGAGAAGAAGTTCTGCCAACTTGTCTTCCACTTCTGTTTGTAGAGTTCTACGAAGTGGACGAGCTCCCATCTCTGGGTCATATCCTTGATTGGCCAATAATTTCAGTGCGGAAGCTTGTAATTTCAAGTCAATGCCTTTTTCAGCCAAACTTGCAACTAAAGGTTTAACCATAATCTTCACCACTTCCTGCATATGGTCGCTAGACAGGCTATGGAAGACCACCTTTTCATCAATACGGTTGATAAACTCCGGTCTATAAGCTTTTTTCAGCTCTTCAAACATGCGTTTTTCCATATTTTCCTGGTCAAAACGAATATCCTTAGCCCCAAATCCGACAGTCTTGTCATCCCGAAGGGCTGTCGCACCAAGATTTGACGTCATGATAATAATGGTATTTGAAAAGTCAACCTTGCGACCCTTGCTATCAGTCAAGACACCGTCATCCAAGACCTGCAAGAGGACATTAAAGATGTCTGGGTGGGCTTTTTCTACCTCATCAAAGAGTAGAACAGAGTATGGTTTGTTGCGAACCTTCTCGGTCAACTCCCCACCTTCTTCATAACCCACATATCCCGGAGGAGCTCCGTTGAGACGACTGGCTGCGAATTTCTCCATATACTCACTCATGTCAAAGCGGATAAGGGCTGATTCGTCATCAAAAAGAACTTCTGCCAGAGCCTTGGCCAATTCGGTCTTACCGACACCTGTAGGCCCTAGGAACATAAAGGAACCAATCGGACGCTTATGACTGCGAATCCCTGACTGGTTGCGGCGAATGGCACGGCTAATACTTGAAACAGCTTGATCTTGACCGATGACACGTTTGTGCAGTTCAGCTTCCAAGTTTAAGTATTTCTTAGCATCAGTCTGAGTCAGTTTTTGAACGGGGATACCTGACAAGCGACTCAAGGTGGTCAAAATATCAGACTCTGTCACCAAGTCTTTATAACCAGGCACTTCCTCTTCTTTTGCGATTAGCTGAGCTGCCTGTTTCCACTTACCATCCATCAAGGCCTTGTCAGCTGGACTCAAACCTGAATCGTCTGCTTTTACATGCTTAGCCTTATTTTGCACTGTTGCTGCTGCTTCATCTAAGAGATCGATAGCAGAGTCTGGCAAATGGCGACTAGTCAAGTAACGATGGGCCATCTTGACAGCTGTTTCAACCGCTTCATCTGTGATTTGCACACGGTGATGTTTCTCATAAGTCGCCTTCAAACCTTGCAAAATGGTCATGCTGTCTGCCACACTTGGTTCTTCAATCATCACTTTGGCGAAACGACGAGAAAGGGCCGCATCTTTTTCGATGTGTTTTTGATATTCTTCCTGAGTGGTCGCACCAACTGTTCTCAAGGTTCCACGCGCCAAGGCTGGCTTCAAGATATTGGCCGCATCCAGAGTCGAATCAATCCCGCTCCCAGAACCCATGATAGTGTGAAGTTCATCTATAAAGAGGATGACTTGGCCATCTTCTTCAATATCCTTAATGATATTATTCATGCGCTCTTCAAAGTCACCACGGAAACGTGTCCCTGCCACGACATTCATCAAATCAAGCTCTAACACGCGCATCTTAGACATTTCCGTAGGCACATCCCCACTAGCAATTCGCTGGGCAAGACCAAGCGCCAGAGCAGTTTTTCCGACACCAGCAGCCCCAACCAAGACAGGATTATTCTTTGTCTTCCGACTCAAGATTTGAATCATACGCGAGATTTCCTTGTCCCGACCGATGACTGGTTCTAACTTGCCAGAACGCGCTTGCTCTGTCAAATCATGCGTATAGTCCTCGAGACCACCACTCGGAGTCTGCGGCATGCCCATCATATTAGCCATAGAATTTTGCTTGTCAGCTACTGTACGATGGCGTTGGCGTAGAGCCTTGAGGTCTTCACGAGTCCAGCCTGCACGTTCTTCTAGATTTCGACGTAGGGCAGCAATCTTGACCTGATCTTTCTTGTCTTCATAAGAAAAACCAGCCCTCTCCAAGATACGAGTCGCCAAGGCATTACCATCATGCAAAATCGCATAGAGAACATGCTCTGTCCCTAACACCTTAGCATGGACCACTGACGCTACATACTCTGCTTCATCAAAAAGGATCTGCAAACGATGAGAAAACGGCAATTCCGTAAAGGTTTCATCCTGGCTATAGTCCGTTTCAGTCAGTTCCAAAGCGACCTCTTCTAAACGGTCCATCTCATATGGATAATCATTTAAAGTTGCCCCTGCCACACTATAACTGTGGTTGGACATGGCAATCAACAAGTGCCAAGACTCTAGGTAACGAGCTCCAAAATGGCCAGCAACCATGTAGGCACTTTCGATACATTCATTCAATGCTTTTGAATAGTTCATCTTACTTCCCTTTTCTATCTACCTCTTGTATGACCTGTCGTAGCATGTTTGCACGAACAACTGGAGCTTCTTCTCCTAAAACGCGATCCAAAGCTACTGCCACCAGCAAATTCATCTCCTGCTTGGTCATCAATTCCTGCTCAACCAAAAGCTGGAGAATATCTTCATAAATTTCTTGACTGACCCGCTCACCAATTGAGTAAAGAAGCTCCCTGAGCATTTCATGATGACTAGAAAACTCAATCCGTCCTATACGAATGTAGCCTCCGCCACCACGCTTACTTTCAACCAAGTAGCCCCTACTTTCCGTAAAGCGTGTCTTGATCACATAGTTAATCTGACTGGGAACAACCTGAAAAGTATCTGCCAACTGACTACGTTGCAACTCCACGATACCAGATTGATCTAAAATCGCCTTGATGTAGGCCTCAATATGATCCGATGTATTTTTAAATCTCATTACAAACCCACCTCTCTCTTTAAACCTTGACTATCTTTGACTATTATACCGAAATTTTCTCATTTTTAAAAGAAAAAGGGCGCTGGTAAAGGATAATCTTCACCAACTCCCTATTTTTCTACTTATCTAAGCCTAATTCTGCCAAGATTTGACGTTTGTAGGCAATCTTTTGGACTTCCTTGTCCTCATCTTCAGACCAATCTAGTTTAATTTCTGAAACAATCTGCCCAGGGCGATTTTTCAAGATATAGATGCGGTCGCTGAGACTGAGGGCCTCCTCGATACTATGCGTGATGATCAAGGTTGTTAGCTGCAACTGCTTGTGAATCTCAAGGTACCAAGCGTGTAGTTCCATCTTGGTCATCTCATCCAAGGCGCTAAAGGCCTCATCCAAGAGAAAGAGCTTGTGCCCGAAAAGGTAGGTCCGGAGCAAGGCCACACGCTGGCGCATCCCACCACTGAGTTCATGAGGGTATTTATCTCTTACAGCTGTCAACTGGAAGGTCGCAAGAATTTCATCTGAGCGAGCAATAGCTTCTGCCTTATCCACCTTTTGAATCAAGAGGGGCAGAATGATATTACCAAGCACCGTCTTGTGTTCCAAGAGCAGATCCTTTTGCAACATATAACTCACCCGCCCCTTGGGATTTTCTTCACCATCAAGGACAATTCTCCCTGACTGAACTTCTAAAATCCCCGCAATTAAGTTGAAAAGCGTAGTCTTACCAACACCACTTGGGCCTAGGATAGAAACCACTTCACCTGAAGTCACTTTCAGATTGATATCCTCTAAAATCCTCTCTTGACCATAGGCATAACTGACGTGTTCTAGTCTAATTTCTGTCATTATTTCACAAATTCGTTGGTGAATCCTTTGTCTGTCAAGTCTTCTTTAAGGATACCATTTTCTTTGTCCCATTTGTAGAAGGCGTTCCAGCGAGCCGCATCAAATTGCCCCCATTTTTCCTTGTCGCTTGCGTATTCTTTTGACAAGTATTTTTGAGATTCGATGACAAAGTCACGTTTTTCCTTAAGTTCAGGTGCATTTTTGATGAGGATATCAGCTGCTTCTTCTGGATGCTCCATGGCATATTGGTAGCCTTTTTTGATAGCTTGGATGACTTTACGTGCTTCTTCTTTGTTGTCTTTGAGGTAGTCGTTGTTAGCAATGATGACTGGTGAGTAATAGTCAAATTCTTTAACGTAGTCTTTCAAGTACATAAAGTTAGCGTCTACACCTTGAGATTTGGCAAGAATTCCATCCCATCCATAGTAGATCCAAGCAGTGTCAAATACTCCATTGGCAATCGGTGTGATTGAGTTTGAGTCGTTATTTGGTATTTTTTCAACCTTCTCAAAGTCTCCACCTTGAGATTCTACCAATGTTTTCAACATAGCAAGTTCAGTTGGATCATTCCAAGTTCCGTATTTCTTACCAACCAAGTCTTTTGGACTAGCTACATTGTCAGATTTACGAGAGATGATTCCTGATGTATTGTGCTCAACAATAGCTGCAACAGCAGTGATTCCTGCTCCTTTTTCCAATTTTTTAGCCATGTAGTCTTGGAAATAGACTGCAAATGGTGCCTTGCCATTGATAACCAAATCAGAAGAACTTTCTTCTGGTGGCAATTTCAAATCAACATCCACTCCAGCTTCTTTGAAATAACCTTTTTCCTTGGCCACATAAAGCCCTGTGTGGTTGGTATTTGGTGTCCAGTCTAGGATAAAGTCGATTTTCTTAAGTTCTGCCTCTTTGTTATCCTTAGAAGCAGTTCCTTGACCACAGGCCACAAGTACAACAGCTACAAGAGCTGTTAAAACAGTTAAAAACACTTTCCATGTTTTCTTCATTTCAATTTCCTCTTTTCTTTTTCAGAAACATTCTCATTCTACGAACGTTTCCATTTAATAACATATTTTTCACTGACATCAACCAATTTCATACCGAGAAGGCTGATAATCGATACCAGAATAATAATAGCAAACATGGTATCGTACTGAAACAGTTTCTTGGACTGAATCATGTAGACACCTAGTCCTTCAAAGCCTCCCAACCACTCAGATACTACTGTTGTGATAAAAGCGTAGGAGACACTGACTCTCAGACCTGCATAAAAGTAAGGCAGGCTGACTGGGATTTTAAAATGCCACAGGATTTGCCAAGGTTTGGCCCGCATCAGACTAAACAAGGTCAGCATATCCTTGTCACAATGCCTAAAACCGTCCAAAATGCTGACGATGATGGGGAAGGTTGTCGTTAAGATAATCAAGACAATCTTGGGCAAAATCCCATAACCGAGCCACAAGACCAGGATAGGAGCTATGGCAATAGTCGGAATGGTCTGAACAACCACCATCATAGGGTAAATCAAGTCATTAAGCCAAGTCAAACTATCCATGAGCACAGCCATGAGACAGGCAATCAAAACTCCCAGAACCAGCCCCAGTAAAGCCACTCTCAAGGTGGCCCAGCTATGGTGCCAGAGAAATTCTCTGTCACGAACAAAGGCCTGGAGAATTTCAAGAGGGGTCGGCAGGATAAACTTAGGAAGAAGTTTAAGCAACCCTGCTAGCTGCCAGATTGACAAGATCCCTAGAAAGCCCAACAGACTAATGTGTCGTCTCAGTATACTTTTCAAGTTTCTCATCAATACTTAAAATCTCTCCTACATTTATTTTGACATTGGCAAAGACATTGTCTGCCTCCTGCCCTGCCACTTCCAGCGCTTCTTTTAGAATGCGCATAAGCTCATCAAACTCCCCTTCCAAAACTGTTTCAAATGGTGTCACTACCATGGTCACTTCTTGAGCTTTCAGATAGGCAATGACCTGATCGATAACAGCAATCCGATCAATCCCCTGTGAAAGGGGTAAAACTTGCAAGGCAATGCTTGCTTTCATAACAACCTCCACTTCTCGTTTTCCTTTGATAAAAAGAAAAACCTTTGCCATATATGGAAAAGGTCAAGATTAGACTAAGTATCGTTCCCTACGCTGGCATTACCCAGATCAGGTGCGGTCGAAGCTTAACGCTTCCTCTCAGACTGTACACAGACTCCCATATATTATATGGACATATGATAGCGCAAAACCAAAAAAATGTCAAGGAAACTGCTTACAGAAAAAGTAGGAAAAATTTCCTACTCCCATTTTCTATACTCGTTCTCCATCACTATTTACTCTGTAGCCATCCACCGTCGTATTAACAGCTAAGGCGCCTGAAGAGTAAGAATAATACCACTTACCAGATACTTGGTACCAGCCCGTTTTCATTGCACCTGAACTATCCAAATAATACCACAGACCATTTTCCTTTAACCATCCTGTCTGCATTTCACCAGATGATTTCAAATAATACCAGCTAGAACCATCTTTCAGCCAGCCTGTTGATTTAGACCCATTTGATTTGAAATGATACCAACTACCATTTATTTTCTTCCAACCGACAGTTGAACTGTTATTGGATCCATAGTTAGAGCTATTTCCTGATTGATTCTGATAATTCTGTGAAGAGGTTACTCCCTCTAGCTGGATATAACGACGACTTCCGTTATAAGCCGTATAACTCAACCACTTGTACCCATCTTTTTCGAGAATTTGATCATAATGAACATTCTCCCCAGGATAATAGTAATCAATCGCAGTTGCGCTAGCTAGAGGCTGATTTTTGATAGCAGCCTTAGTCTTAAAATAATGTGTTCCTCCTGTTGAAACTGAGGATTGACTATTCCCAACACTGCCACCAGGCAAATCCTTAAAATGAATAAAACCAGTCATAGTATTCGCCTTCACGACACGCTTGTTGTAAGATTCTCTTATTCCATAGTTGTATTCTTCAATCTCAATCTCATCTCCTATTACATTTGACACCCAGGCAACATGACCATAAGTTCCTGCAGTCGACCAAGCAATGGAGCCAATCGCTGGTCTATTATCGACACGATAGCCTTCACGACGAGCACGATAGCCCCATTCATTCGCATTCCCATAAGCAGCCGGAATCTCAAAACCATTGACATTACTCAAACGAAAAGCTGCAAAAGAAGTACATTGACGAGAATACATGCGCCACTTATCAATCTCCTGACTCCCATTTTTATAATGAGCAGGATAATCATCCCCACGCGCAATCGATCCATTTCCTCCGGAATAGGCATATACACTATTACCCGCTGCTAACATCAATCCTACTACTAAAAAGGGAACAACCTTTTTAGCTGATTTTCTGAAAGAAAATCTTGTCTCTGCTACTTTAAATGGTGAAATTTTCATTCTTCCTCCTTGAAAAATAATATAAATCGAAGATTACCTTCACTTAAACTATTCGGAGAAAAAAGAAAAAGTGAGAAAATTTCTCACTTTAGTCAAGATAATGAATCAAATTCTTTTCTGTAAGGATATCTGAGTAAGTAAAGGATTCAACGTAAACATTAGCTTGTTTATCTCCTTCAACGTTCCCAAATTCAACGATAAATAGGGATGGATAAACCTCAATTAGCTTACCCAATCTATTTTTTTGGCGCTTACGACCATTCTCCAAAGTCATTTCTACGACTTGTCCCTCATGTGCCTTGATTTCTTCTTTGATTTTTTTCATCTTGGCTACATCTGTAAATGCATCTGACATCTTATGCCTCCCTCTTTGAGATACTTGAAAATTTATTGTATTCTTTTTGGAAAATTAATTCCACCGTTCCACGAGCTCCACTACGGTTTTTCTCGATAATAACTTCTACCTTATTATTCGGTATGCCTTCCTCTTCTTCACCACCACGCTCATAGTAGTCGTCGCGATAAAGAAAGGCTACAATATCAGCGTCCTGCTCAATAGACCCAGATTCACGAATATCAGACAAGACCGGTCTCTTATCCTGACGTTGTTCTACACCACGAGAAAGCTGACTTAGAGCGATTACTGGAACCTTCAGTTCCTTAGCTAAAATTTTTAACTGACGTGAAATTTCTGAAACCTCTTGTTGACGATTTTCCCGACCAGTTCCCGTGATAAGCTGCAAATAGTCTATTAAAATCAAACCAAGATTTCCAGTTTCTTGAGCCAGTTTACGAGAACGAGAACGAATCTCTGTAATCCGAATTCCTGGCGTATCATCGATATAGATACTGGCGTTAGCTAGATTACCCTGAGCAATGGTATATTTTTGCCACTCCTCATCAGTCAATTGACCTGTACGAATAGAATGTGACTCCACCAAGCCTTCTGCAGCTAACATACGGTCCACTAGACTTTCCGCACCCATTTCGAGTGAAAAAATAGCAACCGTTTTGTCCAACTTAGTCCCAATATTCTGAGCAATATTCAAGGCAAAGGCTGTCTTACCAACCGCCGGACGAGCTGCTAAGATAATCAACTCCTCCTCATGAAGACCAGTCGTCATATGATCCAAGTCACGATAGCCTGTCGCAATACCTGTAATATCGGTCGTTTGTTGCGAGCGAGCTTCCAGATTTCCAAAGTTGATATTCAACACATCTCGAATGTTCTTAAATCCACTTCGATTAGCATTTTCGCTGACATCAATCAGGCCTTTTTCTGCCTGAGCAATGATTTCATCAGCTGGTTGCGAAGCCTCGTAAGCTTGATTAACAGACTCTGTCAACTTGGAGATTAATCGACGTAGAATGGCCTTCTCTGCAACAATCTTAGCATAATACTCCGCATTAGCAGAAGTTGGCACAGAATTGACAATCTCAACCAGGTAAGACAAGCCACCAATATTCTGCAAATCGCCTTGATTATCAAGAATGGTACGAACCGTTGTTGCATCTATAGCATCGCCACGATCGGATAAATCGACCATAGCTTGGAAAATCAAACGATGGGCATACTTAAAAAAGTCCCGAGACTCAATATATTCTCGCACAAAAACAAGCTTACTCTCGTCAATAAAGATAGCCCCTAAAACGGATTGCTCAGCTAAGATATCTTGAGGTTGTACTCGTAACTCTTCTACTTCTGCCATCAGACTTCCCTTCCTTTTACAATCTTGTCAAGAAAGTGTAAATTTACCCTTCTTTCACACGAAGATTGATCACACTTGTGATATCTTGATAGATTTTCACTGGCACATCAATCAAACCAACCGCCCGAATCGGAGCTTGCACTTGGATATGACGTTTATCAATCTTAATTCCAAATTGCTTTTGCAATTCTTCTGCAATCTTCTTATTCGTAATTGAACCAAAAGTACGGCCATCTGGACCAACTTTTTCAACAAATTCTACAACAGTTTCTTCTGCTTCAAGTTGGGCTTTAATTGCTTTTGCTTCTGCAATCATCTCAGCGTGAGCTTTCTCTTCAGATTTTTGTTTACCACGAAGTTCACCTACAGCTTGAGCAGTCGCTTCTTTGGCTAGATTCTTTTTGATAAGAAAGTTTTGTGCATACCCGGTTGGTACTTCCTTAATTTCGCCTTTTTTACCTTTTCCTTTGACATCTGCTAAAAAGATTACTTTCATTCTTCTTTCTCCTTTTCCTTTATTTCATTTAATACAATTTCTGTCAGTTTTTCACCTGCTTCTGACAAGGTTGAATCCTTAATTTGAGCTGCTGCCAAATTAAAGTGGCCTCCACCTCCCAGCTCTTCCATAATCCGTTGTACATTCAGCTTACTACGACTGCGAGCTGAGATAGAGATAAATCCTTGTGTATTCTTCGCAAGAACAAAACTCGCTTCAATACCTGACATAGCTAACATGGCATCTGCTGCCTTACTAATAACAACTGTATCATAACATTTCGAGTCCTTAGCCTCCGCTATTAGTACATCTGAACCTAATTTACGCCCCTGTAAAATCAGTTCATTGACCTCACGATATTCTTCAAAATCTGTTGCAGCAATCTCTTGGATAGCAATACTATCACTTCCTCTCGTTCTGAGATAGCTAGCAACATCAAATGTCCGACTAGTCACTCGTGAGGTGAAATTTTTAGTATCCAACATCATACCAGCCATCAAGACACTTGCTTGCATACGACTCAAACGATTTTTCTTAGAATTCTGGAACTGAATCAATTCCGTTACCAACTCACTGGCACTGCTTGCACCACTTTCGATATAAGTAATAACCGCATTATCTGGGTAATCCTGATCCCTTCGATGGTGGTCAATGACGATGGTTTGGGTAAATAAATCATAAAAATCTTTTGATAAAGTTAAAGCTGTCTTTGAATGGTCTACAAGAATCAACAAAGAACGATTGGTCACCATCCCCATTGCATCCTTAACAGACAACAACTTTGTAACTCCTTCTTTTTCTAAGAATGAAACAGCTCGTTCAATATCCGGCGACATTTGTTCTTCGTCATAAATAGCATAGCTATTTTCAGTCACATTGCTGGCAAATAACTGCATACCTACAGCAGAGCCAAGAGCATCCATATCTAGATTTTTGTGACCAACTACAAAAACCTGATCCACACTTCGAATCTTATCTGAAATAGCTGTCATCATAGCACGCGTACGAGTCCGTGTACGTTTGATTGAGGCAGCAGATCCACCACCAAAATAAACGGGATTTTTCGTTTCGTCATTTTCCTTGACAACCACCTGGTCGCCACCACGCACTTCAGCCAAGTTCAAGTTGAGCAATGCAACTTTCCCTATCTCATCATGATTTCCATCACCATAAGAAAATCCCATACTTAAGGTCAAGGGCAACTGTCTCTGTTTCGCCTCTTCTCTGAAAGAATCAATAACAGAAAATTTATCGTTCATCAATCCCTCAAGAACCGTGTAGTCCGTAAATAGATAAAAGCGATCCATACTTACTCGACGGGAGAACATGGCATGTTTACTAGCAAATTCTGAAACAAAATTGGCTACAAAACTATTGATATGACTGATATCAGACTCCGATGTTTCATCTTCTAAGTCATCGTAGTTGTCAACAGAAACGACACCAATCACAGGCCGACTCGTTACTAACTCGACAGTCGCTTCGTATTCTCCAGACACATCAAAAAAGTAAAGAACTCCAGATACCTTGTCCATATGAACCGAATAGCGGGTCTCACCCAAGGTGGCATAAGAACCTGGATTCCCCACAGAAGCCTTTATAATTGTTTGAATTAATGCAACATCAATCTCGCCCACTTCATTAGTCAAAATCAATTCAGCGTAAGGATTGAACCATTCAACTTCACCTGATGATAAGTCTAGTTTAATAACTCCGACAGGCATCTGTTCTAACAAGGTTGTCAAACTATCTTCAGCTTGGTGGTTTACATACTGGATTTGTTCTACTTCACTCTTTGAGTAGTATTCTCTCTGATGGATGAATAGTAAAATATATGAACCCAAAATAAGTAGCAAAAGAAATAGCGTTACCAGTGTATTCGTTACAAAAACAAGTTGCACAGATAGCACTCCGAACGCCACTATTCCTAATATTAAGGGGAAAATAGGACTTACATAAAATTTTTTCATTCCAAACCTCTTGGCACTCATTATACCATAATAACCACCAAAAAGCGACTTTTTAAAAGTGTAATCAGTAATTCTATCAATTATAAGAAAAAGGAGGTTTACAATTTAGTAAACCTTCCTTTACACATATTGAAATTAAGATTCTTTAACTTCTAACAAACCAATCTCGCCATCCTCACGACGATAAATCACATTAGTTGTCTGATCTTCAACATCCACATAGATAAAGAAATCATGTCCCAACAAATCCATCTGTAGAATAGCTTCTTCCAAATCCATTGGTTTTAAATCAATTTGTTTTGAACGAACAACTCTAGACTGAACAACATTTGAATCTTCCACCAAAGCATCTGTAAATAATTGACTAGTTGCTACCTTGTTTTTATTTTTACGCTCGATTTTTGTTTTATTTTTACGAATCTGACGTTCAATTTTATCGGTTACAAGGTCAATTGAACCATACATATCTTGAGACACATCTTCTGCACGAAGAGTAATTGAGCCAAGCGGAATCGTCACCTCCACTTTAGCCGTTTTTTCACGATACACCTTCAAGTTAACTCGAGCATCCAACTCTTGTTCAGCTTGAAAATACTTTTCGATCTTTTCGAGTTTAGAAACTACATAATCACGAATTGCTTCTGTTACTTCTAGGTTTTCACCACGGATACTATATTTAATCATATGAGTACCTTCTTTCTAAACATTTTTGTTTTTCTGATTTCATTATAACGCTTTCATTTTATTTTTGCAAATTTTTTCCTCATCTTACAAGGGAAAATGTTTTGACATCCTCAGCACCAGCTTCCTCCAACAGTTTCTTCACACGATTTATAGTAGATCCAGTAGTATAAATATCATCTATAAGTAGAATTTTTTTAGGAATAGTGACTCCCCTTTTAATAAAGAAAGGAAGTTCTGTTGCCAAGCGTTCTGAACGATTTTTGGAAGAACTGGCCCGCTCTTCTCTCTTCTCTAGTAAGTCTTGAAAAGAGAACCCTGCTGCTTCAACTAAACCTTCAACCTGGTTAAATCCCCTCTCGAGCAATCTTTCAGGACTTAGGGGAATTACAACAAATTGATACTCTTTGTACTTTTTTAACTCCTCACTTAAAACTGAAGCAAAAACTTTTCTTAAAAGGAAGTCTCCATCAAACTTATACCGACTGAAAAAATCCTTCATAGCTTGATTGTAAATAAAAATCGCTCTATGACTTACTTCAACTCCTTCTTTACACCAAAGTTGACAGTCTTGACACTTCGTTGACAAATTTGTTTTCATACAGTTTGGGCAGTTCTCTTCTCCAATTCTCTCAAAAGTAGAGTCACAGTCTGAACAAAGGCAAGAGTCATCATTCTTCAGAAGTAAGAGACTACTAAAAGTTAAAACAGCCTTCATAGTCTGCCCACATAATAAGCACTTCATAGTCCCGCCTCCTTATTCATCTGTTGAATTTCCCTAATTGCCTTTTTGATTGAAGTATTTAACCCATCATGGAAAAAAAGCAAATCTCCTGTCGGTCTGTCCATGCTTCGCCCAACTCGTCCACCAATCTGAATCAAGCTAGACTTGGTAAAAAGGCGATGATTGGCCTCTACTACGAAAACATCTACACAAGGGAAGGTAACTCCACGCTCCAATATTGTCGTACTGATAAGTATTGTCAGTTCTCCATCTCGAAAAGCTTGTACCTGCTCTAATCTATCTTCTGTTACAGAAGATACAAAGCCAATTTTCTCATTTGGAAATTGCTCCTGTAAGATTTCTTTTAACTGCTCCCCTTTCTTAATTTCTGAAGCAAAAATGAGTAACGGATAAGCTGTCTTTCTCTGCTTCTCAATATAGGACTTTAACTTTGGTGACAACCGATTTTTCTCTAAACAGTGATTAAAATCGGATAACCAGACAGGTTTAGGAATAATCAACGGATTTCCATGAAATCGTCTTGGCAAACTCAATCGTTTTAGTTCTCCTATGCGAACCTTCCTATCTAACTCATCAGTCGAAGTCGCTGTTAAAAAGATTCTCAGTCCATTCTCCTTTACACTATTCTTGACAGCATGGTAAAGCTTGGGATTGTCAACATAAGGAAAGGCATCTACTTCATCCACTATCAGCAAATCAAAAGCTTGATAAAACTTCAATAACTGATGGGTCGTCGCAACAACTAGTGGTGTTCGAAAATACGGCTCTGATTCTCCGTGTAGTAAAGATATCTCGCAAGCAAAATCATCTTGCAGGCGCTTGTACAGCTCCAAACAAACATCTATGCGAGGACTAGCCAAGCATACTGCACCACCCGCATTGATCACTTTAGCTACTACTTGATAAATCATTTCTGTCTTTCCAGCTCCTGTTACAGCGTGAACCAAGGTTGGTTCCTGCTTGTCTACAGCTTGAATTAGTCCCTCTGACACCTTCTCTTGAAAAGGAGTTAATTGACCGCGCCATTTGAGAATATCTTGCTTCGCAAAATCCTCCTGCGGAAAATAGTATAAAGCTTGATCACTCCTGACTCGCTTCATCAGTAAACACTCCCTACAATAATAAGCACCGATGGGCAAATACCATTCATCTAAAATAGCACTATCACAACGTTGACAGAAAAGTTTCCCTTTCTCCTTTCTCATTGCTGGAAGTTTCTCCGCCAACTGACGTTCCTCTTTTGTTAATTCATTCTCAGTAAACAAACGACCGAGATAATTTGGATTTACTTTCATACTTCTTTATTCGTAAAAACCTAGCGCTTTAGATGATTTTTTAGTACAATTAAATCATGGAATTTAGAACAATTAAAGAGGACGGTCAAGTCCAAGAAGAAATCAAAAAATCACGCTTTATCTGTCATGCCAAGCGTGTTTATAGCGAAGAAGAGGCTCGAGACTTTATTACTACCATCAAAAAAGAACACTACAAAGCTACGCATAACTGCTCTGCCTTCATTATTGGGGAACGTAGTGAAATCAAACGTACAAGTGATGATGGTGAGCCCAGTGGGACTGCTGGCGTTCCCATGCTTGGGGTACTAGAAAATCACAACCTCACCAATGTCTGTGTGGTCGTGACACGCTACTTTGGTGGTATAAAACTAGGCGCTGGAGGACTGATTCGTGCTTACGCCGGCAGTGTTGCCTTAGCCGTCAAAGAAATTGGCATCATTGAAATAAAGGAACAGGCGGGCATTGCTATTCAAATGTCTTACGCTCAGTATCAAGAGTACAGTAACTTCCTTAAAGAACATAATCTCATGGAACTGGATACAAACTTTACAGATCAAGTCGATACGATGATTTATGTTGATAAAGAAGAAAAAGAAAATATTAAAGCTGCACTGGTAGAATTTTTTCATGGAAAAGTTACCTTAACTGATCAAGGTTTACGAGAAGTTGAAGTTCCTGTAAACTTAGTGTAAATAATAGATAATACAGTGTTTCACTGACATTCTCACCGCTACTTTAATTAGCAAAATAAAAAGATGCTTGCCCAAACCTACTAGAAAATGAAGCAATTCAAAAAGAAAACAGATATCGTTCCACTTTACACCTATTTACTAGAATTAGCTTATCACAATCGCTAAAAAATTAATGGCTTAGACCTGTGATATAAAAAAATCCTATCACTTCGATAGGATTTCTATATTTTACAAATGGTATAGATAGCGTTATACTAGAGATATCTTATACAAAGAGGTATTCATATGTCTATTTATAACAACATTACTGAACTAATCGGTCAAACTCCGATTGTTAAACTCAACAACATTGTGCCAGAAGGTGCTGCAGATGTCTATGTAAAACTTGAAGCATTTAACCCTGGTTCTTCTGTAAAAGACCGTATTGCTCTTAGCATGATTGAAAGAGCTGAACAAGACGGTATTTTGAAACCAGGTTCTACAATTGTTGAAGCAACAAGTGGAAACACTGGTATTGGACTTTCATGGGTAGGTGCTGCTAAAGGGTATAAAGTCGTCATCGTTATGCCTGAAACTATGAGTGTAGAACGACGTAAGATTATCCAAGCTTATGGTGCTGAACTCGTCCTAACTCCTGGTAGTGAGGGAATGAAAGGCGCTATTGCTAAAGCTCAAGAAATCGCTGCTGAACGTGATGGTTTCCTTCCTCTTCAATTTGACAACCCAGCAAATCCAGAAGTACACGAAAGAACAACAGGAGCTGAAATACTAGCTGCTTTCGGTAAAGATGGACTAGATGCCTTTGTTGCTGGAGTGGGTACCGGTGGAACGATTTCTGGTGTTTCTCATGCACTCAAATCAGCAAATTCTAACATTCAAGTTTTTGCAGTAGAGGCAGACGAATCTGCTATTCTATCTGGTGAAAAACCTGGACCACACAAAATTCAAGGTATCTCAGCTGGATTTATTCCTGATACACTTGATACAAATGCCTATGATGGTATTGTTCGTGTAACATCAGACGATGCACTAGCACTCGGCCGTGAGATTGGTGGAAAAGAAGGATTCCTTGTAGGGATTTCTTCAGCTGCAGCTATCTACGGAGCCATCGAGGTTGCCAAGAAATTAGGTACAGGTAAAAAAGTTCTTGCTCTAGCACCAGATAACGGTGAACGTTATCTCTCTACAGCACTCTATGAATTTGAAGTGTAGTCTCCTAAATACACAAAGCCCTTTAACAAGGGCTTTTTAATTTTTTTTATAAAATTTTTTTATATGAAAAAGGAAGCAAATCTGCTTCCTCTTTTTATTATTAGTTATTCAAAGCTGCTGCCATTGTAGCTGCAACTTCAGCTTCAAAGTCATTTGCAGCTTTTTCGATACCTTCACCAACTTCAAAGCGAGCGAACTCAACTACTGAAGCGTTAACTGATTCAAGGTATGCTTCAACTGTCTTGCTGTCATCCATGATGTAGACTTGTGCAAGAAGTGTGTATGCTTGGTCAACTTTAGTGTTGTCAAGCATGAAGCGATCCATCTTACCTGGGATGATCTTATCCCAGATTTTTTCTGGTTTACCTTCTGCAGCCAACTCTGCTTTAATGTCAGCTTCAGCTTGGGCAATAACATCATCAGTCAATTGAGCTTTTGATCCATACTTCAAGTGTGGAAGAGCTGGTTTGTTAACCATTGCACGGCTTTCATTGTCTTGGTCGATAACATGGTTCAACTGTGCTAACTCATCTTTAACGAATTGCTCATCCAATTCTTTGTAAGAAAGAACTGTTGGTTTCATCGCTGCGATGTGCATTGACAATTGTTTAGCAAGTGCTTCGTCTCCACCTTCAACAACTGAAATAACACCGATACGTCCACCGTTATGTTGGTAAGCTCCAAAGTGTTGTGCGTCTGTTTTTTCAATCAATGCAAAGCGACGGAATGAGATTTTTTCTCCGATAGTTGCTGTTGCAGATACGTATGCAGCTTCAAGAGTTTCACCTGAAGGCATTGTCAAAGCAAGTGCTTCTTCATTATTAGCAGGTTTTCCTTCAGCAATAACTTTAGCTGTAGTATTTACCAATTCAACGAATTGAGCATTTTTCGCAACGAAGTCAGTTTCAGCGTTTACTTCAATAACTGCTGCAACATTACCGTTAACATAAACACCCGTCAAACCTTCTGCAGCAACACGGTCAGCTTTCTTAGCTGCCTTAGCCATACCCTTTTCACGAAGCAATTCAATCGCTTTTTCGATGTCACCGTCTGTTTCTACAAGCGCTTTTTTAGCGTCCATAACACCGGCACCAGATTTTTCACGCAACTCTTTTACAAGTTTAGCTGTAATTTCTGCCATTTTGATTCTCCTATATTTTTTTAAAAATAGGAGAGCCGGGCTAAGCCCCGCCCTCCTAGGTAATTACTATTTATATGAATTAAGCGTTGTTGCCTTCTACAACTTCAACGATTTCTTCAATTGAATCTGCTTGAGCTTCAGAAGCTGCAAATTCTGCTTCAACTGCTGTTGCATCTTCACCTTGACGTCCTTCGATGATAGCGTCAGCCAATTTAGCTGTGATCAATTTAACAGCGCGGATAGCATCATCGTTAGCTGGGATGATTACATCGATATCATCTGGATCAGTGTTTGTGTCAACCATCGCTACAACTGGGATTCCCAATTTCTTAGCTTCTTTAACAGCGATTTGCTCTTTATGTGGGTCAACTACGTACATAACATCTGGGATACGAGGCATGTCTTCGATACCACCCAAGAATTTTTCAAGACGTGCACGTTGTTTGTTAAGAAGTGCAACTTCTTTCTTAGGAAGAACTTCGAAAGTTCCATCTTCTTCCATACGTTTGATTTCTTTCAAACGAGCGATACGTTTTTGGATTGTTCCCCAGTTTGTAAGAGTTCCACCCAACCAACGGTGGTTGATGAAGTATTGACCTGAACGTACTGCTTCTTCAGCAACTGCATCAGCTGCTTGTTTCTTAGTACCAACGAACAATACAACTGCATCGTTAGCTGCTGCATCACGCATGAAATCGTAAGCTTGGTCAGCGTATTTTACAGTTTGTTGCAAGTCGATAACGTGGATTCCGTTACGTTCAGTGAAGATGTATTTAGCCATCTTAGGGTTCCAGCGACGAGTTTGGTGACCAAAGTGTACACCAGCCTCAAGAAGTTGTTTCATTGAAATTACTGCCATGAGTATTTCTCCTTTTTGTTTTTTCCTCTTCTTGACTTCAACTCGCAAAACGACCCAAGGGCAACTGTTTCACAATTCATCAAGAATGAGTATTATCGTTCACACGACAAATTTCATTTTACCATACTTTTTCAATATTTTCAAGCTATTTTAGTAGATTTTTAAAGTAAGTTAACTATATAAATCATAAAAGAGACTCAAATTGAGCCTCTTCGTTTTATTCATTAGTTTGGATAGATATATGTTACAAAACCTTCTGAAGTTGTAGTCGGATTGAACCATCCACGTTTATTTCCGATTGTACGGTTTCCACCATAGTTTGATTCAGATACTTGGATACTTGTTGATGATGAAACAGCTGTAACCACGGCTACGTGTCCATATCCACCATCATTCCAACATGCAATCGCACCAACTTGAGGTGTAGATCCTGTACGGAATCCTGCTGCAGCTGCACTTGTAGCCCACTGTGCTCCATTACCCCAGTAATCTCCAGCCCAAGGTGCCAATGTCTTAGCTCCCCATGTACACTCACCCGTTGGATAACTTGACGCATTTGTGCTATATGTTGGACGATGTTTCACTAATGCAGGAGTATAGCTTGAAGATGATTCAGAGACTGCTTGAACTTCTGCTGTAAAAGTTGTATTCCCAGAAGCAACAACTGTTTGTTGTTGACTTTCTTGTTTAGCTTTGTAAGCTGCTTCTGCTTCTGCAGCTGCTTTAGCTTCTGCTTCCGCTGCTGCTTTTTTCTCAAGTAAACTTGCTTTTTCATCCTCTGCAGTAGCCTTTTCAGCAGCAAGATTCAATTCTGCAGCTTTCAATTCAGCTTGTTTTGTAGTTAATGTTTGAGCATCATCAGCTAGTTTTTGCTGATTTGCAATAACTGTATTAATTGCATCATTGTTTGCTACTTGTTTTTCAGAAATAGCTTTTTTATCTGCTTTTTGTTGTTCCAACATTTTGTTGTTTGCAGACACGATTTCACTCATTGCAGCAACACGTGAAATAGCTTCTGTAATTGATTTTGAATTTACAATTGTATTGATGTAATTTGTTGCAGCTCCATTTGTTTGAGCACTACGAGCTTGTTTTTGCAATGAATCATTGCGAGATACAATATTCTTAGAAAGTTCTGTAATTTCACCCTCAAGCTTTTTAGATTCTGCTTGTAGTCTATCATTTTCAGATTGCAAGTTTGATTGCTCTGTTTGAATAGCAGATACTTGCTCCTGAATTTGATCAACTTGTTTTTGGGCTTCCTGTTGTTGTGCTGTTAAGTTACTAATTTTATTATCTTGAGCAGCAATTTTGTCATCAGTCGTTTCTGCATGCGCAGTTGTTAAAACAGCTACTTGAGAAACCATTACTGTACTTAGTAAAAGTGACGCTAAGATTTTTTTCTTCATATTTCGTAGATACTCCTTCTTTTAAAGACACTACTAGTATACCAAAAAAAGGCCTAATGAATATTACGCCTTTGTTACATTTTTATTTCTTTCTTATAGGTAAATCTTTTCAAAAATAAACTGAAAAATAATCATCCATATAAGGTTCAAAATCATTGATGGTACTAAACTATAGACTATAAATAAAGACATACCATCCACAGTTAAACCTACCACTAATGCAAGTATATAAGCTCCCATCTCAAATAGAAAAGTCATGACAATAATTGCCAACATTCTCGTCCAACGATTCAATAAAATAACACTATTAAATTTATGGAGAAATACCCCCAACAAGACGAACAACAGAGTCGCAATTCCAATCAAGTGGAAAAAGTAAATATCATAAACCAAACCCACTACAAAACAATAAGCTAAGTAAAAGTACTCTGATACTTCAATCGTCTCAAATAAAAGAAACAAAAATAGAAAATGACTAGCCAACTGTACATGGGGAAAAAATGACCCCAGAAGCTGGCTAATATGGGCATCAATTAGAACAAAGAAAGGAAGCAATAAAAACACTCCAACTCGTTTCAACTGTCTCATTATGAATTCCCCACTAATTCTATCACATCTACATTATGAGTATCTGCACTCAATTTAACCGTTACTTCTCGTGTCAAATAGTCTGTACTATGCGTTGTGGTAACCACTTCACCAACAGGAATATCAGCAACGTTAAAGTTTCCTAATCCACCAGTGGTCACCTTATCTCCTGCACTAATATCGCTATTACTATTTAATTGGCTAATTTTAAGAACTTCATTTTCCTTGTCATAACCAACAATAATCCCATAAATTGTAGTAGAACCATGTTGAATTTTAACAGAAATCTTATCAGCATTTTCCGTATTTGTCAGAAGGTTAACCATGGTAGAGTTCTCCTCTACTTTTGAAACGCTACCAATCAAACCACCATTTGCAATGGCTAACATGTTCTCAGAAGCCCCTTTTGATTTACCTGCATCCAGAGTCAATTCCTGCTTCCAAGATACTGGAGAACGCATAATAACATCTGCTGCTAAAGTCTTTGTAGCTTGCAATTTAGACTTCATATCAAGCAATTGGCGCAGTTGTTCATTTTCTGTCTTTAAACTTTCTGCCTCATTTGATTTAACTTCTAACTGGTAAATCTGTTTCTTCAAACTTTCATTTTCATTATATGTTCGTGTCAAATGTGCCAAATCTGATTTAACAGAATCAAACCATTGAAAAGGTTTTTGCACAACCCTATCAACCAATGAGATTCCATCTCCTAATTTTGTCACAATTGCGCTTGAATAAGTCGTCGCTAAAAGAGCTGACACAAGCAGAACAGTGACAAAAACAATAATGACATATTTTGATTTTTTAAAACGGTTCATATCCCTACCTTTATATCAAAAACTGTTACAGTAACTTTTTTATAAATTCCTGAAAGCTACTAAGATTTTAAGAAAAATAAGCAACAACCAAGTACAAGAATAACAAGAATGGTCAGCGTATCTTTTCGAGTCCATTTCAATTGTCGGTATTGACTTCTGCCTTTCCCACCCTGATAACCACGCGCTTCCATAGCGATAGCCAAGGAATCCGCACGTTTTAAACTTGTCGCAAAAAGAGGAATCAAAATAGGAATCATCGCCTTTACTTTTTGAACAATACTTCCTTCTCCAAAATCCACTCCACGCGCTTTCTGTGCATTCATAATCCGCGTCGTATCATCCATCAAGGTTGGGACAAAACGCAAACTCATAGACAGCATCAAACCGATTTCATGAACTGGAACTTTCACACGCTTTAAAGGCGCTAACAAAGCTTCGACAGCTGATGCCAAACTTAAGGGCATGGTCGTTAAGGTTAACAAAGTTGAAAAGAAAATAATCAATACAAAGCGACAAAAAATAATTCCAGCTTGTTGCAAAGCATAATCCGTGATTCTCACAAACGAAAACTCAAATAAAACATTCCCATTAGAAATGAAAAATAGTTGAAAAATAGTTGTGAAGGCAATCAAGAAAAACATAGATTTCAAGCCCTGAATAAAGAATGAAAGAGATACTCCTGACAAGGCAATAAATATCCCTGTCGCTATAAAAAGAATTAGATTCGTCAAGGGATTATTAGCCCAAAAAACGATCAAAATCAGTAGCATCATAGCCAGTAATTTGCTGCGTGGATCCAATCGGTGAACTATCGAATCCCCTGGGATATAACGCCCCAAAATCATACTATCCATTTAGCGACTCCTTGAACTCCTCTATCTTAATCGGTAATCGTTTAAATGACACGCCTCTATCAGCCAATCGTTTACAAAATGCTGTAATCTTAGGTACTCCCAGCTGCACTTCTTCCATAAAAACAACATCTTGAAAGACATCACTTGGTTTGCCACCCTTCACTAAGCATCCCTTTTCCATTACATAGACTTGATTCGCATATTCAGCAACATCATCCATCAAATGCGTGACTAAGACAATGGTCATCCCTGACTGGTGGAGTTTTTTGAACAAATTCATCAACTCTTTTCTTCCCAGGGGATCTAGGCCAGCTGTGGGCTCATCTAAGACTAATATGGCTGGTTCCATGGCAAGTATACCTGCAATGGCAACACGTCTCATTTGTCCACCTGACAGCTCAAACGGGCTACGATCAAAAAGTGATTCATCAATTCCAACCAGAGCCAGTTTCTCACGCGCAATCTGCTCCGCATCTTCTTCAGAAACTCCAAAATTTTGCGGTCCAAAAGCAACGTCCTTCAAAACTGTTTCTTCAAAGATCTGATTTTCCGCAAACTGAAATACCAAGCCAACCTGTTTTCTAATTTGACGAATATCTTTATTTTTAGAATTCGAAGTGATTAAGGTATCAAAAACTCGTACACTTCCTTGACTTGGCACCAACAAACCATTTAAAAGTTGTAAAATAGTTGATTTACCACTACCTGTGTGGCCAATTAAAGCCGTATAAGAACCATCTTCAATCGTCAAAGAAACATCTGACAAAGCTGTTGAAGCTAAGGGAGTCCCTTCTTGATACGTAAAACTCACATTTTCTAGAGCAATTCCCATAGTTTATCCTCTAGCTCACTTTCTGTCAAATAATTTTCAGGCAAATCATAGCCATTCTGGCTCAAAGAATGTTTTAATTGATTAGCAAAAGGATCGTCTAATCCAATTTGATCTAAATCATTTCGAGAGAAAAGTTCTCTTGGACTACTGGTTGATTCAATTTCCCCTTTTTTCATGATCAATACACGATCACTCATGGCAACTTCTTCCAAATCATGGGTAATGGAAATGACCGTCATATCATAGTCTTTTCGAATTCCTTTTACTGTCTCAATGAGTTCTCTACGCCCCTCAGGATCCAACATACTCGTTGCCTCATCTAGGATTAAAATAGCTGGTCTAAGGGCTACAACACCTGCAATAGCCACACGTTGCTTTTGACCACCTGATAGACGCGCCGGCTCTCTCTTTTTAAAGTCCAACATGCCAACCAAAGCCAGAGCTTCTTCCACTCTCTTTTTCATTTTTTGACGAGAAAGTCCCTGATTTTCCAAACCAAAGGCAACATCATCTTCAACAGTCGCTCCAACAAATTGATTGTCTGGATTTTGAAAAACCATACCTATTTGACGACGTATATTCCAAACATTTTCCTCAGTCAACCGTTGGCCATCAATTACAATCTCTCCGGATTCTGCTTCCAGTAAGCCATCAATTAACCGGACAGTCGTTGATTTACCACTACCATTATGCCCTACAATCGAAAGCCATTCTCCACGTTTCACGTGAAACGTAATATCCTTCACATCGTAATATTTCTGACTTTCCTTATAGCGAAAAGAAAGATTTTTTACATCAATTATTGATTTCATTTCGAACCAAATGTCCCTTTAAATACATAGGCACTACCCTTGAAATAATCATAGCCAGAGTAGATAGTGAAAAACAAGGCTACATAAAGTAGAACTTGACCAAGCAAAGTCCAGTGTAATAGCAAGAAAATAATCGCAAACATCTGACTGAAAGTTTTAATTTTTCCAGGCATGGCTGCTGCTAAAACTGTTCCACCAGTTTCAACCAATAAAAGTCTTAAACCTGTCACAGCCAACTCACGACAGATGATCACTGCAACAATCCAAGCTGGAGCCATACCTAACTCAATCAGCATAATAAAAGCAGACATAACTAGTAGCTTATCCGCCATAGGATCTGCAAATTTACCAAAATTACTGACCACATTCCATTTACGAGCTAAATATCCATCTAAATAATCTGTAATACTGGCAATAGCAAAGATAATAGCTGCTACCATATGACTCTCTATCGAATTTCCTACTGTTAAAATAAAGATAAAAATAGGTATAAAGAGAATTCGACCTATTGTTAAGAGATTTGGAATTTGTTCTTTTTTCATTCGTTTTTCCTTAATTTTTAGTAAAGGTTACAGTGATTTTTCCAGTCTGAGCTGTTAATTTCGATAAGTCAACAGTCTGATTATCTACTGTTAAAGCAACACCTTTGACAACACCTAAAGTAATGGTCACAGGATTTTTTGTTGAAACTGTTGTTTCCGCACTTTTATTATCCGGTGATAAGGTCACACCACCCTCAAGCTCACTTTCTGAAACACTAATCCAACTTCTAGCATCTGAGACTGATAATTGTAATTTTGCAGTTTCCTTGCTCGTTTTATAAGCAACTTCTACTCTATTTCCTTCACCTGATACCGTTATAGCTGGTTCAATATTAGAAGAACTACTTGATGAACTACTACTAGTTGAAGATGAAGTTACAGAACTAGTCGAGCTTGTTGCTTGGACTACACTATAACTAGACGCAGATGAACGCTCCGGTTGAGTCTGGATATAATTCCAGACATAATAAGTCACAAAAATGACAATCGATAGTGCAAAGAGTATAAAATAAAATAAAGGTAAAAATGATGTCCTATTTTTCTTACTTGAACGTCTCCTACCTGTCAACTCCTCTTCATCAACATCTACTTCCTCATAAGTAATCATGCTCCTAGAATCATAAGCATCCAAGACAATTCGCTCATCAAGTTCAACTGCCCACGCATACTTTCTCAAAAAAGAACGAGTATAAAATGGACTAGGAAGTTGATCAAAATCATCATTTTCCATTGCCTCCAACATATCCAACTGAATTTCTGTTTTTTTATGTAATTCTTCTAAAGTCAACCCTTGGTTGGTTCTAGCTAAACGTAAAACCTCACCAATTGTTTTTTTCCTCATACTTGTCATTCCTTCTTTCTAGTATCGATTATGATAGGTTGCTACGATGGGAATATTGTAAAATCAACTATGTCACCATCATCTATTAAATGGTGTCCAGCATCAAGGACATCCTCTAAAGTAATTTCCTGTAAAATTTTCGGCAAATCAAAGATTGTCTCACCTTGTCCAAAAGCATCATATTGCGTTGCAATAAATTCAAGAGAGTTCATGCTACTGAAAAATTCTCCAAACATCTCTCTTTTGATAATGTCTAAATGATCCTCTGTAATATCTAAATCCTTTGTGAAATTACGAATAGCCTTTTTAAACTGATGGGATAAAGCAACTGGCTCTTTTGTATCCATTGTCAACATAACAAAATGAAAGCGACTTGTTACTTCAACTTCCAGAGATAAGGACGCATCAATTTTACCTGATTCATATAATTTTTGAAAACGATCCGAAGTCCAACCAAACATCATTGCAAACAATAATTTTAATAAAATATGATGTCGATAGCAATCCGCCTCATCAACTTCTCGCTTACCTCTAATCCCAATCGCTAGTTTAGGAGAAGACACTTCCATTCTCATACTGTCTGTTTGTTTTACAGCCTGTAAAACAAACTTTTCTCTTGCTCCATCCTGAACATCTAAATCTTTCAGTTCTTTGCTTTCAAAATAGTCCTGTACTCGTTCCACATCAAAATTACCAACTAAAAACAGAGACATGTTTACAGATTTGTAAAATCTTGTAAAATTTTCTTGTAAATTAGTTAGATTGATTTGGGAAATGGACTCCTCGCTTCCAACTATATCCGTTGCTAAAGGTGTGCCAGGATATAAATTCGCTAGAGTTGAAAAGAATAAACACGAATCTGGATCATCTTGATACATTTCCCGTTCTTGCTGGATAATATCCTGCTCTCTCAGAATCGAATCTTCGGTGAAATGTGCTGATGTTACCAATTCATCAAGTAAGTCTAAATTTTCTAAAAAATAATCCGTTGCTGAAAAAAGATAGCTTGTTTTTGTAAAGCTTGTAAAGGCATTACTATCTGCACCTAGACTCGTAAAAGCCGACATCAAATCACTAGCATCTTCTCTCTCAAATAATTTATGTTCAAGAAAATGAGCAATTCCCGCAGGATATTCTTTTACATCTCCGTCAACTTCTATGACAAGCATATCTACCGAACCAAACTGAACAGTGACACTCCCGTAAACCTCTTTAAATTCCTTTTTAGGCAAAAGAGCAACTGTCAATCCGTTGGCCAAACGAGTTCGATAAACCATTTCTTTTACAGCTGGATAGTATTTTTCTTCAAAAACAACCTTTGTCATTCTATTCCTTCCATAAAGTAAATTGCTTGTAATTTCACATTACTAGCTGCTCTACAAATAGCATCTTTGTCAACTTGCTCGAGTTTTGCAATCCAACCTTTAAAGTCTGCTGAAGATTTTCCAAGTAAGGCATTTTGATAAGCACGTTCAATCAATGAAGATTGATTATCTTGAGAAAGCAACAAAGATCGACGAATCATTTCCTTGGTCTGCTCTAGCTCAAGTTCTGTAAAATAACCTTTTTTTAAATCAAGCAGTTGATTATTCATCATTTTTCGAGCCTGATTCCGATTTTCTCGATCAATGCCAGCATACATCCTCAAGAATCCACTAAACAAATCAAGCTGACTTGAAATAGTATAAGCCAATCCAGCATTTTCACGGACATTTGTAAATAGTTTAGAGTGAGCAAATCCACCAAGTAAACCATTCATTACAATCATGGGTAAATGTTGCTCATCACCATATTCAGAAGGGCAATGATAACCTAATTCCAAAATGGATTGTCCCACATTTTTTCGAACCATACCTTCCTGAAGAATATTGGAATAAGGTTGACAATACTGAATCGTCACATCTCCTTCTCGACCTTTAAAGCCAAATGATTCTAATACATTTTGAATTTCGACCTCATTAAAATCACCTAGGAAAAAGAAATCTATTCGATCATTGGCCAAAAATTCTTGGAAACAAGAATAAGAACTCTGTGGAGTTTCAGCTAAAATACGATTTCGTAAATCACTATATTTCAATTGAAGACGTTCATCATGAAAAAACAATTTATCCAATTCTTTATGTGCAAAATAAAAAGAATCATCCATATCAGCTGCTAAACTTGCTAGTAATTGTTTTTTCTCAATTTCAAATAAGGCAGGATCAAACCCATTATCAACTACTACGAGGGAAAAAAGAGTTTCTTTTACTAGTTCCAAAACCTGAGAAGTTAGCACATTTTTCCTACTTAAAAACTCATCACGAACATAGGTAAATGTCAATTCTACAATATGACTTTTCCCTCTTCTGAAACAATTGGTTGACATATCTGTACCGTATAGACTGGCTAAATGTATTCTCAAATCTTGAGAAGTGGGATACATCTGATTAGCAGTCTCTAGCATACTCGCACTCAACATGCGACCTGCAATCGTATCGAGGGATAATGGAGTGGTAAAACGCACGGCGATTTTGTTCGTTTTAAACTTTTTTGATTGGATAAAATGTGTTGAAATTCCATGCACTAACTCCATGATTTACCTCCTTATATACAGACTTCTATTATATCACGAAAAACTGAAATTTTCTTGTTCTCTGTAACACTTTTGAAATAAAAATCGCTTACATTTCTCCCTATTTCTCTCACTATTTTTAGGAAAATATGGTATAATACCAAAGATTGAGGTGAATTATGGAATACAAATTATTTGAAGAATTTATTACCCTCCAAGCACTACTCAAAGAACTTGGAATTACACATAGTGGAGGAGCTATCAAATCATTTCTCTCTGAACATTCTGTTTACTTTAATGGGGAATTAGAGAGTCGTCGTGGTAAAAAACTTCGTATTGGTGATAAAGTTGACATCCCTGACATGAATATTGACATCTTGTTGACACAACCTACGTCTGATGAGCAAGAGGAATACCAAGCTGATAAAGTTGAAAAAGAACGAATTGCTAAACTTGTTAAGGAGATGAATAAGGGTGTAAAAAAAGATAAATCAAAACCTACTTCATCACCCAAAAGCAAACAAGCTCCGCGATTCCCTGGTAGATAATCATGTGGCTACAACACCTATCTCTCAAGACTTTTCGTAACTACAAAGAGACGAAAATAGACTTTAATCCTAAATTAAATGTCTTTTTAGGACGCAATGCACAAGGTAAAACAAATATGTTAGAGGCTATCTATTTTTTAGCCTTAACACGTAGTCATCGAACTCGAACAGATAAAAATCTCATTCATTTTAATGAGGAACAACTTCACCTTTCAGGTCTTGTTCAGAAAAAAACTGGATCCATTCCTCTCGAAATCGAACTAACACAAAAAGGACGTGTGACAAAAGTGAATCACTTAAAACAGGCACGACTTTCAGATTACGTAGGACACATGAATGTTGTCTTATTTGCTCCTGAAGATTTACAACTAATTAAAGGAGCACCTTCAGTTCGACGAAAATTCATTGATATGGAGCTTGGACAAATTAAGCCAATCTATTTATCAGATTTAACCAATTATAACCATATTCTTAAGCAAAGAAATACCTATCTAAAATCAGCTCAAACAATAGATGAAACCTTCCTTTCAGTGTTGGATGATCAGCTAGTTGATTATGGATGTCGTGTAATGAATCACCGCTTAGATTTCATAAAAAAACTAGAATCATTTGGGCGTAAGAAACATTTTGAACTCTCTAATCAGATTGAAGAGTTGTCAATATCCTATCAATCTTCTGTCAATATAACTGACAAAGAAGACTTATCCGAATCTTTCAAAATTGCTTTAGAAAAAAGTAGATCCAGAGATTTATTTAAAAAGAATACTGGTGTCGGTCCTCATCGAGATGACATTTCTTTTTATATAAATGGGATGGATGCTAGTTTTGGAAGTCAAGGTCAACATCGCAGTCTCGTCCTCTCGATAAAATTAGCAGAAATCGAATTAATGGAAAGCGTTACTACAGAATCTCCAATATTACTGCTTGACGATGTCATGAGCGAACTTGACAACACTAGACAACTAAAATTATTAGAAACGATTTCTCATTCAATCCAAACTTTTATCACAACAACAAGCTTAGACCATCTTCAAAATCTGCCAGAAAATCTAAGTATCTTCACTATTCAGGATGGTAAAGTTTCTGTAAATTATAATTGACAACATTGTAAAAGAACTCCTATTTCCACGGGAGTTCTTTTCATTGTTTTTTACATAGAATAATTTGGTGCCTCATTAGTAATTTGTACGTCATGAGGGTGGCTTTCTTTCAAACCAGCACCAGACATTTCAATAAATTGAGCATTATCGTGTAGTTCTTTAAGGTTAGCTGCACCACAGTAACCCATACCAGAGCGAATACCTCCAATCATTTGGAAGACAATATCAGCTGCCGCACCTTTATAAGCAACACGACCTTCAATTCCTTCTGGAACAAGTTTGTTTGCTTCATTGATAGAACCTTGGAAGTAACGATCGCTTGAACCTTTCTTCATTGCTGCGATTGATCCCATACCACGGTAAGTCTTGAACTTACGCCCTTGGAAGATTTCAGTTTCACCTGGTGCTTCATCTGTTCCAGCAAACATAGATCCAAGCATAACTGCATTTCCACCTGCAGCAAGGGCTTTTACAATATCTCCAGAATACTTGATTCCACCGTCAGCAATGATCGTTTTACCATATTCACGCGCAACAGCTGCAGCATCATAGATAGCTGTTACTTGCGGAACACCAACACCAGCAATCACACGAGTTGTACAGATTGAACCTGGTCCAATCCCAACCTTGACAACGTCTACACCTGCTTCGTAAAGTGCGCGCGCTCCCTCAGCAGTAGCAATATTTCCAGCAATCAAAGTACGATCTGGGAAGTGAGCACGAATCTCAGCAATTTTACGCAAGACACCTGCAGAATGACCATGTGCAGTATCAATAACAATCGCATCCGCTCCTGCTTCAAAAAGAGCCTCTGCACGTTCAAATGTATCTGAAGTAACACCTACTGCACCTGCAACTAGAAGACGACCAAACTCATCTTTCGCCGCATTTGGAAACTCAATAACTTTTTCAATATCTTTGATAGTAATCAAACCAGAAAGGCGACCTTCTTCATCTACCAAAGGAAGTTTTTCAATACGGTGCTCTTGAAGAATGCTCTCAGCTGTTGCAAGATCTGTACCCACAGGAGCAATAACAAGATTTTCACTAGTCATATGATTTGAGATTGGTTGGTTATAGTCTGAAATAAAACGAAGATCTCGGTTTGTCAAAATACCAACTAATTTACGATTTTCAAGTGTTTCAACAACTGGAACACCACTGATGCGGTAACGTCCCATAAGCTCATCAGCTTCAGCAATTGTATGTTCAGGCGTCAAGAAGAACGGATCAATAATAACTCCATTTTCAGAACGTTTTACCTTGCGAACCTCGTCTGCTTGTTGAGCAATTGACATGTTTTTATGGATAACTCCGAGACCGCCTGCACGAGCAATAGCAATAGCCATTTGACTCTCTGTAACTGTGTCCATGGCAGCGGTAATAATTGGGATATTTAAAGTCAAATTATCTGCCAATTTAGTTGTTAAATCTGCATCGTTAGGCAACACATGACTTTCAGCTGGAATAAGCAATACATCATCAAAGGTAAAACCTTTTTTCAAAAATTTAGTGTCCCAATTAGACATTCGAAGTTTCCTCTTTTCTTTCTTTTTGAGCTTGACTCTTTTTATATTGTATCTATCATACCATTCTATAAAAATTTGTCAAATGTTACAGGGGTAAATAAAAAACTATCTTTTCTTTGAGATAGAAATGATAGTTTCTTGTAAAATAAACTTATTTAAAGTAATGGAGTCCCATTGCCCCTTTAACCTCAGATAGGGTTTGACCCGCAACTTCACGCGCTCTTTCACTACCTTTTTGAAGCATATTATAAACTTCTCCCATATCCTTAGCAAATTCAATACGGCGCTCACGAATAGGACCCAGTTCACGTTCTAATATTTCAAGTAGATAACGCTTGGTCTTCACATCACCAAGACCACCTCGTTGATAATGTTCTTTCATGTCAGCAATTTCTTGAGCATCTTCTGGACGACCAAAAACATCTAGATAATGGAAAACCATATTTCCCTCAATCTTACCTGGATCTTCCACCCGAATATGATCTGGATCTGTATACATACTCATCACTTTTTTACGCAAAGTATCCGCATCATCAGCTAAATAAATACCATTATTGAGTGATTTAGACATTTTAGCATTTCCATCTAAACCAGGCAAACGCCCTGCTCTCTCATTTTCTGGATAAATACCTTCCGGCTCTACCAAGACATCACAGTTATATGCGTTGTTAAAAGAGCGAACAATTTCACGAGTTTGCTCAATCATTGGTTTCTGATCTGTCCCAACAGGAACATAATTAGCCTTGAAAGCTGTGATGTCAGCTGCTTGAGCTATTGGATAGACCAAGAATCCTGTCGGAATGCTTTCTCCAAATCCTTTCTGAGCAATTTCTGTCTTGACAGTTGGATTACGCTCCAAACGTGCTAATGAAACCAGATTCATATAATACATAGACAACTCAGCCAACTCTGGAATCTGGCTTTGAATAAAAATAGTTGACTTATTTGGATCCAATCCAACTGCAAGATAATCCAAAGCCACATTTCCGATAGACTCTACAATGGTTTGAGGATCTTTGGCATGATCTGTCAAGGCTTGTTGGTCAGCCAAGAACACAAACATATCATACTTATCCTCTTCCTGTAATAATACTCGATTTTTGAGACTTCCAACATAATGTCCAATATGCAATTTTCCTGTTGGACGGTCTCCTGTTAAAATAATGGGTTTAATCATTTTATTCTCCTTCGATATAGTTCCTTCAATTATAGCATTTTTTTAATGAAATAACCGCAATTTATCAAAATAAATCGGCCTTGCTATTGATGTTTTTGTGTAAAGGAAATTGTAAATATAATTTACACAAAATTGACAGATAAAAATTTGAATATTTCCGTATTTTCTAGTAGAATAAATATATTACACATATAGGAGAAAAACATTGCTTACAGTATCTGATGTTTCACTACGTTTTAGTGATCGCAAACTTTTTGATGATGTCAATATCAAATTTACAGAAGGAAATACTTATGGATTAATCGGTGCTAATGGTGCCGGAAAATCAACCTTTTTAAAAATTTTAGCTGGAGATATCGAACCTACTACTGGTCACATCTCTCTTGGTCCAGATGAACGTCTCTCTGTTCTTCGTCAAAATCACTTTGACTATGAAGATGAACGTGCCATTGATGTTGTTATCATGGGAAATGAAAAACTTTATAGCATCATGAAGGAGAAAGATGCTATCTACATGAAAGAAGATTTCTCAGATGAGGATGGAGTGCGTGCTGCCGAACTCGAAGGAGAGTTTGCCGAGCTTGGGGGCTGGGAAGCAGAAAGTGAAGCCTCTCAACTACTTCAAAACCTAAACATTCCAGAAGAATTGCACTATCAAAACATGAGCGAATTGGCCAACGGTGAAAAAGTAAAAGTTCTCCTCGCCAAAGCACTTTTTGGTAAACCTGATGTTCTTCTCTTGGACGAGCCGACCAATGGTTTGGATATCCAATCAATTACATGGCTAGAAGACTTCTTGATTGATTTTGATAACACCGTTATCGTAGTATCCCACGACCGTCACTTCTTAAACAAAGTATGTACTCACATGGCCGACCTTGACTTCGGAAAAATCAAACTCTATGTCGGAAACTATGACTTCTGGAAGGAATCTTCTGAACTCGCTGCTAAATTGCTAGCAGACCGTAATGCCAAAGCAGAAGAAAAAATTAAACAATTGCAAGAGTTCGTTGCTCGTTTCTCTGCTAATGCTTCTAAGTCAAGACAGGCAACATCACGTAAGAAAATGCTTGATAAGATTGAGCTAGAAGAGATTGTACCATCTAGTCGTAAATATCCATTTATCAACTTTAAAGCGGAACGTGAAATCGGTAATGATCTCTTGACAGTAGAAAATCTAACTGTAAAGATTGATGGTGAAACTATCTTGGATAATATTAGTTTCATCTTGCGTCCAGGTGATAAGACAGCACTTATTGGACAAAATGACATCCAAACGACTGCATTAATTCGTGCAATCATGGGAGACATTGACTATGAAGGAACTGTCAAATGGGGAGTGACCACTAGTCAATCTTACCTGCCAAAAGATAACTCAGCTGATTTTGCAGGAGGAGAATCAATTCTTGACTGGTTGCGTCAATTCGCAAGTAAAGAAGAAGATGACAATACTTTCCTACGTGGTTTCCTCGGCCGTATGCTCTTCTCTGGAGATGAGGTTAACAAACCTGTAAATGTCTTGTCAGGGGGAGAAAAAGTTCGTGTCATGCTTTCAAAACTCATGCTCTTAAAATCAAATGTCCTTGTACTTGATGATCCAACCAATCACTTGGACTTGGAATCTATCTCAAGCTTGAACGATGGATTGAAAAACTTTAAAGAATCAATCATCTTTGCCAGCCATGACCACGAGTTTATTCAAACTCTAGCTAACCATATCATTGTCTTGTCTAAAAATGGCGTCATTGACCGTATCGATGAAACCTATGATGAATTCCTAGAAAATGCAGAAGTACAAGCAAAAGTTAAAGAACTTTGGAAAGACTAAATAAAACTTCAAAACTCAGTTGGGTTAACCAGCTGAGTTTTCTAACATTTTATAAGGTAACATGAAATTATTTTTTAAAACATATTGGACATATTTTGTTTCTTTCACCATTCCTGTAGTCATTATGACAGGAGTATATCTATCTCAAGGTATCTACTGGAATAGTGACAACTCTCCTCTATTAGGAGATGGCTTTCATCAATACGTTATTTTTGATGTAACTTTACGAAATATCATACATGGAAATGGTAGTTTGTTTTACACCTTTACAAGTGGACTCGGATTGAATTTCTATGCCCTATCTAGTTATTATTTGGGTAGTTTCCTTTCACCACTAGTTTACTTTTTTGATCTAACGAATATGCCAGATACTGTCTATCTGATAACTCTCTTAAAATTTGGATTGATTGGACTGTCAACTTACTTTAGTTTAAATAAATTATTTCAATCGATTCCTAAACCTTTAAAACTAGCTTTATCTACTTCCTATGCTCTGATGAGTTTCACTGTTAGTCAACTAGAGATAAAAACCTGGCTAGATGTTTTTATCTTGATTCCTTTAATTATAACTGGTTTACACCTACTTATAACTGAAAAGAAATTCTCATTATACTTTACAAGTCTGTCAATCTTATTTATCCAAAACTATTATTTTGGCTATATGACAGCATTGTTTCTTATTTTCTGGTATCTCTGTCAAATTTCTTGGGACTTTAAAACTCGAAAATCATCTTTTCTTGATTTCATAATCACCTCCGTTTTAGCTGGTATGGCTAGTTTGATTATGACTCTTCCAACTCTGTTTGATTTACAGACACATGGGGAAAAATTGACTGAAGTTACAAAGTTTCAAACTGAAAGTAGCTGGTATCTTGATCTCTTTGCTAAGCAATTCATTGGTTCCTTTGACACAACAAAGTATGGGGCCATCCCAATGATTTTTGTTGGACTACTTCCCTTTATTTTGACCATTTTATTTTTTACACTGAAATCTATTAAGTTTCACGTGAAACTTATCTATGCAATCTTCTTTACATTTCTAATTGCAAGCTTTTATATAGAAGCTCTTGATTTATTTTGGCAAGGCATGCATACTCCAAACATGTTTTTACATCGCTATGCTTGGATTTTCTCTACCTTGTTAATTTACACAGCAGCGGAAGTCTTAAATCGTCTGAGAGAAATTAAAATCTGGAACTTTTTAATTTCACTTTTTCTTGTAGTAACAGGATTTTTAGCTACCATCTATCTAAAATCACATTATTCTTTTTTAACAAATTTGAATATTCTGCTTACTCTTGAATTTTTGATTGTCTATTCTCTTTTACTCCTTGCAGTTATCAAAAAGTTTATCTCTGTAAACCTATTTGCCATTCTAATCTCTTTATTTATAATGGTTGAAATAAGTTTAAATGCTTCATCTCAAATGGACGGAATTGCTAAGGAATGGGGATTTGCTTCTCGAAGTGCATATAGTCGAGATATCCCAGCTATAGAATCTTTCTCGACATATATTGGGAATTCATTTACTCGTACTGAGAAACTACAAACTCAGACAGGAAATGACAGTATGAAATTTAACTACAATGGAATCTCTCAATTTTCATCTGTTCGAAATCGTTCAGCAAGCTCTACTTTAGATCAACTTGGGTTTAAATCCTCTGGTACTAATCTCAATCTCCGCTATGCAAATAATAGTATTTTGGCTGATAGTTTATTTGGCATCCAATACAATATCTCAGACAGTCCTATTGATAAGTATGGTTTTAAAGATATCTATCAAAAAGATAATCTTACCCTATATGAAAATCAATACTCTCTTCCGATTGCATTTGCTAGTCAATCTGTTTACAATGATGTCAAGTTCACTGAACATACTTTAGATAATCAGGCCTCGTTTTTAAATCAACTTGCTGACGTCAATTTTGATTATTTTTCTCCAATACCCTATGAAAAAACAGAGAATACTGATGATTTGATTACTGTCACAAGTTCTTCAAATGAAGATGCAGCAATCCAGTATCAAATTGAAGTGCCAGAAAACAGCCAAGTTTATCTTTCTTTCACAAACCTTCACTTTTCTAATGACAAACAAAAAAAGGTTGACATCCTTGTAAATGGGGAAAAGAAAACTTTTACAACTGATAATGTCTTCTCCTTCTTTAATCTAGGCTATACTAAAGAGAAAAAAATTTTCAATATTAATGTTAGTTTCCCTGGAAATTCACAAGTATCATTTGAATCTCCTACCTTCTATCGTTTAGATACCAAAACTTTTACCGAGGCAATTCAAAAAATTAAAGAACAACCTGTCACAGTATCAACTTCTAAAAACAAGGTTTTTGCTACATATGATGTCCAACAAGATACATCTATTTTCTTCACCATTCCTTATGACAAAGGTTGGTCTGCCTACCAAGATGGTAAGAAAATAGAAATTAAACAAGCTCAAACTGGTTTTATGAAAGTTGATATTCCTAAAGGGAAAGGAACTATTACACTTTCCTTTATTCCCAATGGTTTTATTACTGGAGCAATTTGTTCCTTTACTTCTCTCTTACTATTTGGAACCTATAATCACAGACGAAAGTCATCTAAGGCATAAAAAATCGACCAATTAATCGGTCGATTTTTTTAATCTTCTTCCATTTTCTTAGGTTGATAGGCTAGCATACCTAAACCAATAAATAGAGCTAGTATCACGGCAAGGAAAATGACTTGATGATGAATATTTCCTGTCATAGAGATTGTTTGTCGTAATCCCGAAACTGAATAACTCATTGGTAACCAGGGATTAATAGCTCTAAAGAAATCATTTGTCAAAGCAAGCGGGTAAGTACCTGCACTTGATGCTAACTGTAATAAAAGCAAAATAAGAGAAAAGAAAGCTCCTATACGGCTATTCCATGTTGTTAAAGCGGTCACCATGGACATGAATACTAAACTTGTTAGGATAATGAGAATAAATGTTCTCATCTCATGATTAGCCGTTAGACCAATAAGATGAACTCCTCCATATACCAAAATTCCTGCCAAAACAGCTATAATACCATTTATTTCTGCTCGAGATTTCAACCAAGCCCAACGACTCTCTGGATGACGTCCTGAAGGCAACTTCGCAAAGATCATATTCGTTGATATTGCTGCAACAAAGAGAGCAACTGATATCATATAAGGAGCCATTGCAATTCCATTTACAGGAACTTGATCATTGTCTGTTTTTGAAAGATTGAGTGGATTTGACAAAATCTCTGCATTTTGAGATTCCGTTGATGCTGATTTAAGTTGATCTCTAACATTACTTAATCCTTGTCCCAAAGAAGCAACTCCTATCTGTAAACCTTCCAATCCAGAAGTTAACTTTGTTCCACCTTCTGCAAGTTTACCAGATCCATCTGCCAATTTATTAGCTCCATTCTCTAATTGAGAAGCACCTGAAAGTAACTGACTGGATTTGTCTGCTAATTGACCAGATCCTGATTGTAATTTATCAACTCCTGCCATTAATTCTTGACTCTTTTGATTCAATTGGTTGGAGCCAGTTGATAATTTTTCAATACCAGACACTAATTCTGGAGTTTTTTCAACTAATTGACCAACTCCTGCTGTCAAGTTAGAAGATTTTTGTGTCAAGGTAGTTGAGCCTGAAACTAGTTGAACCAGACTATCTGTCAAGGTGGAATTCTTTTCACTTAGTTGACTTGCGCCTTGAGAAACTTTATCAACACCTGCAGTATATGCATTTACACCCGATGTAATAGACTGACTGGCAGGAACTAATTTGCTAGCAACAGCTCCTTGTATCTCTGTTAATCCACTTAACAATCCTGTCAAAGAAGTAGAAGCAATAGGTAATACTTGATTAGCTTGATTTTTTAAAGTCGAAAGATTAGAAGACTGATTTTGTAAGTTTTCCAAACTTCCCTGTAAACCTTGAGCTAAAGCTACAATTGACTGTGCTGATTGAATACTATCAGTCGAATTTTGAGATACAGAAGCACTTATTTCAGCTTGTTGCTCACTTGTCAAAGATTGATAAGCTGCTGTCGATTGAATATTGGCTAATGTAGTCGCTTTATCAGACTGAGCACTTGCTAACATTTGATTAGAAAGAGATACTATACTTGATAAAATAGAATCTAAGTGTTTTGTATCTCCAACATCAATATTTTGAATAGCTTGATTTAACTGATTCAAACCAGAAGATAATTGAGCAATTTGATCTTTTTGCTCAGACGAAGCATCTAACTTGCTAGAAAGTTGTTGAATTCCTTCACTTAATTGCTCCACACCCATTCGAAGTGTAGCTGATTGATTGGATAACTGATTAGCACCTGTTGCAAGACTTCCCACTCCATTAGTGTAGGAACTAACACCAGATGAAAATTGATTAAGACCAGCATTAAGCTGAGAAACACCGCCAGTATAGGATTCTACACCAGTATATAACTGATTGATTCCCCTTACTAATTCAGGACTTTTAGAAGATAATTGACCTAACCCGCTATCTAATTGACTCACTGCACCAGTATATATAACTAAACCACTATTAAAATTCCCTAAGCCAAGATGAAGTTGTTCAACACCAGAGACATAAGAGGATAATCCTCTAGTAAACTGTTCCGTTCCATTTGAAAATGTTAAACTTGAATCTGCTAAAGAGTGTAGGTTAGTAGTTAATGTTTGACTTCCTGCCACTAACTGATTCGCTCCATCAGTTAGTTTTTCACTACCAGACGCTGCTTGACTCATCCCATCCTTTAAATCGACCATTTTGTTGAATAAAGCTTTAGTATAAGTCTCGGTTACATTGGTAGAAACATTCTGCTTTAATTGTATCATTGCAGAATCACTCATCTTGCTGGCAATAAAGCTATGACCACTTGAAGTCTGATAATCGATTTGCATTTGCTCTGGGTGATTCGTTAAAATTGAAGCTGCTTTTTCAGACAAGTCACTTGGCAAAGTCACTACCATATAATAATCACCGTTTTCTAGACCCTTCTTACCTTCTTCTTCATCTACAAAATGAAAATCCAAGGTTTTATTTTCTTTTAAATTGGATAGCATGTCTTTTCCTATAGACATGGTATTACCATTATAGGAGGCTTCTTTATCATTATTGACAACTGCCACAGGTAAGTCAGACAATTGACCATATGGATCCCACATTGAGGATAAAAATATGATATTGTACAGAACTGGAATAAGAGAAATCCCTATCATGACAATAATAAAGGTTGGTTTTTTAAAAATTGCTTTCCATTCTTTAAACATAGCTTCTCCTTTTTTAAACATATTGTCTAAAATTTTGATATAATAGATTATACAATAAAAAATCTAGATTACAAGATAAAAAATCCATTTTTAGACATATAGTCTAATTTGTTTACAAGGAGGAAATATGCAAGAAAGTAACAAACGCTTAAAAACAAAGCGAACTATTGAAAATGCTATGGTACAATTACTCATGGAACAGCCATTTGATCAAATTTCTACTGTCAAGCTAGCAGAAAAAGCCGGAATTAGCCGTTCCAGCTTCTATACTCACTATAAGGATAAGTATGATATGATCGAGCATTATCAAAGCAAGCTATTCCATACATTTGAATATATTTTCCAAAAACATGCTCATCACAAAAAAGATGCTATTTTAGAAGTCTTTGAATATCTAGAGTCAGAACCACTTCTGGCTGCCCTTCTTTCTGAAAATGGGACTAAAGAAATCCAAAATTTCTTACGAAATAAACTTCATATCATGCTCAGCACAGATTTACAAAAACGCTTTATGCAACTGAATCTCAATACCACTGAATTAGAATATAGTAGCATCTATCTAACTCACGCACTTTTTGGTGTCTGCCAAACTTGGATTGCACATGGAAAAAAAGAAAGTCCTCAAGAAATAACAGACTTCCTTATGAAAATGCTTGGTGATACAAATTGATACAAAAAGAGGAACACAGTTGTGTTCCCTTTTACCTATACTCCGCCAGTAGGACTCGAACCTACGACATCATGATTAACAGTCATGCGCTACTACCAACTGAGCTATGGCGGATAAAATAGTCCGTACGGGATTCGAACCCGTGTTACCGCCGTGAAAAGGCGGTGTCTTAACCCCTTGACCAACGGACCTTCTATCTGTAGCAGATATGACCATTATATCAATTTCTTGCTAATTGTCAATTACTTTTGAGATTTTTTCTCTAGAATATCTTTCAATTTTCTAATTTTTAATCTTGAAATAGGACAACGATGATCTTCATAGAAAACAATTTCTAGGTTTTTTCGATCAATTTCTCTAATATTACCTATATTTACCAAAAATGACTTATGAGGAGAATAAAATCGCTGAGTATGTTTGTCCTTTTCCTGAATATCTGTCATGGTACCATAAAATTCTTTTGCAAAATTCTTACCAATAATGCGCAATTTATGAGAAACTCCTGTCGTTTCAATATACAAAATGTCATGATAAGGAATTTTTAAATCATTTCCCTTGTAATTGTAGTCAAAATAATCTACCACATCTTCATTTTCAAGTAACATACTCTTCGTGTAGAAGATATTTTGCTCAATTCTCTTCTTAAATAACTCATCATTGATATCCTTATCAACAAAATCTAGGGCTGATACCTGGTATTTATATGTTAGAGTCGCAAACTCTGATCGACTGGTGATAAAGACGATAATAGCGTAAGGATTGTAATGACGAATGAGCTGAGCCACTTCAAATCCCTTTTTCTCAATTCCATGAATATCAATATCTAGAAAATAAAGCTGGTTTACTTCATCATTTTCGATATATTCCTTAAACTCACGAACTTTTCCCGTTGTCTTGTATGATATTGGAATATTCGATTCTTTCGAAATTTCATCCAATATTCTCTCTAGTCTCACTTGATGTTCAATAACATCTTCTAAAATTAAAACTTTCATTCAAATTCCCTCTTAAATCTAATGATTTGTCTAAATGTACTGCCTTCCATCTCTGTTTCTAAAATAATGTTGTTGTACTTATCCAGTAGTTCTTTCACATTATTTAATCCTACTCCGCGATTTCTTCCCTTAGTAGAGAATCCTAAAGCAAATAGATCTCCTGAAGGAGTCATCGTCATTTTACATGAATTCTGAATCACAATCACTGTTTCAGTTTCCATCTTAATAACTGCTACTTCCATCTGCTTTTTATAACTATCAGCCGATCCTTCGACAGCATTGTTCAATAAAACACTCATAATACGAACTAAATCCAGAAGGTCTATTGGTAGTCTAGTAATTATATCTTTTACTTCCAGTGTAAACTCTACACCGTTATTTCGAGCATAGACAATGGACTGAGCAACCAAACTTCGTAAAGCTGAATCTTCTATGTTGTTCAAATCAAAGTAAGTGTACTTATCTGAGCGCAGTTTGTGATTGGCTTTAACCAAAACTTCGTTGTAAACTCTGTCAATTTCCTGTAAATTACCACTGTCAATTGCCATCTGCATACTGACAAGCATCCCAGCATAATCATGTCGAAAACCACGAATTTCATTATACAAACCGACAATTTCATCTGTGTAGTTTTGTAAATGTTTCTGTTCAAATTTCTTCTGCTTCAAAGCAATCTCTTTCTCCATTTGATCTTTATGTGAATTCATTGCAAAAAAGGTTAAAAGGAGAGAAATAAAGACGATAGATGATAAAATACTTCCAAAACTATTCAAATGTTTAATCGTACTTACCATATCTGAAACGAAAGATACAATATGGAGCAGTAGCAAAGCAAAAAATACTTTTGTCAAGAAAGGATAGAGGTAGTCTTTATCAAAATAGTTTAGATCCAAATGGAAATAATGAATGATTTTTAAGATAACGACATAAGTCAACACCGTTACAAGGAAAAAGAATGGTTCATAATATTGTAAAACAAAATTGTCTCCTGTTAGAGAGGATAAAGTTACGGACAAAAAGTTATGAGTGCTCTCATATAAAAGAGATAGTAGTAAACTTAGGAATAGTCCTCTATCCCTCTCATACTGTTTAATCCATCGAAAATAGGAATATAATATCAAAGGAAATAAAAATTTTACAATCCCTAAGTCATCTAAATGTAGAAGATATGATGGAAAATCAAGTACTATTTCTGTTAGTAATATATAAGCACTAAAAACGTATAGTTCTTTTCTATTTATTTGACCTTTACAAATTAAACGGTAACTGTGACTAATAATTAAAAAATAAACAATAACTAACCCAACTCCAAATAAATTCATTACTCTTTCCCCTTATTTCATTACTTTTTTCGTGGGAAAATAAAATCAAAGCGGATTTTTGGAAGTCTACTTTCCCCACCTTGAATCTCCTGCAAGTCTTTTTCCTTCAAGGCTACAAACTGTTCCAATTTAACTGTGTTTTTCATAATAAAATCTCCTTAAATGTTTTTTTCTTGTAAGCTAACTTACAAAAACTATTATACAAAATGGAATTTCGTTTTAGATAAAATTCTCTCAACTGTCATTTTTTTCTCCCCAAGTGTACTTTTTTAAGAAAAAAGCCGGGAAAATTCCCAGCTTTGCTACTATATTGATCCCAGCAGGATTCGAACCTGCGACCGTTCGCTTAGAAGGCGAATGCTCTATCCAGCTGAGCTATGAGACCTAATATAGCTATTCTACCAAAAATTCAATTGAAAGTCAATTTTCTATTTATGATAGGGCGAGCCCTGCTGTATTGTAAAAGCCCGATAGATTTGTTCAACAAGGACTAGTCTCATTAACTGATGGGGCAAGGTTAAACGGCCAAAACTAACAGAGAGATTGGCTCTCTTTTTTACATCCTGTGCTAATCCCAGACTCCCTCCAATAATAAATGTAAGAGTAGAAAATCCTTTTATAGAAGCTTCTTCTAATTGTTTACTAAATTCTTCTGATGAGAAAGTTTTCCCTTCGATAGCCAACACAATAACGAAATCACGGTCACCAACTTTTGATAAAATTCTCTGACCTTCTATTTCTAAAATCTTTTGATTTTCTGACTCACTGGCCTTATCTGGTGTTTTTTCATCTGCCAGCTCAATCATTTCAAGCTTAGCAAATCGAGAAATTCGTTTTGAATACTCTGCAATACCATCTTTTAAATACTTTTCTTTCAGTTTCCCAACTGTTACAACTTTAATTTTCATGACTCTATTCTAACATATTCTCTATTTTTTCACATCTTATTCACAAAACAAAAGGTTAATTTTAGCCGAGAAAACCACAGATTTTTGAAAGTTATCCACAATCTGTGAAAAACTTTTTGTGTTTAAGTTATAATTAAGCTAGTCAGTTTATACTTTCAGTAATTCAAACATATGGAGGCAAATATGAAACATTTAAAAACATTTTACAAAAAAGGGTTTCAATTATTAGTCGTTATCGTCATTAGCTTTATTAGTGGAGCCTTGGGTAGCTTTTCAATAAACCAACTAACTCAAAAAAGTACTGTAAGTACCTCTAACAACAATAGTACTATTACACAGACTGCCTATAAGAATGAAAATTCAACAACACAGGCTGTTAACAAAGTAAAAGATGCTGTTGTTTCCGTTATTACTTATTCAGCAAACAGACAAAATAGCGTATTTGGTAATGATGATACTGACACAGATTCTCAGCAAATCTCTAGTGAAGGATCTGGGGTTATTTATAAAAAGAATGACAAAGAAGCTTACATCGTCACCAATAATCACGTTATAAATGGCGCCAGCAAAGTAGATATTCGTTTGTCAGATGGAACTAAAGTACCCGGAGAAATTGTCGGAGCGGACACTTTCTCTGATATTGCTGTCGTCAAAATCTCTTCAGAAAAAGTGACAACAGTAGCTGAGTTTGGTGATTCTAGCAAGTTAACCGTAGGAGAAACTGCCATTGCTATTGGTAGCCCATTGGGTTCTGAATATGCAAATACTGTCACTCAGGGTATTGTATCTAGTCTTAATCGAAATGTATCTTTAAAATCTGAAGATGGACAAGCCATTTCTACAAAAGCCATCCAAACTGATACTGCTATTAACCCAGGTAACTCTGGTGGCCCACTAATCAATATTCAAGGACAGGTTATCGGAATTACCTCAAGTAAAATTGCAACAAATGGAGGAACATCTGTAGAAGGTCTTGGTTTTGCAATCCCTGCAAATGATGCTATCAATATTATTGAACAGTTAGAAAAGAACGGAAAAGTGACTCGTCCAGCTTTGGGAATTCAAATGGTCAATCTCTCAAATATTAATACAAGTGATCTTAGAAGACTGAATATTCCAAGTAACGTAACATCTGGTGTCGTTGTTCGTTCTGTACAAAGTAATATGCCTGCCAATGGTCACCTTGAAAAATACGATGTTATTACAAAAGTAGATGACAAAGACATTGCTTCATCAACAGACTTACAAAGTGCTCTTTACAATCATTCTATCGGAGACACCATTAAGATAACTTACTATCGTAACGGTAAAGAAGAAACTACATCTATTAAACTTGACAAGAGTTCAGGTGATTTAGAATCTTAATTAACATCTATGTAAAGAAAGCTTTACATAAGAGAAAAGATGTGTTAGTGTAGAATCATGGAAAAATTTGAAATGATTTCTATCACGGATATACAAAAAAATCCCTATCAACCTCGAAAAGAATTTGATGGAGAAAAACTACATGAACTAGCACAGTCTATCAAAGAAAATGGGGTCATTCAACCGATTATTGTTCGTCAATCTCCTGTTATTGGTTATGAAATCCTTGCAGGAGAGAGACGCTATCGGGCTTCACTTTTAGCTGGTCTAACGTCTATCCCAGCTGTTGTTAAACAGCTCTCAGACCAAGAGATGATGGTCCAGTCCATCATTGAAAATTTACAAAGAGAAAATTTAAATCCAATAGAAGAAGCACGCGCCTATGAATCTCTTGTAGAGAAAGGATTTACCCATGCTGAAATTGCAGATAAAATGGGGAAGTCTCGTCCATATATCAGCAACTCTATTCGCTTGCTGTCCTTGCCAGAACATATCCTCTCAGAAGTAGAAAATGGCAAACTATCACAAGCCCATGCACGTTCTCTAGTTGGCTTGAATAAGGAACAACAAGACTATTTCTTTCAACGGATTATATATGAAGACATTTCTGTAAGGAAGTTAGAAGCTCTTCTGACAGAGAAAAAACAAAAGAAAAAAAATGATTATTTCATACAAAATGAAGAAGAACAGTTAAAAAAACTACTCGGATTAGATGTAGAAATCAAATTGTCTAAAAAAGACAATGGAAAAATTATTATTTCTTTTTCAAATCAAGAAGAATACAGTAGAATTATCAACAGCCTGAAATAAGGCTGTTCTTTTATTTTTTTATCTCACAAGGTTATCCACTATTTTTTTCAATAAAAAGCTTAATAAATCAACAGTTTCTGATTTTATCCCCAATCTGTGGATAAAACTTGATAACATTGTGGATTATTTTTCACAGCTTGTGGAAAATTCTTACTATCTATGGTAAAATAAGTCTAGCATTAAACTTTTAAATAGTAAAGGAGGAGAAAGGATTGAAAGAAAAACAATTTTGGAATCGTATATTAGAATTTGCTCAAGAAAGACTGACTCGATCCATGTATGATTTCTATGCTATTCAAGCTGAACTCATCAAGGTAGAGGAAAATGTTGCCACTATATTTTTACCACGATCTGAAATGGAAATGGTCTGGGAAAAACAACTAAAAGATATTATTGTAGTTGCTGGATTTGAAATTTATGACGCTGAAATAACTCCCCACTATATTTTCATCAAACCTCAATATACGACTATCTCACAAGTTGAAGAAGCTCCAAATTCAACTCTTTATGACTATAATCCAAAGTTAGCATCTATTCCTTATTCGGATACTGGATTAAAAGAAAAGTATACCTTTGATAATTTTATTCAGGGGGATGGAAATGTCTGGGCAGTATCAGCAGCTTTGGCTGTCTCTGAAGATTTGGCCTTAACCTATAATCCTCTTTTTATCTATGGAGGACCTGGGCTTGGTAAGACTCACTTACTCAATGCCATTGGGAATGAGATTTTGAAAAATATTCCCGATGCGCGTGTTAAGTACATTCCTGCTGAAAGCTTTATCAACGACTTTCTTGAACATCTGAGACTGGGTGAAATGGATAAATTCAAAAAAACCTACCGTAGCCTCGATCTTTTGTTAATTGATGATATTCAATCGCTGAGTGGAAAAAAAGTTGCAACTCAGGAAGAATTTTTCAATACTTTCAATGTTCTCCATAACAATCAAAAACAAATTGTTCTGACTAGTGATCGTAGCCCTAAACACCTAGAGGGACTTGAAGAACGGCTTGTCACGCGCTTTAGCTGGGGCTTGACGCAAAACATCACACCACCTGATTTTGAGACACGTATTGCCATTTTACAAAGCAAAACAGAGCATTTAGACTACAATTTCCAAAGTGATACCCTAGAATACCTAGCTGGGCAATTTGATTCAAACGTCCGAGAACTTGAAGGAGCAATCAACGACATCACTTTAATTGCCAGAGTAAAAAAAATCAAGGATATCACTATCGATATCGCTGCAGAGGCTATTCGAGCACGTAAACAAGATGTTAGCCAAATGCTCGTCATCCCAATTGATAAAATTCAAAATGAAGTTGGTAACTTTTATGGTGTCAGCGTCAAAGAAATGAAGGGAAGTAGACGCCTTCAAAATATTGTGTTAGCCCGTCAAGTAGCCATGTATTTATCTAGAGAACTAACAGATAATAGTCTTCCAAAAATTGGGAAGGAATTTGGTGGAAAAGACCATACAACAGTTATTCATGCCCATGCCAAAATTAAATCTTTGATTGATGAAGACGATAATTTACGTTTAGAAATTGAATCAATCAAAAAGAAAATCAAATAACTTGTGGATAACTTTTACTTTATTATCTTTTTTATCCACATTTTTTAAACAAGCCAAAAAACTTGATATGACTTGTTTAAAGTCTGTTTTCCACAGATTTCACAGACTCTATTATTACTATTATCCTTCTAATACTAAAAATAAATAAAGGAGAATCCATGATTCATTTTTCAATTAATAAAAATTTATTTCTACAAGCATTAAATACAACTAAGAGAGCTATTAGTTCTAAAAATGCTATTCCTATTTTATCAACCGTCAAAATTGACGTGACCAATGAAGGTGTTACTTTAATTGGTTCAAATGGTCAAATTTCAATTGAAAATTTTATTTCTCAAAAAAATGAAGATGCTGGTCTGTTAATTACTTCTTTAGGTTCGATCCTTCTTGAAGCTTCTTTCTTTATCAATGTGGTATCTAGTCTACCTGATGTAAGTCTTGATTTTAAAGAAATTGAACAAAATCAAATTGTTTTAACGAGTGGTAAATCAGAAATTACCCTAAAAGGAAAAGATAGCGAACAGTACCCACGAATCCAAGAAATTTCAGCAAGCACTCCTTTGGTTCTTGAAACAAAATTACTCAAGAAAATTATCAATGAAACAGCATTTGCTGCAAGTACACAAGAGAGTCGTCCAATTTTAACAGGTGTTCATTTTGTATTAAGTCAACACAAGGAGCTAAAAACAGTTGCAACAGACTCTCATCGTCTAAGCCAGAAAAAATTAACGCTTGAGAAAAATAGTGATGATTTTGATGTCGTGATTCCTAGCCGTTCTCTACGCGAATTTTCAGCGGTATTTACAGATGATATCGAAACTGTAGAGATTTTCTTTGCCAATAACCAAATCCTCTTTAGAAGCGAAAATATTAGCTTCTATACTCGTCTCCTCGAAGGAAACTATCCTGATACAGATCGTTTGATTCCAACAGACTTTAATACTACTATTACTTTTGATGTTGTAAACTTACGCCAGTCAATGGAACGTGCTCGTCTTTTATCAAGTGCTACTCAAAATGGTACTGTGAAACTTGAAATAAAAGATGGTATTGTTAGCGCTCATGTTAACTCGCCAGAAGTTGGTAAAGTAAACGAAGAAATCGATACTGATCAGGTTACTGGTGAAGATTTGACCATTAGTTTCAACCCAACTTACTTGATTGATTCTCTTAAAGCTTTAAATAGCGAAAAAGTGACCATTAGTTTTATCTCAGCTGTTCGTCCATTTACTCTTGTGCCAGCAGACACTGATGAGGACTTCATGCAGCTCATTACACCAGTTCGTACAAATTAAGTGAAAGAGGTTGAGCCTGGCTCGCCTCTTTTATGATATAATCGAAAAAGAAAAGGAGAGTAGTATGTATCAAGTTGGAAATTTTGTTGAAATGAAAAAACCACATGCTTGCACAATCAAGTCAACAGGAAAAAAAGCTAATCGTTGGGAAATTACACGTGTAGGAGCAGATATAAAAATCAAATGTAGCAATTGTGACCATGTTGTCATGATGGGACGCTATGATTTTGATCGAAAAATGAATAAAATTATTGACTGAAAACCCTTAGTTAGAGGGTTAGCAAGTTTTCCTTTTTTGTGTTATAATATTAGGGATTGAAATGAAAACGGAGAATGAGAAAATATGGCTTTAACAGCAGGTATCGTTGGTTTGCCAAACGTTGGTAAATCAACACTATTTAATGCAATTACAAAAGCAGGAGCAGAGGCAGCAAATTACCCATTTGCGACGATTGATCCAAATGTTGGAATGGTAGAAGTTCCAGATGAACGCCTACAAAAACTAACTGAAATGATTACTCCTAAAAAGACAGTTCCAACAACATTTGAATTTACAGATATCGCAGGGATTGTAAAAGGAGCTTCAAAAGGAGAAGGGCTAGGGAATAAATTCTTGGCTAATATCCGTGAAGTAGATGCGATTGTTCATGTAGTTCGTGCTTTTGATGATGAAAATGTGATGCGCGAGCAAGGACGTGAAGACGCCTTTGTGGATCCACTGGCAGATATTGATACTATTAACCTAGAGTTGATTCTTGCTGACTTAGAATCAGTTAATAAGCGCTATATGCGTGTAGAAAAGATGGCACGTACGCAAAAAGATAAAGAATCAGTAGCAGAATTTAATGTTCTTCAAAAGATTAAACCTGTTCTTGAAGATGGAAAATCAGCTCGAACTATTGAATTTACAGATGAGGAACAAAAGGTTGTCAAAGGTCTCTTCCTGTTAACGACTAAACCAGTGCTCTATGTTGCTAATGTGGACGAGGATGTGGTTTCAGAACCTGACTCTATCGACTATGTTAAACAAATTCGTGAATTCGCAGCGACAGAAAATGCTGAAGTAGTCGTTATTTCTGCGCGTGCTGAGGAAGAAATTTCTGAGTTAGACGAAGAAGACAAGCAAGAGTTTCTTGAAGCACTTGGGTTGACAGAATCAGGCGTTGACAAGTTGACTCGTGCAGCTTACCACTTGCTTGGACTGGGAACTTACTTCACAGCTGGCGAAAAAGAAGTTCGCGCTTGGACCTTCAAACGTGGTATGAAGGCTCCTCAAGCAGCTGGTATTATCCACTCAGACTTTGAAAAAGGATTTATTCGTGCAGTAACTATGTCATATGAGGATCTAGTGAAATACGGATCTGAAAAGGCTGTAAAAGAAGCTGGACGCTTGCGTGAAGAAGGAAAAGAATATATCGTTCAAGACGGCGATATCATGGAATTCCGCTTTAATGTCTAAAAAAATTAATGAATAGTGTCAATTAGGTTGGAAAAAAATTCCAACCCTTTTGGCTTTTGAAAGGAAAAATAAATGACCAAATTACTTGTAGGCTTGGGAAATCCAGGAGATAAATATTTTGAAACAAAACACAATGTTGGCTTTATGTTGATTGACCAACTAGCGAAGAAACAGAATGTCACTTTTACACACGATAAGATATTTCAAGCTGACCTAGCATCCTTTTTCCTAAATGGAGAAAAAATTTATCTTGTCAAACCAACGACATTTATGAATGAAAGTGGAAAAGCGGTTCATGCTTTATTGACTTACTATGGTTTGGATATTGAAGATTTACTCATCATTTATGATGATCTTGACATGGAAGTTGGAAAGATTCGTTTAAGAGCAAAGGGATCCGCAGGTGGTCATAATGGTATCAAGTCTATTATTCAACATATTGGAACCCAAACCTTTAATCGTGTTAAGATTGGAATCGGAAGACCTAAAAATGGAATGTCAGTTGTTAACCATGTTTTGAGTACCTTTGACAAGGATGATTATATTGGTATTTTACAGTCTATTGACAAAGTTGACGATTCTGTAAACTACTATTTACAAGAGAAAAATTTTGAGAAAACAATGCAGAGGTATAACGGATAAATGTTAACCTTATTAGATTTATTCTCAGAAAATAATCAGATAAAAAAATGGCATCGAAATCTGACAGATAAGAAAAGACAATTAATGTTAGGCTTGTCAACTTCTACAAAAGCTTTAGCAATTGCTAGTAGTTTGAGACAGGAAGATAAGATTGTGTTATTGACGTCAACTTATGGAGAAGCAGAAGGACTTGTTAGTGATCTTATATCTGTCTTGGGTGAGGAACTTGTCTATCCATTTTTAGTAGATGACTCCCCTATGGTCGAGTTTTTGATGTCTTCACAAGAAAAAATCATTTCACGGGTTGAAGCCTTGCGTTTTTTGACTGATTCATCTAAGAAAGGGATTTTAGTTTGTAATATCGCAGCAAGTCGATTGATTTTACCGTCTCCCAATATATTCAAAGATAGTATTGTAAAAATAACAGTTGGTGAAGAATATGATCAACACACGTTTATCCATCAGTTAAAGGAAATAGGTTATCGCAAAGTTACGCAAGTACAAACTCAAGGTGAGTTTAGTATTCGAGGAGATATTTTAGATATTTTTGAGATGTCTCAGTTAGAACCTTTCCGAATCGAGTTTTTTGGTGATGAAGTAGATGGAATTCGGACTTTTGAAGTAGAAACACAATTATCAAAAGAAAATCAAACAGAACTCACTATCTTTCCAGCAAGTGATATACTTTTGAGGGAAAAGGACTATCTACGAGGGCAGTCAGCTTTAGAAAAGCAAAGTTCAAAGACCTTATCACCAATTTTAAAATCATACTTGGAAGAGATTTTGTCAAGTTTTCATCAAAAACAAGTACATTCAGATAGTCGAAAGTTTTTATCTTTATGTTACGATAAAACATGGACTATATTTGATTATATTGAAAAAGATACACCAGTGTTTTTTGATGATTACCAAAAATTGATGAATCAGTATGAAGCCTTTGAAAGAGAGTTAGCGCAATACTTTACAGAAGATTTACAGAATGGTAAATCATTTTCTGATATGCAGTATTTTGCAGATACAGAACAAACCTATAAAAAACAAAGTCCAGTTACCTTTTTCTCCAATCTCCAAAAAGGGTTAGGAAATCTCAAGTTTGATCACATTTATCAATTTAATCAATTTCCCATGCAGGAGTTTTTCAATCAATTTTCTTTTCTTAAAGAAGAAATTGAGCGATATAAAAAAATGGACTACACCATTATTCTGCAGTCTAGCAATTCAATGGGAAGTAAAACATTGGAGGGTGTTTTAGAGGAATACCAGATTAAATTGGATTCCAGAGATAAGTCAAGTATCTGTAAAGAATCTGTAAACTTCATTGAGGGTAATCTAAGACATGGTTTTCATTTTGTAGATGAAAAAATTCTCTTGATCACTGAACATGAGATTTTTCAAAAGAAATTAAAACGTCGTTTTCGAAGACAACATGTTTCAAACGCAGAGAGATTAAAAGATTACAATGAACTTGAAAAAGGAGACTACGTTGTTCACCATATTCATGGAATTGGTCAATATCTAGGCATTGAAACAATTGAAATCAAAGGGATTCACCGTGATTATGTCAGTGTTCAATATCAAAATGGGGATCAAATCTCCATCCCAGTTGAGCAGATTCAGTTACTGTCAAAATATGTTTCAAGTGATGGGAAAGCTCCAAAACTTAATAAATTAAATGATGGTCATTTTAAAAAGGCTAAGCAAAAAGTTAAGAACCAGGTAGAGGATATAGCTGACGATTTAATCAAGCTTTATTCTGAGCGTAGTCAGTTGAAGGGGGTTGCTTTCTCAGCTGATGATGATAATCAAAATGCTTTTGATGATGCCTTCCCTTATGTTGAAACGGATGATCAACTTCGTAGTATTGAGGAAATCAAGAGAGATATGCAGGATTCTCATCCCATGGATCGACTTCTAGTTGGAGATGTTGGTTTTGGGAAGACTGAAGTTGCAATGCGTGCAGCCTTTAAGGCGGTCAATGATCATAAACAAGTTGTCGTTCTAGTTCCGACGACGGTTTTAGCGCAACAACACTATACAAATTTTAAAGAGAGATTCCAAAATTTTGCAGTTAATATTGATGTGTTGAGTCGTTTTAGAAGTAAAAAAGAGCAGACTGAAACACTTGAAAAATTGAAAAAGGGTCAAGTTGATATTTTGATTGGAACCCATCGTGTTTTGTCAAAAGATGTTGTGTTTGCTGATTTAGGCTTGATGATTATTGATGAGGAACAACGATTTGGTGTCAAGCATAAGGAAACCTTGAAAGAACTGAAGAAACAAGTGGATGTCCTAACTTTGACTGCTACTCCAATCCCTCGTACCCTCCATATGTCTATGCTGGGAATCAGAGATTTGTCTGTTATTGAAACTCCGCCGACTAATCGCTATCCTGTTCAGACCTATGTTTTGGAAAAGAATGATAGTGTGATTCGTGATGCTGTTTTACGTGAAATGGACCGTGGAGGTCAAGTTTACTATCTTTACAATAAAGTTGACACAATTGATCAGAAGGTTTCAGAATTACAGGAGTTGATTCCAGAGGCTTCGATTGGGTATGTTCATGGGCAAATGAGTGAGATTCAGTTAGAAAATACTCTACTGGGTTTCATTGAAGGTCAGTATGATATCTTGGTGACAACTACCATTATTGAGACAGGGGTGGACATTCCAAATGCCAATACTTTATTTATTGAAAATGCGGACCATATGGGCTTGTCAACCTTGTATCAGTTAAGAGGAAGAGTCGGTCGTAGTAATCGTATTGCTTATGCCTATCTCATGTATCGTCCAGAAAAATCAATCAGTGAAGTCTCCGAGAAGAGATTAGAAGCGATTAAAGGATTTACAGAATTGGGCTCTGGATTTAAGATTGCAATGCGAGATCTTTCGATTCGCGGAGCAGGAAATCTTTTAGGAAAATCCCAGTCTGGTTTCATTGATTCTGTTGGTTTTGAATTGTATTCGCAGTTATTGGAGGAAGCTATTGCTAAACGACATGGTAATGGGAACACAAGAACCAAAGGAAATACCGAATTGATTTTACAAATTGATGCCTATCTTCCTGATACCTATATTTCTGATCAACGACATAAGATTGAAATTTACAAGAAAATTCGTCAAATTGACAACCGTGTCAACTACGAAGAATTACAAGAAGAGTTGATGGACCGATTTGGAGAGTACCCAGACGTGGTAGCCTATCTTTTAGAGATTGGTTTGGTTAAGTCTTATCTTGATAAGGTATTTGTTCAACGTGTGGAACGAAAAGAAAATAAGATTACAGTTCAATTTGAAAAAATTACTCAGCGATTGTTTTTGGCTCAAGATTATTTTAAAGCTTTATCCGCAACGGACTTAAAAGCAGCCATAGCTGAGAATAAGGGATTAATGGAAGTTGTGTTTGATATCCGAAACAAGAAGGACTATGAAATTTTAGAAGATCTGCTCATTTTTGGAGAAAGTTTATTAGAGATAAAAGAATCAAAGGAAGCAATTTCCATTTAACATTTTTCTTCTAAAAAAGGGATAAAAATGGTACAATAATAATTTGAGGTAATAAAAATGAGACTAGACAAATATTTAAAAGTATCAAGAATTATCAAGCGTCGTACAGTCGCAAAAGAAGTAGCAGATAAAGGCAGAATCAAGGTAAATGGAATCTTGGCCAAAAGTTCAACGGATTTGAAAGTTAATGACCAAGTTGAAATTCGTTTTGGAAATAAGTTGCTACTTGTAAAAGTACTGGAGATGAAAGATAGTACAAAAAAAGAAGATGCAGCAGGCATGTATGAAATTATCAGTGAAACACGGGTAGAAGAAAATGTCTAAAAATATCGTACAATTGAATAATTCTTTTATTCAAAATGAGCACCAACGTCGTCGCTATCTGATGAAGGAACGACAAAAACGTAATCGTTTCATGGGTTGGGTTCTTATTTTGATGATTTTATTGTTCATTTTACCAACTTATAATCTTGCCCAAAGCTATCACCAATTACTCCAAAGACGTCAACAGTTATCAGACTTGCAAACTCAGTATCAAACCTTGAGTGAGGAAAAGGAGAAAGAGACAGCTTTTGCTACAAAGTTGAAAGATGAAGATTACGCTGCTAAATACATGCGTGCAAAATATTATTATTCTAAGAATCGGGAAGCTGTTTATACGATTCCTGACTTGCTCCCAAGGTGATAAAATGGAAAATTTATTAGACGTAATTGAGCAATTTTTGAGTCTATCGGATGAAAAACTAGAAGAGTTGTCTGATAAAAATCAACTATTGCGTTTACAAGAAGAAAAGGAAAGGAAGAATGCGTAAATTCTTAATTATTTTGTTGTTACCGAGTTTTTTGACCATTTCAAAAGTCGTTAGCACAGAAAAAGAAGTAGTCTATACTTCAAAAGAAATTTATTACCTTTCACAATCTGACTTTGGTATTTATTTTAGAGAAAAATTAAGTTCCCCTATGGTTTTTGGAGAAGTTCCTGTTTATGCGAATGAAGATTTAGTAGTGGAATCTGGAAAATTGACTCCCCAAACAAGTTTTCAAATAACCGAGTGGCGCTTAAATAAACAAGGAATTCCGGTATTTAAGCTATCAAATCATCAATTTATAGCTGCGGACAAACGATTTTTATATGATCAATCAGAGGTAACTTCAACAATAAAAAAAGTATGGTTAGAATCTGATTTTAAACTGTACAATAGTCCTTATGACTTAAAAGAAGTGAAATCATCCTTATCAGCTTATTCTCAGGTATCAATCGATAAGACCATGTTTGTAGAAGGAAGAGAATTTCTACATATTGATCAGGCTGGATGGGTAGCTAAAGAATCAACTTCTGAAGAAGATAATCGGATGAGTAAAGTCCAAGAAATGTTATCGGAAAAATATCAGAAGGATTCATTTTCTATTTATGTTAAGCAACTGACTACTGGAAAAGAAGCTGGTATCAATCAAGATGAAAAGATGTATGCAGCTAGTGTTTTGAAACTCCCTTATCTTTATTATACGCAAGAAAAAATAAATGAGGGTCTTTATCAGTTAGACACGACTATAAAATACGTATCTGCAGTCAATGATTTTCCAGGTTCTTATAAACCAGAGGGAAGTGGTAGCCTTCCTAAAAAAGAGGATAATAAAGAGTATTCTCTAAAAGATTTAATTACGAAAGTATCAAAAGAATCTGATAATGTAGCTCATAATCTATTGGGATATTACATTTCAAATCAATCTGATGTCACATTCAAGTCTAAGATGTCTGCTATTATGGGAGATGATTGGGATTCAAAAGAAAAATTGATTTCTTCTAAAATGGCTGGGAAAGTCATGGAAGCTATTTATAACCAAAATGGATTTGTATTGGATTCTTTGACTAAAACAGATTTTGATAATGAGAGAATTGCCAAAGGTGTTTCTGTTAAAGTAGCTCATAAAATTGGAGATGCGGATGAATTTAAGCATGATACGGGTGTTGTCTATGCAGATTCTCCATTTATTCTTTCTATTTTCACTAAAAATTCTGATTATGATACGATTTCTAAGATAGCCAAGGATGTTTATGAGGTTCTAAAATGAGGGAACAAGATTTTTTAAATCATTTTCTCAAGAAGGGATATTTCAAAAAGCATGCTAAGGTGGTGCTAGCTCTTTCTGGTGGATTAGATTCTATGTTTCTATTTAAGTTATTATCTACCTATAAAAAAGAGTTAGAAATTGAATTGATTCTAGCTCATGTGAATCATAAGCAGAGAGTAGAATCAGATTGGGAAGAACAGGAATTAAGGAAGTTGGCTGCTGAAGCAGAGCTTCCTATTTATATCAGCAATTTTTTAGGTGAATTTTCAGAAGCCCGTGCTCGACATTTTCGTTATGATTTTTGTCAAGAAGTCATGAAAAAGACAGGTGCGACAGCTTTAGTCACTGCCCACCATGCGGATGATCAGGTGGAAACGATTTTGATGCGTTTGATTCGAGGCACTCGTTTGCGCTATCTATCAGGAATTAAGGAGAAGCAAGTAGTCGGAGAGATAGAAATCATTAGACCCTTCTTGCATTTTCAGAAAAAAGACTTTCCACCCATTTTTCACTTTGAAGATATATCAAACCAGGAAAATCATTATTTTCGAAATCGTATTCGAAACTCTTATTTACCAGAATTAGAAAAAGAAAATCCTAGATTTAGAGATGCAATCTTAAGCATCGGCAATGAAATTTTAGATTATGACTTAGCTATAGCTGAATTATCAAAGAATATTGATGTAGAAAATTTAGATCAGCTATTGTCTTACTCTGAGTTGACACAAAGAGTTTTACTTCAAACTTATCTGAATCGTTTTCCAGATTTGAATCTTACAAAAGCTCAGTTTGAAGAAGTTAGACAAATTTTAAAAACTAAAAGCCAGTATCGTCATCCGCTTAAAAATGGTTATGAATTAGTAAAAGAGTATCAACAGTTTCGGATTTGTAAAATCAGTCCTCAGTCTGATGAAAAAGAAGATGAACTTGTGCTACACTATCAAAATCAGGCATCTTACCAAGGTTATTTATTTTCCTTTGGACTTCCTTTAGAAGGTGAATTAATTCAGCAGGTACCTGTTTCACGCGAAACATCCATATACATTCGTCATCGAAAAACAGGAGATGTTTTGATTCAAAATAGGCATAGAAAAAAACTCAGACGTCTATTTATTGATTTGAAAATCCCTATGGAAAAGCGAAAATCAGCTCTGATTATTGAGCAATTTGGTGAAATTGTCTCAATTTTGGGAATTGCGACCAGTAATTTGAGTAAAAACACGAAAAATGATATAATGAACACTGTACTTTATATAGAAAAAATAGATAGGTAAAAAAATGTTAGAAAACGATATTAAAAAAATCCTCGTTTCACACGATGAAATTACAGAAGCTGCTAAAAAATTAGGTGCTCAATTAACCAAAGACTATGCAGGAAAAAATCCAATTTTAGTTGGGATTTTAAAAGGATCTATTCCTTTTATGGCTGAATTGGTTAAACATATCGACACACATATTGAAATGGACTTCATGATGGTTTCTAGCTACCATGGTGGAACAGCAAGTAGTGGTGTCATCAATATCAAGCAAGATGTAACTCAAGATATCAAAGGAAGACATGTTTTATTTGTAGAAGATATCATTGATACAGGTCAAACTTTGAAGAGTTTAAGAGATATGTTTATTGCAAGAGATGCAGCTTCTGTTAAGATTGCAACCTTGTTGGATAAACCAGAAGGACGTGTTGTAGAAATTGAGGCAGACTATACTTGCTTTACTATTCCAAATGAGTTTGTAGTAGGTTATGGTTTAGACTACAAAGAAAATTATCGTAACCTTCCATATGTTGGAGTATTGAAAGAAGAAGTATATTCAAATTAGAAAGAACAATTTTTAATGAAAAAACAAAATAATGGTTTAATTAAAAATCCTTTTCTATGGTTATTACTTATTTTTTTCCTAGTTACAGCTTATCAGTATTTTAGTACAGGTAGTGTTGCAGGGAAAAGTGAGCAAATTAATTATACAGAATTGGTAAAAGAAATTACCGATGACAACGTAAAAGAATTAACCTACCAACCAAATGGAAGTGTTATCGAGGTTTCGGGTGTCTATAAAAATCCTAAAACAAGTAAAGAAGAAACAGGTATCCAGTTCTTTTCTCCTTCTGCTACAACAGTAGAGAAATTTTCAAGTATTATTCTTCCTTCAGATACTACAGTATCAGAATTGCAAAAGCTTGCTTCTGAGCATAAAGCGGAAGTAACTATTAAGCATGAAAGTTCGAGTGGTATGTGGATTAATATTCTTGTATCCATTGTGCCATTCGGAATTCTATTCTTCTTCCTATTCTCTATGATGGGAAATATGGGAGGAAATAATAGCCGTAACCCAATGAGTTTTGGACGTAGTAAGGCTAAAGCTGCAAATAAAGAAGATATTAAAGTAAGATTTTCAGATGTTGCTGGAGCTGAGGAAGAAAAACAAGAACTAGTTGAAGTTGTTGAATTCTTAAAAGATCCAAAACGATTTACAAAACTTGGGGCCCGTATTCCAGCAGGTGTTCTGTTAGAGGGACCTCCAGGAACAGGTAAGACTTTGCTTGCTAAAGCAGTCGCCGGAGAAGCAGGTGTTCCATTCTTTAGTATTTCAGGTTCTGACTTTGTAGAAATGTTTGTTGGAGTTGGAGCTAGCCGTGTTCGTTCTCTTTTTGAAGATGCCAAAAAAGCAGCACCAGCTATTATCTTTATCGATGAAATTGATGCTGTTGGACGTCAACGTGGAGTCGGTCTTGGCGGAGGTAATGACGAACGTGAACAAACCTTGAACCAACTCTTGATTGAGATGGACGGTTTTGAGGGAAATGAAGGGATTATCGTCATTGCTGCGACAAACCGTTCAGATGTACTAGACCCTGCCCTTTTGCGTCCAGGACGTTTTGATAGAAAAGTATTGGTTGGCCGTCCTGATGTTAAGGGTCGTGAAGCAATCTTGAAAGTTCATGCTAAGAACAAGCCTTTAGCAGAAGATGTTGATTTGAAATTAGTGGCTCAACAAACTCCAGGCTTTGTTGGTGCTGATTTAGAGAATGTATTGAATGAAGCGGCTTTAGTCGCTGCTCGTCGCAATAAATCGATAATTGATGCTTCAGATATTGATGAAGCAGAAGATAGAGTTATTGCTGGACCTTCTAAGAAAGATAAGACAGTTTCACAAAAAGAACGTGAATTAGTTGCCTACCATGAGGCAGGACATACCATTGTTGGTCTAGTTTTGTCGAATGCCCGTGTTGTTCATAAAGTTACTATCGTACCACGCGGCCGTGCAGGCGGTTATATGATTGCACTTCCTAAGGAAGACCAAATGCTTCTTTCTAAAGAAGATATGAAAGAGCAATTGGCTGGCTTAATGGGTGGACGTGTAGCTGAAGAAATTATCTTTAATGTCCAAACTACAGGAGCCTCAAACGACTTTGAACAGGCGACACAAATGGCGCGTGCAATGGTTACAGAGTACGGTATGAGTGAAAAACTTGGCCCAGTACAATATGAAGGAAACCATGCTATGTTTGGTGCACAGAGCCCTCAAAAATCAATTTCAGAACAAACAGCTTATGAAATTGACGAAGAAGTTCGTTCATTATTAAATGAAGCACGAAATAAAGCTGCTGAAATTATTCAGTCAAATCGTGAAACTCACAAGTTGATTGCAGAAGCATTATTGAAATACGAAACATTGGATAGTACGCAAATTAAATCTCTTTACGAAACAGGAAAGATGCCTGAAACAGTAGAAGAGGAATCACATGCACTATCCTATGATGAAGTAAAGTCAAAAATGAATGATGAGAAATAACCCAAAGAGAGGCAAGACCTCTCTTTTTTTGTGCAGTTTAGACGGTGTAGGGAACAGAATGGGGAAATGGGACAAAAGTGTTTCCGAATCTGTTAGACTGTATCTAGAAAGGGGAACGTTATGTTTAAAGAATTGTATAAAGAAGTCCAGGGAATTGTATATAAAAGTAGAAATGAATATTACCTTCATTTATGGGAGCTATCGGATTGGGACCAAGAGGGAATGATTTGCTTACATGAATTGATCAGTAGAGAAGAAGAGCTAGTAGAAGATATTCCTCGTTTAAGGAAATATTTTAAGACTAAGTTCCGGAATCGAATTCTAGACTATATCCGTAAGCAGGAAAGTCAAAAACGAAGATATGATAAAGAACCCTATGAAGAAGTAGGTGAGATTAGTCATCGTATCAGTGAGGGAGGTCTGTGGCTAGATGATTATTATCTCTTTCATGAGACACTAAGAGATTATAGAAACAAACAAAGTAAAGAGCAACAAGAAGAGTTAGAACGCGTCTTAAGACATGAACGCTTCCGAGGGCGTCAAAGAGTATTAAAAGACTTACGTATTGTGTTTAAGGAGTTTGATATCCGTACTCGGTAAGAAGCTATGCAAAAAAAAGAAAAAAACAGAAAAAGGTGTTGACAAGTCTGAAAAAGTCTGTATAATAGTAAGAGTTGAAAACAACTCAGGTCCGTTGGTCAAGGGGTTAAGACACCGCCTTTTCACGGCGGTAACACGGGTT